>CAYPKT010000006.1:0-146795 GCA_964411385.1 uncultured Candidatus Brevefilum sp. | reverse complement strand
GTGGTTGAGGGCCACGTGCCGAAAGGCGTGAGGGTTCGATTCCCTCCCAGCGCATTGATCAGCAAGCACTTAAATATTCAAGTGCCTGTTTTTGTTTTTCAAACATTATGGAAATACCTGGTTTAACCAAGTCGTAGGGTTAACCGGCGTTCCAGAAACGATTATTTCCAAGTGAAGGTGCGGACCTGCAGAACGACCAGTATTTCCAATAATTCCAATTAAATCACCTTGTTCGACAAAATCACCTACCTCAACCAGGATCTCACTCAGGTGGGCATAATTAGAAACCACACCCCAACCATGATCAATGAATACCGTATTCCCTCGGGTTAATAGGGCTTCTGCAATGATAACTTCACCAGAGGCGACGGCATAAATATTTAAATTTTGTGCACACACGGGAAAATCGACGCCTGTATGGTAATAAATTAATTTCCCATTATTGTAGTCACGTCTTGCTCCAAAATCATCATTACTGCAAGGTTCATCAACAGGATAGTGAAATTGTCCCTCCCAGAACCGATTAGGTGTAGCACGGTCTAAAATTGGTTGGATACGAGCATCTTCTTCAGCAGACTTTTCTGCGTCGAGGGTGTTTAAATCAGAAATATTTACATTTTGCCACTCAAAATAACCAGGTGCAAGAAATATAAGTTGCTCAAATTTCAATAAGCTGCGTCCTTCACTGCTTATGTCAATTCGTAATGGATAAATTCCTGGTTCAGCTAAGGCATGTATGCCATGAAAACAATAGTAGTTTTCGTTATCTTCGGTAAAACAGTTAAAACTTCGGCCATTAAAATCTGCTGTGATTAAAATTGGCTTGGGCGTTGTAATCTTTAACTGCATCGTTTCACCCTGAACAATGGGTAATTTGTTTATCGAAATTTGAGGCATACCCGGGGATTTGTCTTGATCAGGGACTAATGCATCGCTCATAAAAAGCGGTTCTCCAGGAATAAAAGACCAGGTATTCGACAGCTGATTTTGGTCTGCCAAAATCCATGGCGTAATCCCGCTCAAAATTGACCTTTCAAGCGAAGATTCTCCCTGTATTATTGATGGTATTGCTGATTGATTCGAGTCATCGTCTTTAATTGGGATGATTAACGTAACCCCAGCAATCATCTCAGATGGGCTTGTGAATCGATTAAGTGTAATTAACCCTTCTTTTGTAAAGTTATATTGTCTGGTTAATGCGGTCAATGACGCCCCCAGCGGTAGCGTTTTTGAAGTTAATACGCCACTTATGCCCTCTAACCCCGGGATAATGATCGATTGACCCACTGAAATTGAATTGGGGTCGTTGATTTCATTGACTTTCAAAATTTCATCAACAGTTTTACCAAATCGAATCGCAATCTCGTTAAGTGAATCACCAGACTGAACAATATAAGTTGGGCCAGCTTCTTGGTGCAAGTTTATTGCGTTTACTGGACTCACTATAAGACTAAAAATAGTGATCACCATGAAAACGATAACACGACTTCTGGTTGAGAAGGGTGGTTGTTTTGATAACTTTGATCTTTTTTGCGTGTACATAACCTTCGAATTTTGCGAACATCTTTAGGGATAATTCAACAATTTTTGCCAATCTCAACCTAGAAGTTTACCATAAGGCAGTATAGAATGGGAACAGGACGAGTACGATAGCTCATTTTATTGATTGATGTACAAGCCAATCTCCTAATTTCCTCCATTTTAACTGAATTTCACCTTATTAATCTATGGTTATTGTCACGGATTTTGCTAAATTACAATTTAATTGTTGTAAAAATAATTACTGGTATAATTTGGGAAATTAATACGAGTAGGAAGGTTTTGTTTTGAAAATTACAACTTGGAATGTAAATGGCTACCGTGCAGTCTTGAAAAAAAATGGTTTCGATTGGGTCTCAGAGATTGCCCCTGACGTCCTTTGTTTGCAGGAAATTAAAGTTCAGTTGGACCAAATTGATGAAAAGGATGCAACGATTGATGATTATCAAGGAGTTTGGAACCCTGCTGAAAGAAAAGGTTATAGTGGGACAGCTTCTTTTTTTAAACAACATCCAGTCCAGCATGAAATAGGTTTGGGAATCGAAAAATTTGATAACGAAGGTCGGGTGATCAGATTTGAATACCCAGATTTTTATCTTTACAATATTTACTTTCCCAATGGTGGAGAAGGCAACAAACGTGTTCCTTTTAAACTTGAATTTTATGATGCATTGTTAGAGATTTGTAACGAAATACATGCAAATGGAAAGAACATTATCATCACTGGAGATTTTAATACTGCGCATACTGAAATCGACTTAGCAAATCCAAAAGAGAACCAAAAAAATACCGGCTTTTTACCTGAAGAACGTGAATGGATTGATCGCTATTTAGCGCATGGCTTTAAAGATGCTTATCGCGAGCTTTATCCTGAAAGACAAGTCTACACCTGGTGGACCTATCGATTTAACTCCAGGGCACGGGATATTGGTTGGCGATTAGATTACTATTTAGTTTCTGAAGGTCTGATGGAAAGAGTGGAAGATGTTGTGATCCATAGTGAGATTATGGGCTCGGATCATTGCCCGGTTAGCCTTATTTTGCATGATTAATCAAAAAGGCGTTAGATGATTTTTCGTCTAACGCCTTTTTGTTATTAAATACTGATTATTCTTCAGGAACCCAACAACAGAAAACAAGATCCCGAGCAGCTTTTACTTCGTCGCTGCGACGAATAGGCGTTGTATGAGGTGCGTTGTTTAGCAACTGGGGATTCTCTCGAGCTTCGTACGCAATGGCTTTCATTGCAGCTGCAAACGCATCCAAAGTCTGTTTGGATTCAGTTTCTGTAGGTTCAATCATCAAAGCTTCATGAACAATTAAGGGGAAATAATTTGTTGGAGGGTGAAAACCGTAATCCATCAAACGTTTGCTGATATCAAGTGCATGAACTTCTGGGATATCCTTCCAGGCTCCTTCAACGACAAATTCATGCATGCAGGTGCGATCGTATGGCAAATGATAATCTTCTTTAATTTTATTCATTAGATAATTGGCATTCAAAACTGCTTTTTCACCAGCATCGCGTAAGCCTTCAGGTCCAAGCATGGCAATATAAGTGAAAGCCCTAATGATTACGCCAAAATGACCATAAAAAGCCTTCATTCGACCGATTGATTTCTCAGGTTTGTAAAACCCATAGAGCGGAGGATTATGTTCGTCACCTTCTTCTACGATTTTCACGATCGGACCAGGTAGAAATTCTTCTAATTCTTTAATTACGCCCACTGGGCCAGAACCTGGCCCACCACCACCATGCGGCGTAGAAAAGGTCTTATGTAGGTTAAAGTGAATGATGTCGAACCCGACGTCACCAGGCTTGAGGATCCCCAGAAGAGCGTTCAGGTTAGCCCCGTCTCCATAGACTAACCCCCCTGCTTCATGCACTAAACGGTTGACCTCTTCAACATTTTCATCAAATAAACCCAGTGTATTGGGATTGGTCAACATTAAACCAGCTAAAGTATCATCACAATGCGTTTTTAGAGCTTCTAAATCCACATTTCCTCGAGCATCAGAGGGTAAGGGAACAACATCGAAACCGCTCATTGAGGATGTTGCTGGGTTGGTTCCATGTGCTGAATCGGGAATTAATATCTTTACTCGCTTTGAATCACCACGGTCTTTGTGATACTTTTTGATAATTAACGCGCCGACAAATTCACCTTGGGCACCAGCAGCTGGTGTTAAACAGACCTTATGAAAGCCGCTGATTTCTTGCAGCCATTCTTGAAGGTAATAAAGCATATAAAGATTACCTTGAACTGATGCCTCAGGTTGTAAGGGGTGCGTGTTAATCAATCCCGGTAAGCGAGCAGCAACCTCGTTAATTTTTGGGTTGTACTTCATGGTACATGAACCCAATGGGTAAAATCCGCCATCGATAGAGTAGTTCAAATGCGAAAGGTTTGTAAAATGGCGTACGACATCCAATTCTGATACTTCAGGGAAGTTTAAGGATTCTCTTTCAAAAGTGTCTGGCAACGCGATGGCTGGTACATCAGGTTCAGGAAATTTGAAACCTTGGCGTCCAGGTTGAGAAATTTCATAAATTGTTGGTTCAGTCATGGCTTGCCTCCGAAAGTACTTCAACAAACTCATCAATATTTTCTTTAGTCATTTTCTCTGTAACGGCTACCAACAGATGGTGATCCATCTCAGGATAGTCTTGACTTAAATCGTAACCTCCTAAAATCCAATGCTCTTCCAGATGCGCATTAATATCACTAACAGGCTTTGGGGTTTTAACAACAAATTCGTGAAAGAATGGGGTGTCTGGAAATGCCAGTTCGAAACCAGGAATTTTGGAAATTTGTTCAGCAGCGTAATGTGCTTTTTGATAACATAAATTTGCAACTTGTTTAAAACCAGATTTTCCTAACAAGGATAGATACACAGCTGATGCAAGGGCCATCAAACCCTGGTTTGTACAGATGTTTGAAGTGGATTTTTCTCTGCGAATATGTTGTTCTCGAGCGGTGAGGGTTAATACATATGCGCGATTTCCGTCTTGATCGACCGTTTCGCCGACCAGCCTGCCCGCCATTTTCCTGACGTATTGTTCTTTGATCGTAAAAATTCCCAGGTAAGGCCCGCCATAAGCGAGTGGAATGCCTAAAGGTTGGCCATCTCCTACGGCGATATCAGCATCGAAAGCACCAGGTGGTTTTAAAATGCCCAAGGCAGTTGGATTAAAAACAAAAGTTACTAAAGTGCCAAACTCATGAGCTTTTTCAACCAAGTTCGTATAGTCGGTAATTCGCCCAAAGAAATCTGGGTACTGGACGATGACCACAGCAGTATCTCGATCGATTGCAGATAGAAGGCTTTCTGTGTCTTGCCCAAAGTCACGATCGTCGCCGAGCACCTGTACATCTTCGAGGCCGTTCATGTAGGAGCGAATAGTCTCTCGATATTGTGGATTGACCGATCGAGAAACAAGTACTTTACGCCTCTTGCCTCGAAAATTATGGTAGGCAAGGTTTGCAGCTTCTGCAGCCGCTGTCGCTCCATCATAATGTGAAGCGTTACTAACTTCCATTCCCGTCAGCTGTGTCATTAAAGTCTGAAATTCAAAAATGGCTTGTAAAGTTCCCTGAGAAACTTCAGGCTGATAGGGGGTATAGGCTGTATAGAATTCGCCGCGCTTTAAAATCATGTCAACAGCGGCTGGGATGTAGTGGTCGTAAGCGCCGGCCCCTAAAAAGGAAATAAAATCGTCGGTTGTGGCATTTGCCGAGGCAATATCATTTAATTCTGCCGCGATTTCCATTTCAGTCATACCCTTGGGCAGGTCGAGTTTCGGAAACCGGTGCTGTTTTGGAATTCTGGCGAATAAATCCTCAATTGAATTGACGCCTATTGCACTTAGCATCTCATCAATATCTTGGGGGGTGTGAGGCGTATACATTAGTCCTCGCGTTCCTCGTTATAAGCTTCATATTCCTCAGCTGAAAGCAAATCATCAACTTCTGAAGGATCGGTAAGTTTGATTTTTACCAGCCAGCCATCTTCATAGGGATCAGCATTGATGATCTCAGGTTCATCAACGACTTTTGGATTAACTTCAACGATCGTTCCTGAAACCAAAGCATTTATAGATGCAGCGGCTTTTACCGATTCAATTGTTGCAAATTCTTCATCTTTTTCAACCTCATCGCCTTCGTCAATTAAGAATTCAACGTAAACAACGTCTGAAAGCTGGTCTTGAGCGTAATCGGTAATGCCAATAATCGCTTCATCTCCGTCAATTTTTACCCATTCATCCGTTTTTGCGTACTTCAAATTAATTGGTGTTTTCATAGTTCACTCCTTTAATATAATTTGGCTTTTCAAAAATCATTTTTTGGTTCTGTCTCTAATAATTGGAAATAAAACCAAAATAATATTTCTAAATTCTTAAATGATTATTTGCATAAAATGCTGGCAGAATTACACTGAAAACTTATGTTTGATAATCAATGAAGCATTTCATTTTGATTCTAAAAGCACCCACCTATTATGTCAAGTAAACGCAGATAAGGGTGCATTCTTTCAACAAAATCGTTCACTTTTAATGTTTTGTTCAATTGTTATCTATGCTATTAAGGCTTGAACATTGCTTTAGCTTGTTCTATATATTCCAAAGACTGATGTCTGAAGTACATATTATAAAGTTCTGCATAATGCTGTCCATGCGCCATTAATTTTTCGTGGTCTCCCTCTTCAATAATTTCTCCCATGCGCATAACAAGGATCCTATCTGCTGAACGAACTGTCGATAGCCTGTGTGCTATTAGGATACTTGTTGTTTCGGAAAGAATTAATTCAAGAGCAGATTGAATTTGGGTTTCGGTAAATGGGTCTATACTTGCAGTGGCTTCATCGAGAATAAAAATCGATGGTTTTTGAATTAAAACACGCATAAGCGCAACCAATTGTCGTTGTCCCATCGAAAGTTGGGATCCCCGTTCGCCAACTTCGGTATCCAGCCCGTTTGGCAAGGCCTCGAGCCATTCTCCATCCCCAATTTTCTTCCCTACGCGGATAATTTCATTTCGGTCACACATAGGGCATCCATAACGAATATTATTTTCCACTGTGCCAGAGAATAAAAAAGGAACTTGTGAGACAATTCCCATTTGTTGACGTAAAGAAATTAAATTAAATTGTCTAATATCAATGCCATCGATTAAAATCTCTCCACCCTGAAATTCATAGAACCTGGAAATTAACCGACCGATAGATGTCTTTCCAGCTCCTGTATGGCCAACGAGTGCCAGAGTTTCGCCTGGTTTTATATGTAGAGAAAAATCTTTCAATATCGGCTCGTCTGGTGTATAGCTGAAATTAACATGGTTCATCTCAATGCGACCGTTGAGGCGGGGCGCGAGCTTTGAATCGACCTGCTTAACGGTATATTCAGCATCAATTAAGGCGAAAATTCGTTCTGCTGCTGATAACCCTGTTTGAACCTGTGTCCAAAAGGAAGATAAACTCATTACGGGATAAAGGAACCTGTCAAGGGTTGATAAAAATAAAAACCAGGCACCTGCGGTAACAATGCCACCAAGGACCGACATAGCGCCATAATAAACCATAAGAGCGGTTACGACACCACCGATTGAATTAAGCACTGGGAAAACGATTGAAATGATAAACCCTCTTTTGACATTAACCTCGAATGAAGTCTGATTTGCTTCGTTGAATTCATTGTAAACAGCTTCTTCTTGCCTGAAGTTTTTGGCAACGGCAATCCCACTGACTGTCTCTTTGATCGTTGAATTAACGTTCGCCATCGCTCGCATACCCTCTTGGGTAATTTTTCGGGCTATATGTCGGTATCGAATAACAAGTGCAAATATGACAGGCACCATAATTAGTACACTTAAAGCCATACGCCACTCAGTTCGAAAGAGGATGACCAACAAAATTGTTGATGAAATTAATTGCATCAGGACATCAGTTGTGAGCGTAACTAAATGTCCGAACTCGCGCGTATCTGAGGTTATCCTTGAAACGATTCTGCCGGAGACAAACGAATCATGAAAGGATAAATCCTGTTGAATTGAGGCTTCAAATGCATCTGTTGCCAGTTGTCTGATTAATTCCGCAATTGTTTTAGCAGAATAACGTCGGCGGATTAGGTTCACAAGCCAGCCAGCAACACCTAAAAACAAAATAATTGCTGAAAGATCAATAACAAACTGATTGGTGACTGGTTTACCAGTAATACTGTCTAGAGCACGCGCAACAAGGACAGGGTTGTATGCCTCAAATAAAGCGATAAGAATGGTTGAAACAAAAACAGTTACCAGCCTGCCAGATTGTTGCTGAAAATACGAATAAATCCGCTGGAATAATTTTCTGTCTGAATATTGTCGATCGTATTTTTCAGCTGATAAGCCCGAAAAGAAACCCATGTTTACTCACTAAAAATTCTTTGATATGATTTTGATTTTGCCATTAATTCTTCATGAGAACCAATGGCAGCGACTTCACCATTGCGAAGTACAACAATTAAATCGGCCCAGCGAATTTGGGATAACCTGTGTGTGATAATTATTGTGGTTCGACCTTCTGCGGCCCGAAATATAGCTTGTTGGATGTAATCTTCAGTTTCGCTATCAATGGCACTCGTTGAATCATCTAAAATGAGGATTTTCGGCGACGTCAAAAAAGCGCGGGCCAAGGCTAATCGCTGTCGTTGTCCACCCGAAAGGGTGGTTCCGCGCTCACCTATAACCGTGTCGTACCCCTTTTCAAAGTTCTCAATAAATTCATGTGCTTGCGCTTCCTTTGCCGCACGGATTATCTCTTCTTTAGTTGCCCCTGGTTTGCCAAATGCGATATTTTCAGCAATCGATTTGGAGAATAAAAATACATCTTGTTCAATGATTGAAATTTGGTTTCGGAGCGCTTCTAAATTCCAATCTTTAACATCTACTCCATCAACTAACACCTTGCCATGAAGCACGTCAAAAGTCCTGTTTATTAATTTCACCAATGAAGTTTTGCCAGTTCCCGTTTGCCCAACAATCGCTACGGTTTGGCCAGCCATTATTGGGATATTAACATCTCTTAAAACCGGTTCATTTGGAATATATTCGAAGGTCACATGATCAAACTCTATTTCACCTCTAATGGGTTGTGTATAACCATCAACGTTTTGGTCGAGATTATTCTCAATGTTAACCAATTCTAAGATCCTATTTGCGCTGGCTAAACCCAATGAAATTTGCGAATAGGCAAATAACGATACATGTGTGGGAAAACCTAACATCGAGAGAATCCCAAAATAACCAATTACATCTCCGATATCGATTAAGCCCCGCTGCATTAAAATTAATGAATGCGCTAATCCAAGAGCCATAATGATTCCCAATAATAGCAAGGGAAGGAAACGACTTTCGACAATCCCTTGACGGATCGACGCATCGCGATAAGCAATTGCGTTATCGTAAAATAGTTTTATTTCTCCTTTTTCTTGCGCAGAACCTTTTACAACCTCAACCCCATCAATCGCTTCAGAAAGCCGGCTATTCATCGCGCCAAAAGACCGCCTAACTTCTTTTGTGATTGGGTTGAGGATTGTGAGATAGTGCCATAATGCGAAGAAATACAAAATAATAAAAGTTGCTGGTGCTGCAATTAAAGCAGGATGAAAGGCAGGCCCAACGAACAAGGGCACAAATAAAAAATTAATAGAACCAATAACCAAATTAAAACCGGGGCTAAACATATAATTAACCTCACGCACATCATTCGTGGCCCTGGCCATCAAATCACCAACCGACTGCAAGTTGTGAAAAGTCATGCTCTTACCGAGCAGATTTACATACAATTCCTGGCGAACAAATCGTTCAATATTCTGTGCAGTTATTTCGAAACCAAAATTTCTACCAAATTGTAAAAAGCCACGAAAAACCTGCGTTCCCCCGATAATTAATGCATATTGTCCAATAATAGCTAAAGAAGGTGTTGCTTTAATGACTTCATTGAAAGCTTTACCAATATATATTGGGGCATAACCCGCAAGAACTGCATTCCCAAAGGCTCCTATTAAAGCTAATAAAATCCACGGCCATTGATGAATTGCATGAGAAAAAACCCATACCATTGGTTTGGTTTGTTTTGTTTTATATTTAGTTTCAAAGCTAAATTCTGCAATCCCCTCATTGCTTATTGAGGCCATTCAAGATCTCTTTCTTTTTGAAAATTAACATCGGTTAAAAATAAGATAATTTTCAAAACCTATTTAAATTGATAAAAATTTTTAGCTTACCTTAGGCAAAGCTGTAAAGGTGCAAAAACCCTACTGGTGATTTAATGTATTGCGGTTCATTAGCTTTAAAATTGTACTCGTTTGCTCGAAAATTGTGCGATGTGGTCTTTCCTTTAATATTAAATTCTTATTCAAAAAAAATTAAAAATATTCGCCATATATTTGTTATAAACAAGAGTTGTGGCATCAGTGAAAAGGGATGAAAGTAACCTTTATAAATACATGACAACTGGTATATTGAATTTAAATAATGGTTATGTTACACTAAAGATGATCTATTAATCAGATTAATATGATTAATGAGTTAACCCTGATGAGCTCTCAAACCATCCAAGATCTCCTAACACCCTTTATTAAGTATCTCTCGAAAAGCAGGACCGACGGTATCGAGGCTCTTCCCAGCTTGATAGAAATCAGTAAAGAACTACATATAAGCGTTTCCAAACTCCGCGAAGAATTAGGGGTAGCTAAAGCGTTTGGTCTGATCGACATAAAACCTCGACTTGGCATAAAGAATTTACCTTATAGTTTTTCTCCTGCTGTCACAAAGAGTTTAGCGTTTGCAATAAGTACAGCTCCCGAATCGTTCAAACAATTTTCAGATTTACGAAATCATATCGAAACCGCATACTGGTATCAAGCTGTTAGTGCATTAAAAGAAGAAGATATCCTTAAGTTAAAACAAATAGTTCGTGTAGCTGAAGAAAAATTAAATAAATATCCGATAACTATCCCTCATTTTGAACATCGGCAATTACATTTAACCATATATTCACGCCTTGAAAACCCTTTTGCGTTGGGAATTTTAGAATCATTTTGGGATATTTATGAAGCAATTGGCCTCAATATTTACGAAGATCGTTCATATTTAAAGCAGGTTTGGAACTATCACCATCAAATGGTTGATGCTATTGTTCAACAAGAATTTACTTCAGGTTACCAAGCGTTAATTACCCATATGGACTTATTATTCCAACGCAGCCAAAAATCTTCAATGCTCTTATTTGAATAAGATAAATTAAGGAAAACAAATGGCAGAAACACGTAAATTAAATAACTTGGAATTTAATCCAGAAGAAATAAATATCAATGATTTTTGCTTGACGATATGTACTGTAAACGGGTCAGGTAGTGCAACAGCCAATAATACATTATTCAGAGCGCTATTCCACATGGGTATCCCTGTATCCGGAAGGAATATTTTTCCTTCCAATATAAAAGGGTTACCAACATGGTTTACAATTCGCGCTTCTAAAGATGGCTACCTTGGAAGAGTGGCTCATGATGACATCATTATACAAATGAACCCACAGACGTTTACAGAAGATTTGCCATGTGCAGTTGAAGGGGGAGTGGTATTTTATGGAGACCATATTAACTTACCCATAGACCGAAAAAGTATTATCGCTTATCCAATGCCCGTTAAGAAATTAATTAAGGAGGCTGGTGTTCCACATAATTTGGCGGATTATATGGAAAATATGGTGTATGTGGGTGTGGTATCGCAAATGCTGGGCATTGACTTGGATAAAATTGCAGGAGCATTGCAGCGTCAGTTTAGACGAGTGCCTAAGGTCGCTGATGAGAACTTCGCAATTGTGCAGCTTTCTGCCAACTGGGCAGAGCAAAACCTGATTAAAAAAGATCGCTATCGTGTTGAACCCATGGACCCCCTGAGTGATTACATTATGACAGACGGAAATACTGCTGGTGCCCTGGGCGCAATTTACGGAGGCTTCCAGTTTTGTTCTTGGTACCCGATTACCCCTGCAACCAGCTTGGTTGAATCCTTGGGGACTTTTGCCCCTCGTTTAAGAACTGACCCTGCAACCCAAAAAAATAATTTTGCTATCGTCCAAGCTGAAGACGAGCTGGCTGCAATTGGGATGGCTGTTGGTGCTGGATGGGCTGGCTTACGATCAATGTCTTCCACTTCAGGGCCAGGGATTAGCCTCATGTCTGAATATATGAGCCTTGCCTATTATGCTGAAATCCCTTTAGTCTTGTGGGATGTTCAAAGAGTTGGACCGAGTACCGGATTGCCCACACGTACTGCACAAGGTGACCTTACTTTAAACTACTTTTTAGGGCACGGCGATACCCAACATATAATTTTAATCCCCTCATCTGTAAATGAATGCTTTGAATTTGGTTGGAAGGCATTTGATATCGCCGAAAAATATCAAACGCCGGTCATTATTTTAAGTGATTTAGATTTAGGAATGAACTTTTGGATAACCAAGGAATTTGAATATCCAGACCGACCTATAGACCGAGGAAAAGTGCTTTGGGAAGAGGATTTAGAGAATCTTTCTGAGCCATGGGGCAGATATTTAGATATCGATGACGACGGGATACCTTACCGAACAATAATGGGAAACAAGCATGAAAAAGCGCCGTACTTCACCCGTGGTACGGGTCACAATGAATTTGGCAAATACAGTGAAGACCCTGAAGTTTGGAAAAGAATGATGGATCGGATAAAATTAAAATTTGATTCATCGCGAGAAAACTTACCGCTACCTGTGTTAAGAGAATTTTCACAAGCTGAAATCGGTTTAATCGCCATGGGGTCTACGGAGGTGGCAATTATTGAAGCCCAAGATATATTGGCAAGGGCAGGCGTTCCCACTGACTTTCTTCGAGTCAGAGCGTTACCTTTTTCAAGCGAGGTGAAAGATTTTATTCAAATGCATAAACGTAATTACGTTCTCGAATTAAATCGAGATGGTCAGCTGCACCAACTTTTAACGATTGAATATTGCGAGATAAACCAGCAAATCATTTCATTGGCTCATCTTGATGGATTACCGATGACGGCAGATTGGATTGTTAAAACCATTTTGGCAAAGGAGAATGAAGAAAATGAGCGAAATGCGTGAAGTTAGGGAAGCAAAAACAATGAACGAAACCAATATTGTTGGCCTAACTCGTGCCGATTATCGAGGTGAGCGTTCAACATTGTGCCCTGGGTGTGGCCATAATACTATTTCTGTTCAAATTATTACCGCGTGTTACGAAATGGGTATTTTTCCTGAAAACATTGTTAAAGTTAGCGGAATCGGAT
The DNA here is from genome assembly GCA_964411385.1 of uncultured Candidatus Brevefilum sp. Taxonomy (GTDB): domain Bacteria; phylum Chloroflexota; class Anaerolineae; order Anaerolineales; family Anaerolineaceae; genus Brevifilum. Next base: position 133,926 of record CAYPKT010000006.1, on the reverse strand, counting down.
GTTCAAGTAAAAGCCCAACTTATTTTTTAAGTAAATCGTTTGGTTTTAACGGTCTTCATGGCCGGATGCCATCACTGGCGCTTGGTGCTGCCTTTGCGGATAAAACGATGAAAGTTATTGGCGTATCTGGTGATGGGGATACAGCCAGCATTGGGTTGGGGCAGTTCAAACATCTTATCCGTAGAAACCTGCCCATGGTTTATATTGTTGAAAATAATGGCGTATATGGATTGACAAAAGGCCAATTTTCTGCCACAGCGGAACAAGGCCTGGAATTAAAACATCATGGTGTAAATCCTTTTTTGCCGATAGATATCGTAAAAGAAGCTTTAGTTAGCAACGCAAGTTTTGTAGCCCGCTCTTTTGCTGGCGATCCGAAACAAGTCCGCGAATTATTAAAAGCAGCCCTCAGTCACAACGGTACAGCTGTCTTGGATATTATTAGCCCATGTGTTACTTTTAATAATCGCGAAGACACTTTGCATTCATACAAATGGGGACGCCAACATCAAGCACCGTTACATGATATCGCCTATGTACCAAGGCAATCGCCAATACTTTTACGAGAATTTGAGGAAGGCGACACAAAAAGAGTCACTATGCATGATGGCTCTGTTGTTGTGTTGAAAAAGCTTGAAAAAGATTACGACCCAACAAACAAATGGCATGCGTTAAGAATATTAGAAGAAGCAGAACAAAACGACTGGTTTGTTACAGGGTTAATATATGTAAATTCAAACCAGCCCACGTTATACGATTATATGGATTTAATAGACCAACCACTTAACCGAACGCCTGCTGATGCGCTACGGCCAGCCCCATCCACCCTTGAAGATATAAATAAAGACATGAAATAAAAAATAAAACCCGATGGCTGAAGCACCATCGGGTTTTTATATTTAATTACATCTCACCCAAGGTATATAATAGAGCAAGGTTTGGCTCACGCATAGCACCAACCGGGAACCCTGAAATTAAAATAATGTTTTGCCCTGGTTGTAATTGCGTAGAGGTGAAAATAGCAGTCTCCAGGTGTTTGATCATTGTTTCAAGGGTATCTGCGTAGGGGACCAGCAAGGGGGTTACACCCCAAAATAAGCCCATCTGGTAATAGGTTTCAAGTTCTGGTGTAAAAGCATAAATAGGTACATTGGGCCTTACTTTTGACATCAACCGCGCTGTTCTGCCGGATTGTGTGAAAACGACGATCGCTGCCACATTTCGATCCTGAGCAAGTTCCTTAGCTGCTCTGGTAATAGACAGAACCTCTTTTTGTTTGACAAGAGAGGCCAAATAATCAAAAACGCCCCATTTATCCAGATGCTTTTCTGCGTTTTCAACAATAGAAGACATCATCTGAACGCTCTCAATCGGGAATTTGCCTGCTGCGGTCTCGCCTGAAAGCATCACTGCATCCGTGCCATCAAAAATTGCATTAGCAACATCAGTTGCTTCAGCTCTTGTTGGACGCGGGTTATTGATCATGGATTCAAGCATTTGCGTTGCTGTGATGACTAACTTTCCATGTGCGTTAGCACAAGCAATAATCTCTTTTTGCGCAATAGGGACTGCCGAAGGTGACATTTCAACACCAAGGTCTCCTCGAGCAACCATGACACCGTCGGTCGCGTCCATTATCTCTTCCAGGTTCTCTAAGGCTTCTGGTCTCTCTAATTTTGCAATTATCGGGATGTAAGCAGAATTAGCGTTATTTGCAAAAGATTGGATAGCTTCTCGAATACTTTCGATTTCTTTCGCATAGCGTACAAAAGAAATTGCCACCATGTCAACACCTTTTTTAAGGCCGAACTCTACATCTTCGCGGTCTTTTTCTGTGAAGATGGGTAATGTCAAGTTAGCACCTGGAAGATTAACACCCTTATTCGATTTTAAAATCCCTCCTAAAACGACAACAGCATCTATTCGCTCGCCACTGATGGCTTTTACTTCCATTTCTAAGTTACCATCATCAAGAAGAATGTGGTTTCCGGGCATCAAGGCTTTGTGTAAATCTGGGACTTCAAACGGAATAAATTTCTGCGAACTTTCAGGTGTGAAAGTCTTTGAAGAACTCAAAGTGACCAGGTCACCTGCCTTTAGTTCCATGCTTCCGTTTTCGAGTATTCCAATCCTTAGCTTTGGTCCTTGTAAATCTTGTAAAATGGTAACGGGAACACCCATTTGGTTCGAAACTTCACGAATAAGGTCTATGGCTTCATTGTGGCTTTCATGTGTACCATGTGAAAAATTTAATCGGGCTACATTCATCCCTGCAGCAATCATTTTTTGAATAATTTCCTTTGAACTACTACTTGGGCCTAATGTACATACGATTTTTGCGAAACGGTTCATGGGTGTTCCTTTTAAATACTAAACAAAAACTAATCAATTTATATCGAAGTGATCACATCGCGAAAAGCAGCAATTAAAATATCTGCAGTTTCTTTATCAATGATCAACGGTGGTGCAATACGAAGGACATGCTCATGGGTTTCTTTAACGAGAATTCCTTTCTCTTTCAGCATTTCAGCATATTTTCTTGCGCCACCAAGCTCGTGTCTTAATTCAACGCCAATTAACATGCCTTTCCCTCTAATTTCGAGAATATCTTTCTGGGGTAATTCTTGTAAATGATCCATAATATATTCACCCATAATTTGAGAATTATGGATCAGATCTTCTTCTTCAATAACCTCGAGTGCGGCAATCGCAACTGCAGCTGCCAGGGGGTTACCTCCGAAAGTAGAGCCATGGTCTCCGGGGACGATCAACTCTAAAATTGGGTCATCAGCTAAAATAGCAGAAACGGGATAGAAACCACCAGAAAGCGCTTTGCCAATGACCATGATATCTGGGCGAACGTTTTCATGATCGGAAGCAAAGAGAGCCCCCGTACGACCAAGTCCAGTCTGAATTTCATCTGCGATTAACAAAATGTTGTTTTCTTCGCATAGTTGTTTGACAGCTTTAAAATATCCCTTCGGAGGAATGTTGACGCCGCTTTCACCTTGAATAGGTTCCAGCATAATCGCTGCGGTGTTTTTATTAATTGCCTCTTTAATAGCGTCGATATCGCCATACTTAACGAGAGGGAAGCCCGGTGTGAATGGTCCAAAATCATGCTTATATTGATGCGTAGAGGAGAAAGATATGACGGTGACTGTTCTACCATGGAAATTGCCATCGGCAACAATTATTTCTGCCTTATGACGGGGTATCCCTTTGGTGACATAGCCCCATTTTCTTGCTACTTTTATCGCTGTTTCAACTGCTTCAGCACCGCTGTTCATTGGCAGCGACTTATCATAACCAGTCATATCGGACAGCTTCTTATATAACAAACCAAGTTTATCGCTACGAAATGCCCGTGATGTTAGCGTGATATTTTCCAATTGGTCAATCATCGCCTGTTTGATTTTCGGGTGGTTATGCCCCTGGTTGACTGCAGAATAAGCGCTCAGACAATCGAGATACTTATTGCCTTCTACATCGTAAACCCAAACACCATCGCCTTTGGTGAGGACAACGTCTAAAGCATGGTAATTATGGGCGCCGTATTTTTCTTCAAGCTGAATGTAATATTCACTATTTTTCATCTGGGTCTCCTCCTAAAAGTAATTCAACTAAGATAGCTTTTTGAGCATGCATGCGATTTTCTGCCTGCGGGAAAAGGCGTGAATTAGGTCCATCAGCGACCTCATCCGTAATCTCTAAACCACGATACGCAGGCAAACAATGCAAAACAATGGCTTCTGGTTTCGCGAGATTAACTAACTCCTGATTAATTTGATAAGACGGGAAGATTTTCATGCGTTCTTTAGATTCTTCTTCTTGCCCCATGCTTATCCATGTGTCTGTATAAAGAGCATCGGCATCTTTAGCGGCATCCTCTGGGCTGCGATAGACAGTAACGGACCCACCAGATTGTTTAGCGAATTCAAGCGACTGGTTAATGACCTCTTCCGGGATACCATAGTGCTCTGGATTTGCAATTACGAAATTACCACCGAGCTTCGTAGTCACTTTCATTAGCGAAATTGCAACATTATTGCCGTCCCCAACATAAGCAACCTTTTTACCCTTCATTGATCCAAATTCTTCAATGATCGTCATAGCATCTGCCATAGCCTGACAGGGGTGGTTGTAATCACTCAACCCATTAATCACCGGGACCGAAGACCATTCAGCAAGTTCCAAAACGTGTGCATGGTCAAATACTCTTGCCATAATGACATCAACATATCCAGATAATACGCGAGCTACATCAGGGATGGATTCGCGTTGTCCTAGACCGATCTCCTGAGGTGAAAGATAAAGTGCGTCACCACCAAGCGTACGCATAGCCATATCAAAACTGATTCTGGTGCGCAAACTGGGCTTTTGGAAAACCATTGCCAGCACTTTATTTTTAAATATTGATCTAAACTCTCCCTTCTTTTGCTCTTTTTTGAGCTTAATCCCCAAATCTAACAATTTTTGTAAATCACTTGCCGAATAATCAGCTATGTCTAAAAAATGTTTCATACGTTTATCCTTTCGGTTTTAAAGAATTTAATGGTTTGTTTTATCATCTTGATTATCAAATTGTTGTTCCGTTTCTTTGAGAGTTGATTTCTCTATATTTTGAAGTTTGAAGATAGAAAATTGAGATATCCCTAAAAGAAAAAAACCAAAACTTGCGAGAATGCCAACGATTAGTAGGAAATTTGAAGAGAACGATCGTAAATTCGTTAATTGTTCTTGCAGATTTTCAACAATTTGGTTGTATTCCATGACAACTTTCTGTGCGTCTTTTATAACAGAATCAAATTCCCGAACGCTATTCGAAAGGTCAGTTGCATCAGATTTTAACTGCACTAAACTTTCTCCTGAATCGTTAATGAATGTTTGTATTTCAACAAAGGATTCAGGAATACCATCCAAACTTTCAGCTACGCTTTTTAAACTGACGCTTAGTGGGACTTCAGGACGGTAATCGGCGCCAAGCAGGGGAATTGCTGCAATGAATTTCAATGTGTTATCAATTAACCCTGCGCTGGAGGCAGCTGAAGACAAAGCTGTTTGTGTGTCGATAATGGTATCTTTTAATTCTCCTCCAATTAAATCAGCTGAGGATTGTAAAGAATTTGAGATGTTTTCAATAGTGTCAGGTAATGTTTCTAAGGTGTTCCCAATCACATTTAAATTTTCGTTAGTGCTTTCAAGGGCGTTTTTAACAACAATTAAAGCATCATTTGTGTTGGTCAACGTCTGGTCAAGGATATCTATTAGTAAAGTTACTGACCCTTGAACTTTTGGTGTAATGTACCAGGTTAGTCCTATACCAATAATCGAAAATAGGATTCCTATAATGGCAATCAAAGATAATAAAGCGCTGGTTTTGCGAGTTTCATGTTTATATTTCATTTGGACCTTTCTGGTAAATTAGATAAAAAATGTGCTAACAAATTATTTTGCTCTTCCCACATGGCTTTTTCTTCTTCAACACTCGTGTGGTCAAAACCCAGAAGGTGTAAAGTCCCGTGGATTGCTAAAAGAGCACATTCACTGAGGAGAGAATGCTGTGCCTGATGAGCTTGTTTTTGAGCTTGCTCTATCGATATGATAATATCGCCTAAATAAAATGTTTCAGTTTCTGGATCAATGAAATTTTGTTCAAATGACAAAACATCCGTTGGCGATGAAATTCCACGATAATCTTTATTGAGTTGTTGAATGTGTTTGTCGTCTGTAATAATTAGGGTTACATCGACATCTAAACGATTATTCTTTTCCAGTACTAAATGCACAGCCTTTTTTAAAAGCTCTAACTCTTTATCTGCTAATGATGGTTCTTCGAAAATAATGTTAACTGTCATTGCAATAGCTCATTTCTAATTTTAGAACTCTCATCCAGTAAGGCTTTGGGTTGTGTCAGTTCTGGATATTTTACACGGGGGTGATATGATCCCTTAAGGGTATAGAAAAAAGATTCTTTGATGATCTGCAAGTCTTTTAGCGTGAGGTTTGTGTCATCTAACTGATTATTTTGGGAATAAAAATTTACTACGGTATTAATTAACGACTTTAATTCGGCTTCATCCTTTGGCCTTTCAGCCCTGGTGCGCGCTTCTGTGCCATCGGCTAACATTAAAAGCGCAGTTTCTCTTGATTGAGGCCTTGGCCCGGGATAAGTGAACAGATTTAAGTCAACTTGATCTGGGCTAGAAACACCTTCAACCGCTTTTGTATATTGATAATGGGTATGCATGGTCCCGTGGTGCTCTTTTATGAAATCGACTACCCGATTTGGCAACCGATATTTTTTTGCAAGGTTTACACCATCCGAGACGTGGTTAATAATTGTCTGAGAACTTAAATAGGGGTCAAGGCTGTCATGAGGATTAATTTCATTTTGAATTTGATTTTCAATGAAGAAATGAGGGTTGGTTAGTTTCCCACAATCGTGGTAAATGGCACCGACGCGTACTAACAGCCCATCGGCCCCGATAGCTTCCGCACCTTGTTCTGCGAGATTTGCAACTTGAAGTGAATGCTGATAACTGCCCGGTGCATTGCGGAGCATTAATTGTAATAATGGATGATCTGGTCTTGAGAGATCTAAAAGTTGAAGTGAGGTCGTAATCCCCAGGAATTGCGAGAAAATATATTGGAATAATAACGTTAAACTTGCGGATGCAATGCCATTGAATATAGATACACCAGATAAAGTTGCTATACCGATCCAATCCGTTACTGCGTCGGGCAATCGATAGCTTAAAATAATCCCTACGCCGGCAAAACCAACTGCCAATCCAGTAAGAAAAAAAGACCCAATCCGCTTAGCTTTCCCAAGAACAAGCATCCCAATAATAGCGGGAATAATATAGAAGATCGTTAAATCGAATCCATTCGGCATCCCGTAAGCAGTTAAAACGCCTAATATCAACGAAAAGAACAAGGCGAATTCGAAATTGATAATTACTGATAAAGTTAACCCAAAAGCTGCTAATGGATAAATATAAGGCAAAATAGTCCGTTCGACCACAAAGAATCGAGCAATCCCTAAAATAGATAAATAAAATATCGATATTAAAAATATTGTTTTTACCGTTAATTCGCTGGCTTCTTTTCGGATGGTAAAATACAAGAAAATTAAAAAAGACAATAATAATGTAAATATCCCTGCGCCAATTGTGTCTTCGTTTCTTGGATTTGGTTGAATTAACCCAAAATGTTGCAGCGCTTCCCAGTCAACGTCACGAATAACCTGTCCCAACCTTACAAGTGTTTCACCAAAAACAAAAGACCGAAAGACTGGCTCAACTGATTGCTGGGCGTCCATAATTGCTTTATCAGTCAATTCATCGCTAAAAATACTATTAGGTATGATAAAGGGTTTAACAAGGGTAACAACTAAACCTGCACTTTCTTCGTGGAATGAAAAGTCAATTAAAGATGGGATGTTAGCAATTGCTCCCTCGATGTCGCCTTCCCGTAGCGTATTTCGCATGATTTGTTCAAGAACTTTGGTTGCTTCCCCTTCGATTGCATTCCAACGGGCATCATTCAATTGAAGGATTTGAATGATTGTTTCATCATAAAGATATAAACCATCTATGGCTTCGATATCAGATATTTTTTCATCGATACTTGAATATATATCTTGCCGGATGATGGAAATATAATATAAAACCGTGCGTAAATTTTCTACTTGGTGCCGACCAATGCTTAAATCTGGTGGCAAGTATATTGGACTGATTGAATTCCCAGCTTCTTGAATAGCGCGTTTAGTTAAAATATCACTTTCAAAGGTAAGTGTATAGGGAGCGAGGATATCTTGCGAGGCAACATCACCAATTTGCATTGGAAAGGATGATCTCTTAAAAGCTCCAGGAAGAATCAACATGTAAAAAGTAACCACAGACGCAACAACCAAAATAATTATTTTTAGAATGGCGGTTTGTGCGATGTGCTTTTTTATATTCAAAATATTTTTCATCGATTTACTGTAGTTTTTAGCTCAAAATTATCCATCTATTAAAATTTAACCGATGAGCTAACAATATGATTTAATTAGACCAGCCATTTCACCTGTTTTTATTATTTTGTAAAGGTGTTTGTCATTATTACAAGCAATGGCCCAGTATTGTTTTTAATATTGTCAGCGCTGAGGCAATTATACCTTTACTTTGTTTTTTCATTAAAAAACAATATTACTTCTGGGCTCATCCCCAAGCTTAACAGCTTGCTTATCAGCTGTTCATAAGCTATTCGTGTGGCATAAAAAGCAGCCCAATAAGCATAACTAAACATCGGTCCCGAAGCAGGGCTATCGAGATTCATTTTCGCATGTGAATCAGCCGGCATAAATGGCGAGACAAACCAGGTAAGCAAAGGCACCATCGCGATAAATTCAATGACACCATAATTTTTCCCTGATGTGAAATCTGGGTGGGCAAAGAATTTCTGATCATTTACGATAATGCCTTCTGGTAAGTGATCAGGGTTTTCCTGCGACCATAAGTTTACATAATTACTATGGCTATATAAATCTTGCCAAGAATGGGTAATCCTTCCAAATGCCATTTGTGCCTTTTTATAAGCACCAATTTTTAAATTGTCTGCCACCTGCTGTTCTTGATCCAATATATATTTAAAACCATCTTGAAAAGAACTTCCGTCGAAATGGATATAGTCATGCCCAAATGTATTTTCTAAACGATCTTGCTTTACATTAGCATAAATGATGGTTTTAAGTACTTCTTTTGAGAAGATTTCCCCCAAAGCCTTTTTGGTAATTTCAACGTGGTATCTTGTTATCAAATTTCAGTCAACCTTTATTAATTCACGCAAAGATTCAAAAGTGGCCTGACCAATTCCAGGTACATTCAAAAGGTCTTCAATTGAATTAAAAAGTTGTACTTCCTCACGGTAGGTGATGATGTCAATTGCTTTAGCTGGGCCAATTCCTGGAAGAGATTCAAGTGCTTCTGCTGACGAACTATTGATATCAATAGGATAATCAAAATTTAATTGGCTATTTTTATTACTTTTACCTGGAGCGTTGCAAGCGGTATCAGGTATATCTTCACCGATGGCTGGAATGTAAATGTAATCGCCATCGTAAACCCTTAAAACAGTATTGATACGAATCGTGTCAGCCTCGTTTGTGACTCCTCCGGCGCGTGAAATTAAATCTGATAACCTTGCATTTTTGTCAATCAAATACTTGCCTGGAACCAGAACCTGCCCTTCAATAAGCACTTGGATCGGTGCAGGTGTTTGAGTGGGTTTTGGAAGGGGCGTCATCGTCGATGTGGGAGCTGGGTTAAGAACAATTGGCTCACCACGTTCTGGAAGGGCGATAATTAAAATTAGCCCAGCAGCTAACAACCCTATTAACACACCAAATAATAAAATATACGCCGGTTTCAATTACCTCCAACTCCTGATTAAGGCGTTATTGTATCTATTACCTCGTTTTGAAATTCTAAAGCTTCCATGGTTTTGAATGCCAAAATAGAAACTTCTAACATGTCGTCCGTGGGTTCTCTGGTTGTCATGTTTTGAAGGGCAAGGTTTGGCTTAATCAACAATTTTACAAATGGATTATCAATATGTTTCGAGAGTAGACGAATATATTCATATGCCAGACTGGCTAAAACGGGGACCATGAGTAAACGAGACAATAAACGCCAGTGTAGAGGGAGCGGTCCGAGCAATGTGAAAATTAAAATTGAAAGCAGAACCAGCGTTAAAATAAACGAAGTTCCACAGCGCGGGTGCTGTAATGGATAGGTTTTGACGGTTTCAACAGATAATTCAGCTCCACTTTCGTAGGCGTTAATTGTTTTATGTTCAGCACCGTGGTACATAAAAACCCGTTTGATATCTGGCGTTCTGCCAATTACCCATAAATAGGCGATAAGCAGTGCCAACCGGATCAAACCTTCTAATAGATTGCTGGTCCAATTAGACATGGTAATTATTTTTGCCAGTAACCCTGAAATGAGGGCTGGTAAAAGAAAAAATAGTCCAACCCCTAATAGCAATGAAATACCGAGGGTAATGTAGAGCATTGGTCCTTCGATCTTTTCATCGTCGCCGGTTTGTATGTTTGCCGCCACAGTTAGATATTTGATCCCTAAGCCCATAGCATCCCAAAGACCAATCAGACCTCGCAAAAAAGGGATTTTTGCGAGGTTGGTGGTGTAAATTCCAGTTAAGTCTTCTTGTGTGACGACAATTTCTTGATTTGGCGCACGGTTTGCCATGGCAAGCGAGTACTTCCCTCGCATTAAAACACCTTCAATGACTGCTTGTCCGCCATATGCTGGCATTCTCTCGTTTTTTGGCATTTTATAAATCCTCAAGCTCTATTAGAAACTTAGGTAGAATCTAATAAGAGCTTCGACGCCATTTTGAAGAGTAGGCAGGTGAATTCTCTCGTTAGGAGAATGGATTTGATCACCCGGCAAGTTAAAACCGGTAATAATCGAATCGATTTCAAGGATATTTTTCATAGATGTTGCCACAGGGATTGAGCCGCCCTCACGTTTTTTGAAAGGTTCCACTCCCCATGTTTCTTGAAGGGCGTTTATGAATAAATCAAGACCTGGTACCTGTTCTTCAGCCAGATATGCAGCTGCGCCCGAAAGAAAATCTAATTCCCACGTGACAGTATCAGGGATGTTAGCAGTGATGTAAGCCTTTAAACTTTCTAAAATTTTTTCAGGTTCTTGATCAGGAACTAAGCGTGTCGAAATTTTTGCCATGGCGTAAGAAGGAATGATCGTTTTCGCTCCTTTTTCAATATAACCTGAATATAAGCCGTTTACATCCAGCGTTGGCCTGGCACAGTTTCGCTCAACAGGTGGAAAATTAACATCTCCTCCCAATACTTTTACACCAGTAAATGTTTTGAAGAAATCTTCATCCATGCCAATTCTGGCTAAACCAGAAGACTCTTCGGGCGTAATTTTTCTGACTTGGTCATAGAAACCGGGAAGGGTTACTTGGCCTTGCTCATTATGCATGCCGGCAATCAGCCTGGAAAGAACATTAGCGGGATTGTCGACAACTCCACCGAATACGCCAGAGTGAAGATCTGCCTTCGGTCCGAAAATCCTCAATTCAAAGTATGCTAACCCTCTTAATCCATAAATGACCGTAGGTTTGTCTGGGGCAAGCATGGTTGCGTCTGAGTTTAAAACAATGTCGCTTTTTAAAAGTGATTTATGTTCTTCTAAAAAGCCATCTAAACTTGGTGAACCGATTTCTTCCTCGCCTTCTAATAAAAACTTGATGTTTACTGGTAAATCTGTAGTTTTTAAAATAGCTTCCATTGCGGTAAGGTTTGCCCACACTTGGCCCTTCATGTCTGCTGCCCCTCGAGCGAAGAGATATTCACCTCTAATTTGGGGGTCAAAAGGGGCAGATTCCCAGGCATCAAGTGGGTCTGGAGGTTGAACATCATAATGCCCATAAATTAATACTGTGGGTTTTTGAGGATTAACTATTTTTTCAGCGAATACAATTGGATGAACCGAGGTTGGATAAGCTTTTACATTGTCAAACCCAAGATCAGTTAATTTGTTGACCAAAAGATTTGCTGATTTTTTAATTTCGTCTTTTTTAGATTCATCAGTAGAGATCGATGGAATCCGTAGGAGTTCTAATAAATTTTGGAATAATTCATCTTTATGAGTTTGAAAATATTCAATGGCGATATTTTTCTTGTCGGTCATGGCAATCCTCTTTTTGTAAATTTGTTTTGATTATATGCTATATTTGATCATTTGGGAAATTGAAATTCAGGATAAATTAGACGTTGAGAGGTTGACCTTGAAGTACAAGTTATCGATAATTAATGATGCGTGTAACGAAAAAGGAAAATGTACATCTAATCATAGGTTGAAGGAGATAATAAAAATATGACAGAAGAAATTGTTGATACAAATAAAGAACATGATGTCATCATCATTGGTTCGGGGCCGGCTGGATTAACTGCAGCCCTTTATGCTGCCCGAGCCGAATTAAAACCCTTGCTGCTAACCGGCATGACAATTTATGGTCAAGCGTCCACCACAGACACGATTGAAAATTACCCAGGGTTTCCCGATGGCGTGGGTGGCAGTGAATTAGGAATGTTATTCCAGACCCAAGCAGAAAAATTCGGAGCAGAAATATTAATTGATGTAGCAACAAGTGTAGATCTAAATCAAAAACCTTTCGTGGTAAAAACTTACAGTCAAGAATATTATGCAAAAAGCTTGATCATCTCTACAGGCGCGTCACCAAAAAAACTGGATGTTCCAGGAGAAAAAGAATTAACCGGACGAGGTGTTTCTTATTGTGCGACTTGTGATGGTTGGTTCTTTAAAGAAAAAGATATTATTGTGGTTGGCGGTGGTGATAGTGCTGTGGAAGAAGGAATATTTTTAACCCGGTTTGCAAAGTCGGTATCAATTGTTCATCGTAGAGATAGCCTTAGGGCTGGGCCTTTGCTGCAAAAACGAGCCTTTGAGAACCCAAAAATCCATTTTATTTGGGATTCTGTGATCGAAGAGATCAACGGTGAAGATGCTGTAAAAAGCGTAAGAATTAAAAATGTAAAAACCGGTGTAGAAACGAATAAAGATATTGATGCAGTATTTATTTCAATTGGGCACTTACCTAATTCAGAGCTATTTGAAGACCAATTGGTTTTGGATGATCAAGGTTACATTGTTGTTGATGCCATGATGGAAACGAGCGTACCTGGAGTTTTCGCTGGTGGAGAAATTGCAGACCCCCATTTTAGGCAAGTCATTACATCCGCAGGGATGGGGGCAGCTGCGGCAATTCATGCTACCAGATATTTAGAGAATCTGGAAAATTAATTAGCTTTCGTATGTAATAAATAAAAAAGCCGGAAAATTTCCGGCTTTATTTATTTATAGCATTATTTAATTAAGGGTTAGGATTTGAACCCATCCAAGCAAAAACGCGCTCCTGGCTCACATTTCCAGCAACCTGCCAATTGCTATTTTCATCGTCACCAATTTGACGAACAATATAAACAGACCAACGGAAAACATGAGGTTTAGCTTCTTTGGGTACAAAGCTGGGCGGTACGATATAAGATGTATCTTTAACGTATTCGGTTTCAGTCACTACGCCATCGCTGGTTAAATCAGTAATCACCACAGCGTAGGCTTCATTAAGCTCTAATGCCCCTGGTGCTGCCCATTGCAGCGTAATGACATCAGTTGCCGACACAAAGGATGCGCCATCAGCAGGGAGGAGTAAGTTTGGTGCTGGATAGGGAGGCAATTGTGTCGGGGTAGGCGTTGGCCCGGCTGTAGGCTTGCGTAAGCATAAAGGAATCCCTAAAGGTTGACCTTCATAAACAGTATCGCTGATTAATCCGTTATATTCACGGATCGTTTCCATGGTGACATTGTAGGTGGCAGCAATTGAGCTTAGCGTGTCATCTGCCTGTACTGTGTAATTTACGGTTTCGCAAGCTACTTCTGTTTTTTCAGCATCGCTCATGGTAGCGGTTGGTTGGGGAGAAGCAGTAGGCGTTGGTTGAGGGATCATTAATACCGTGTCCTCATACAGTGTACAATCTGCAGAGAGGTTGTTTTCCAAAATAATGCTTTGGACAGAGACGTTAAAAGCGGCAGCAATCCCAGGGCAAGAATCCCCAGGTTTTACGGGGTATTCTATTGGCGGTAAAGGCGTCCAAGTTGCCTCTGGTGTTGAAGTGAGAGTAATGGTAGGTGTTTCTGTAACCGTCGGGCTGACAGTTGGGGTGTCAGTAGGTAAAAGATTAGATACATCTTCCCCTTTGCCAGAATTTAACACCAGGAAAATTAAAACTGCACCCAAGGTTAAGAATAACGCCAATAATCCCAAAGCAGCAGGGAGACTCAAAGTAATTTCAGGTAGTCTCTTCGCTCGAATTTCAGAACCCTTTTTTGGATCCGTCTTTTGTTCAAGTTCGGTTCCACATACCAGGCACCGAGTTGCCGATTCACTCAATCGTGTTCCGCAAACTGGACATAATTTTGTTGAAGATGTTTTTTTATCTTGTCTCATAATAATTCTGGACTAGTATACCCCATGCATTAATTTTTATGCAAAGTGGTTTTTGATATTGAATAATAAATTTGTGGAGGTGGTATAAATACAAGGATGAATACCAGTTTATACATTCATATTCCTTTTTGCAAGCGACGCTGTCATTATTGTGATTTTAACACATACACAAGCAAAATGGCATTAATTTCTGATTATGTGGATGCACTTATAAAAGAAATTCGCATTGCCAGCGAATATTTAGAAAGCGATGATGTGCACACAATTTATTTCGGAGGAGGAACACCATCATTACTTTCACCGAATTTGTACAAACAAATCTTCAATGCCATTCATAAGTCATTTAATATTCTTCCAAAAGCTGAAATAAGCTTAGAAGCAAACCCAGGAACGCTTTCTTTACCATACTTGGATGAATTGAAACAAATAGGGTTCAATCGTTTGAGCATTGGTGTACAATCCACCGATTCTTTTGATCTCAAACGTTTAGATCGCACGCATAACATTTTTGACGTTCTTGAATCGGTGAAAAACGCTCGAAAAGCAGGATTTGACAACATCAATTTAGATTTAATTTTTAACCTTCCATGGCAAGATTTAGATTCATGGGGGTTTAATTTGACTCGAGCAATTGAATTGAACCCTGAACATTTTTCGATTTATTCATTGATTATTGAACCAAGAACGCCATTATACCGCTGGCATCAAAAAGGATTAATCGCCACTCAAGACCAGGATCTTGAAGCGGACATGTTTGAAGAAACGATTAAAATGTTAAACAAGACGGGCTATAAACATTATGAGATCTCGAACTGGGCAAAAGAGGAAACAGATAAAGATTATCGATGTGTACATAACCTTCAGTATTGGTACAACCTTCCCTATATAGGCATTGGCGCAGGCGCCCATGGTTATCTAAATGGTGTACGAACTGAGAATGTAAAGACAATCTCGCGTTATATTAATCGTATGCAGAAATTTGGACATTTACATTTTCGACTTCCTGAAACCGCCAGCACAATAAATATAAATAAGGTTGATAAAATGATCCAAATGAAAGACACGATGTGGCTTGGTCTACGTTTGGTTGATGAAGGAGTCAATGAAAATAGATTCCACAAAATGCATGGTTGTTCCATGTATCAAGTTTTCCAGGATGAAATCCAAAAATTAGAATCTTGGGGATTGGTAAGGCGAACTAAAAGAGAAGGAGGCACACTTAAATTAACCAGGCGCGGCGTGATGTTAGCCAACCAGGCATTTATGATGTTCGTTTAATTAGGTTACGATAACGCGCGTGCCGCGCCCATTGATCACCCAACCTTGTGGGTTAGGGTAAGGCGTTGTCCATCTGAAGAGCCAGTTTGCCTCATGATTGCGCATATTAACACACCCACGGCTCATTGGTGTGCCAAAATTATTATGCCAGTAAGTGCCATGGGTAGCAATTCCGCCTTCCCAATCAAAAAAGCAGCACCAGGGGACACCGACAAGTTCATATGCAAATATATCAGAAGTTATTTGCCCATCTCCCATATGTTTTGACGGGTGTTTGGGGTCGATTACAAATTTCCCGATGGGTGTTTGTGCTACACCACGGGTTGGGCCAGTTGAAACTTTGGCATGAAAGACCTGTTGATCACCTTCGAAGGCTGTCAAGGTTTGCCCTGCTATTGAAATTTCAACACGTTTTTCACCATCCGGAACATCTGGGGAGATCGGTGCGAATTCTTCATCGGCTAACATGCGCATATGCTCAGCTGGGATGGCGTATTTTATTTTTAATAATTGATCTTGAAGCTGGTACCAGGGGCGGCCATCTGGGCCTTCGACAATATCTCGCACCCAATGTAATGTTTGATAATACATGCGATAAACCGGTTCCCATCCATACTGAGGTGTATATTTCATTGCTCTTGTAAAAGGGACTGTGATCTCACCCAATTGACCATCTTCATGTATAGTATCGGTGAGGGGATTTAAAATATTTTTGACTTCAACCAACCATTTACGGTGAACATATCCACCCCATACGCGATACCAGATAGGGTTATATTCTGGCCCAAATTCAGATTCGATCTCATCATACACGTTAATGATGTCGTCCTTCATCCTTTGGTAAAGAATAACGCTTTCTTCATCGGGCATGCGATGGATACTCACCGATTTTATATTTCCAGTTCCGCTTACTCTAACAAGTTTAGGCTGTAATGATGATTGTGCTGAAGAACGCATGGGGTTGAATGCAAGCGCTCCTAAACTCAAAGCAGACAATTTAAAGAATTTCCTGCGTGATATGGTCTTATTTATCATATTATAGAATTATATCCGCAGAAATCCAGGTGTCAATTATCTAAATCCATAGGTTCAATCTCAGCAACGGAGTTCATGGTGTAGGTAGGCAAAAAAGGATACTTATCAATATCTTCTTTTTTAGTTACGCCACTAAGCACTAAAATTGTTTCTAAACCATTTGTGACGCCTGCAGCAATATCGGTACCCATTGTGTCGCCAACCATGATGGTTTTTTCAGGTTGAACATCAAGGTAGTTGAGTGCAGTGCGCATCATCAGTGGGTTAGGTTTGCCAATAAAAATGGGCGATACCCCTGTGACTTTTTCAATTAATGCCGCCATTGCTCCGCAAGAAGGAACTAAGCCGCCTTCATCGGTTATTGCTGGATCTGGATTGGTCGCAATAAACCGGGCCCCTTTATAATGAATTAATCTTATCGCTTTTTTTGTCATTTCGAAATCATAGGAGAGTGTCTCACCCAACACGACATAATCGGGGTCATTGTCGGTAAGGTTGTAACCAATTTCTTCAAGAGCTTGGATAAGTCCGCTTTCTCCTAAAACGAAAGCTTTTCCCTTGGGACGCTGTTTATTTAAGAATGCAGCTGTGGCTAAAGCAGAAGAAAAAATCTGCTCTTCTTTAATTTGTAACCCAATATGATGAAGACGTTTGGCAAGCTCGTTGGGCGTTGATAATGAATTATTCGTAAGTAGCAAAAATTTCCTTTTTTGATCAATTAATTTATTGATAAATTCATCTGCCCCCGGGATCATTTGTTTTCCTTGGACCAAAACGCCGTTCATGTCGAGTAAATAATGTTTCATTTTTTCCACCTTTCAAATTGAATTTATTATTGTAGGCTTGAACCTGACGCAAGTTTATAATTCTTATTCCATTAATTTCGAATGAGAATTAATCATGTAGTAAATTAGGGGCCCACCATATATTTTATAAAACATATGATGGGCCGTGATTAGCGTGTAAAGCAACCCCAAATTATTTATTAGTTAAAATAATTCGTGCGTCGACTGCCTGGACACCTTTTCCTTCATCATAAACCAAAATCGGGTTAGCATCTGACTCCTGGATTTCATCGCCGAGATCATCGATCATAAAAGCGAATTTTGATAAAACATCTGCAAGTGCTTTTTTGTCCTTTGGTGCTTCGCCTCGCACTCCGTCTAAAATACGAGCGCCTCGAATATCATCAAGCATAATCTCAGCTTCTTTTTGAGAGATAGGGGCAACTCTAAAGGTGACGTCTTTTAACACTTCAACAAAGATACCGCCGAGGCCGAACATAATGGTTTGACCAAAAGTTGGATCATTTACTGAACCCACAATAGTCTCGGTTCCCCAATCTGCCATCTCCTGAACCAGAACCCCGTAAATATTTGCGTCTTCTTTATACGCTTTAGCATTCGCTAAAATCGTTTGGTGTGCTTCACGAACACCTGCTTCATCCTTGATATTGACTTTCACACCACCAGCATCAGATTTATGTAAGATATCTGGTGAGACGATTTTCATCACGAGGGGAAAGCCAACCTTGTTGGCAATGTTAACAGCATCTTCTTCACTCGTTGCAAGTTCAACTTGACCAACAGGCAGTCCATAAGCCCGAAAGATTGCTTTGGATTCGATTTCTGTTAAATAGGTTCGTCCATCTGCGCGGACAGAATTGATTATGTTTAGAGCTGTTTGTTTATCAACCTGGTGATTATTTTCAATGGGTTCGTTTTTCCTTGCCTGGAGACGTGCATAGTTGCGTAAGGTTCCCATCGCTTTGACAGCCAGGTCAGGGTCATTGTATGCAGGAATACCCTTTTCAACCAGCCATTGCATAGCTTCATCTGAACGCTTCCCGCCAACAAATGATACAGTAACGGGCTTATCATTAATGCCAGTTTCTTCAATAGCGCGTTGAATAGCTTGAGCAATTTCTAAAGGATTGGTGATCGCAGTTTCGCAATATAAAACGACAAGGCCATCGACCCAATCGTGCGCATAGGCAAATTTTGTAGAATCGAAATACCATTCATTACCTGCCATACCAGTAAGGTCTACAGGGTTTTTTGCAGAACCAAAGGAAGGCATATGCTTTTTTAATTCTTCTTGAACAGCTTCAGGTGCAAATTTCATCGGGATACCAACTTGTTCTGCAGAATCTGTTGCCAAAACGCCCACACCGCCGCCGTTAGTAACAACTAAAAGGTTGTCACCCCTCATAGGAGGTTGTAAAGAGAGAGCTAAAGTGGTGTTGAAAAGGTCGCTGAGATCTGTAGCTTGAATGATCCCTGCCTGTTCAAAAGCAGCACTATAAACCTTTTGGGCACCAGCTAAAGAACCCGTATGTGAAGCTGCAGCTGCTGCACCATGCTCAGAGACACCAGCTTTTAACGCAACAATGGGTTTTTTTGCATTTGCACATTCTTTTAAAAAGTGTTTTCCGTCAGTTAGCCCCTCGATATATAGCGTGATGCATTTGGTGTTTTCATCTTCGTTTAGCCAGGCGACTAAATCGGCAAAATCAACATCAGACATGTTGCCAATTGAAATTAATTTGTCAAAGCCAATTCTACGAGTATAAGTAATAGCGTCGATCGCAATGAGCAAGGCACCACTTTGAGAAACCAAAGATGCAGAGCCATCAAGTGGGAGGAATGGTGCAAAAGATGCATTTAATTTGTCTGAATTCGATAGTGTACCGACGATATTTGGACCTAAAATACGGATTCCATAACTTTGTGCTGTGGCAACTAATTCTTTTTCCAATTCCTTTTCGCCAACTTCTGAAAATCCGGATGTAATCAGAATAATACCTTTAACGGCTTTTTCACCGCATTCCTTGACGACATCGATAACAAATTTCGCGGGGACTGTGACAACTGCTGCTTCAATCTCGCCAGAAACATCCAAAACAGATTTGAACACTTTTAGCCCTAAAATTTCATCTGCAGTCGGATTGATGGGATAGATATCCCCTTCATAGCCACTTTCGATTAAATTTTTTACTACGGTGTGCCCAATTTTGCCCGGCGTCCCCGAGGCACCAACGATAGCAATGCTCTTTGGCCTTATTAGGCTGGTCAATACTTCATCCACGTGTTCCTCCTAAGAATACAATTTTCATAAATTTTAAGATTTTCTCATGTTAATGGTAAATTTACCAAGGGCAATTGTACCTTATAATTTATGTATGAATCACAGGCTGTGACAAATATCTTATGAATCGTGAGGTTTATCGTGACTGATCATTTTGCGAAGCAAAAATTCTCATCTAGGTTATTTTCTAATAAAATCTTTTGCCGAAATAAGAAAATTGGTGAGGATGCTTGTGAAATTTTAGCCCATGCAATCTATGCTGTTGATCCTTATGTAAGCGTTTCTAATATGATTAACCTTCATGAGCATCATTTAAATTTTAATACCAAAGTAATTGATCTTAATAACATTGACCGAATTTATGTAATTGGCTTTGGAAAAGCATCGGTTCCGATGGCACAAGCGTTGCTCGACAAGTTAGGCAAAAAAATTAACGATGCAATGGTAATTACAAAAGATGAAAAATTTCTTTCTGTCGCAAAGGATTATGACAACTTTACAATTTTAATAGGAGGGCACCCAATTCCTAACCAAGATTCGGTTAAATCAACCCAAATAATGTTGAACAGCCTACCTGAATTTACCGAGAAAGATTTTGTATTTGTGTTGGTATCAGGAGGGGGGTCAGCTTTGTTTACAAAGCCAGTTCAGGGTGTTAGCTTGGAGGATCTTCAATTCTTAACACAATCGTTGTTACAATGCGGTGCGGGTATTTATGAAATTAATACATTGAGAAAGCACCTTGACCTGGTAAAAGGGGGACGGTTAGCACAGCGATTGCAACCTGCTGTTGTTGAAACCATAATTCTTTCAGACGTGATAGGTGACCGATTAGATGTTATAGCCTCTGGGCCAACAGTTCCTGACCCAACAACTTATAAAGATGCCATTGAAGTATTGCAACGCTATAAAATTTTCGATCGTGTCCCTCTCGGAATAATTAGAAGTTTAGAACAAGGATATGCAGGAGATTTTCCTGAAACTTTAAAGCCAGAAAATCCTCATAATATTTTAATAGATTATCATTTAATTGGTTCAAATTTAATAGCGGCTAAGGCTGCTCGAGGATATGCAGAGAAATGTGGTTACCAGGCAAAAGTTCTAACTACTGAAATTACCGAGCGGACTGATCAAGTTGCAGATTATCTGCAAACCAAAATTGACGCTGAATTGAAAACAGGTAGCCCTCTGGCTAAACCACTCTGTCTAATTTTTGGGGGAGAACCCACCGTATTAGTCACTGGAGATGGGTTAGGTGGTCGGAATATGGATTTAGCATTAAGAATGGTTTCAAAAATCGCAGGAAAAGAAGGAATTTTATTTACCTCCTTTGCTACAGATGGCGAAGATGGTCCAACTGACGCCGCAGGCGCTGTCATTGATGGAAATGTTTACGATGAAGCGGTTAATGTTTTAGGGTTATCATTAGAAGACACAATAAAAGATAGTAATTCTTATCACTTTTTTGAGAAAATTGGCGGACTAATTAAAACCGGTGCAACAGGTACCAATGTAAATGACCTTATTTTGATTTTAATTGATCTTGATTGAAAACCATAAAGAAATTATTCTATCTTCCTGTTTTATTAAAATAAGGTATAAATACGTCTTTGATGAAAGAAATAAACCAAAAGAGAGAACGTTTGGAGATAAGTAAAAATGCGAGAAAATAATAAACGCGCACGGAAACAGCTGGTGTTTTTATCGCTGCTGTTTGTTGTGTGTCTTGTTTCTTCAATAATGATTTATCTTGGTGCAACATTATTCCGATCTCAACTGCCTATCTTTCAACTTTTAGACGGCGACCGAGAGGATTCTTATTTGCTGGGTGAAAAACCAGCCGTGAATCCCGGTGTTGTTGACCTTGAGCCTTTTGATGGCGTTCGTTTATATATGGTATTAGGGTCTGATTTTCGACCAGATGCCGGCTTTAGAACAGACACAATTATGCTTGTTGCAGTAGATAGTAAAACAAAGCAATCGAGTGTGGTATCTTTTCCACGAGATTTATGGGTGTCTATTCCCGGGTATGGCGAACAAAGGATTAATACCGTTATGCAAACGGGTGGGTTTCAACTATTTGCAGACACAATGCAAACCAACTTTGGTGTGTACCCAACCCAATTTCTTATGACTAATATGCAGGGCTTCATCGAAATTGTTGATATTCTGGGCGGAATAGAAATAACCACCGATAAATATACAAGCGATGCATGTGAATCTTCTCTGAACCCGAATAATTGGTGTGAAGTTGAACCTGGGACCGTAAAAATGAATAGCGAATGGGCTTTATGGTACGTCAGAGCGCGTTACAATTCAAGTGATTTTGATCGAATGCGCCGTACTCAAGAGGTTTCTAAAGCAATTTTTGATAAAGCCATTAGCCCCGCTGGAATGCTAAAATTACCTCAATTGATGTATGTTTATGATCAGTCTATTGAGAGCAACATCAATCCTGATCAAATTATGCCCTTGATGAAATTTGCAGGGAAAATTAATAGCGATGAAGCCAGGCGTTTTGTGATCGGGCCAAATGAAACAACCAGCTGGATTACTGCTGAAGGTGCTAACATCTTACTTCCCAACATCTCAGCTATTCAGGCAATTTTGCAAGAAGCATTAATGTTTACCGACTAAGAATCCACGTTTTATAAAGATGTTGAATGCACTAATCAAAACTATATTTAATAATTGAAAAATCCACTTGTTAGAGAGAAGAAAATCGATTAGAATAACAAGGTAAACAAAATTCTACTAATAGAGAGAAAGGTATGACATGAAGGGACATCCTGAGTTATTAGATACACTTAATAGTCTTTTATCTGACGAACTCACTGCGATTAATCAATATATCCTGCACGCAGAGATGTGTGGCGATTGGGGATATGGTAAATTGCATGAAGTAATTGAGCAACGAGCCATTCAGGAAATGAAGCATGCAGAGGAATTAATTGAGAGAATTCTATTCCTTGAGGGTATGCCTGATGTTTCGCATTTAAAGAAGATTATGATTGGCGAAGATGTTAAAAAACAGTTAGAAAATGATCATGCGGCGGAAAAAGAAGCTATCGATGCTTATAATAAAGCAGTCGCACAGGCTTCGAAATTAAACGATAACGGCACCAAAATGTTGCTGGAATCCATTCTGCAAGATGAAGAAGAACATATCGATTGGATCGAAGAACAACTTGACCAAATCGAACAAATGGGCTTCCAACGTTATCTCAACAAACAAGCCTAAAAAGCAGCCATTAACGATAAAGAGCGGCCATCAAGCCGCTCTTTTTGTTTACAGATTACCAGCTAGCCAAGGATTTACCTCTTTTAAGAAACTCGTTGGGCATTCCTGGTGGGGTAAATGGCCCCCATTTTTGATTGTCGTTAAAATTGAATTTGGTTGAACTGCTAATAATTGTTTTGCATTTTCTTGTGAATATAAGATATCAAATTCGCCGCGCACAATTAAGGTAGGCAGGGACAATCGGTTAAGCTCTTGCGGGAGTAACCCCTGTATTCCTCTCATCCATGGAATCATATTTCTGAGAGTAGAAAAATAAGCTCGTCGTTGTCCATTACTCCATACCCGTTGATTCACGCGTGTAAAAAGAAAATCTTGGTCTGCTCTGGGGAGTGACCTAAGCTGATGGTAAACGTTATTGAGAGAATCGAAGGCCGCCTCTGGGTTTTTTCGAAGACGTGTATATAACCATTCACCTAATAAAGGCATTTGCATTAATCTCAAGCCAAGATCTTGGGTTGGTTTTGGTTGCAATAATGCTCCACCGACTAAAACCAAGCCCTTGACTTTTCCTGGATGCGTTATTGCGATGCTGTGTGATAACATACCCCCCAACGAACTACCCATGAGAATTGGATTACTTAATTCTAATTGATCTATAAAATTAATAATCGTGCTTATCATAAATGGAGGCGTATAGTCTACTTTTGGCTTATCGGAACGTCCAAAACCTGGTAAATCAATCGCAAATACGTGGTAATCGTCTGCAAGAGGAGCAAATACATGCCTCCAGGTATCTGATTCATCACCTAAGCCATGAATTAGTATTAATGATTTTGAATTGTTTTCACCAGATTCAAAATAGAACAGGTTAAGATCGCCCTGAAGTTTTATTGAGTTGCTGAACTTTAACAAACTTGGCCAGGGGGCCATTTTTTGTAAATAATCGGGTTTTGCGGGTTTCATTGGTCGTTTACCTTTTAGTTTCGTGATTGTTTTCTTGATCGGTTAGTGTGTCTTTTCTACGGAATCGAATTTAATCCAAAGTAAAACTATTTTCAAATTTACCCCATGATACGCCATCTGCAATAGAGACTTCGAAAATATGTGGTTTTATGTTGGTTTCCTGTTGGTATGCTGATGAAATATTCGAAGAAAAACTTTTTACTTGGTCTGCACTTAGTAAAGCCAAAGCACATCCTCCAAAGCCGGCACCCATTAAGCGGGCGGCTAAGCAGTTCTCTTGCTTCAATGCTAAATTTACTATCAAATCTAATTCAGAGGTTGAAACTTGGAAGTCATCTCGTAGACTTCGGTGACTGGAATTTATTAAATTACCCATTTGAATTAAATCGTTGTTTCGCATAGCTGATTGAAATTCGTGAACTCTTTGGTTTTCAAAGATTACATGTTTAGCTCGCCGATAAAGTTGGGGAGGCATTTCTCGTTCTTTTTGCTGCAATAGATCAATTGATGCATCACGAAGGTGGGGGACGTCCAAAAACATAGAGGCTTGAGCAACTTCATTATGTCTGAGGTTATAATCCGAAGTTGTTAATTTACGCCTGGTATTTGTGTCAAGAACGACAAAAGCGATACCTTCAGGAATTTTAGAAAGGTCAAATTCTAATGAACGACAATCAATTAAGAGAGCATGATTAGCTTTACCAGCACTAGAAATCAATGGATCCATAATACCTACATCAACACCGATCCATTCAACTTCACTTTGCTGGCACAATTTTGCAATTTCAACAGGTGATAAATCCAGGAAAGATGATAGAAGAAAAGCTTTAACCAGGGCGACCTGCAAAGCTGCAGAAGAAGATAGTCCAGCACCAATAGGGATGTTGCCCGAAATTACCCCATTAAATCCTCTTAATTTGAAATTATTTTTATTAAACGCCCAGACAACCCCAAGTATATAGTCTGTCCAACCTTTTGCTGATTTGAAAGTTTCTTGTAAATTGATATTAAATTGCTGGTTGTAATCGATTGAATAGACAGAAAGCATAGTATCAGTTCGTGGCGTGAAGGCAATCGAAATATAACGGTCAATTGCCGCAGGAAACACAAAACCTTCTGAATAATCAGTATGTTCACCAATCAAATTAATTCTTCCTGGTGCAGAAACAAACAGCGCAGGTGATGCATGATAAATTTTTCTGAAAAATTTTTCTAAATGGCGCATTTGGAATTGGTTCATAAAGTGATAATGTCCAAAATAAAGTGTTATGAAAATGCTTTTGGTAAGAATGGCTTACAGGATTCTCTGACAATCAATGTGGGGTCCATTTTTATACTCCTTTGTACCGAATTATGGCTCTTTATGTTTTCGACTAAAACCTGAACCCCTTTTTGTCCTAATTCATCATAGGGAAGCCTTACCGTTGTCAAAGGCGGGTTAAAATATGCAGATATCGCTAAATCATCACACCCAACAACTGATATGTCATTTGGCACTTTTAAATTGGTCTCGCGAAGACCATCAATAGCACCTAATGCCATGTAGTCATTGTGTGCAAATATTGCCGAAAATTGGTAACTGTAACTTTGTAACCGTTTGATAGCTACTTTTCCTGATTCAGGTGACCAATCACCTTGCAAAACCAGGTGTCGATTTTCAGGTAGTCCGCGTAGTTCAAAGGCTTTTATAAACCCATTGTATCTTTCAACTGACCGGTCATCATTTTCTGGCCCAAGCACTGTAGCGATTGAAGTATGCCCTAAAGAAAGCAAGTGATTGGTAGCCATTAAGCCGGCTGAAAAATCATCCAAATATATTGATGGCACGAATATATTCGACGGTGCGCAATTGATACATATGATTGGAATTTTTAAACCGTGCGACAACTCGAAAAATTCAATTCCCCAATCTTTGAATAGTTGAATAATTATTAATCCACTTATGCGCCTATTGTTTATTTCATGTAGTAATGAAGAGGAGTCTATTTGTGAAGATGAGGTATGTAAGTAAACATAATATCCAAGTTTTCGTGCTTCAACCTGAGTAGCATGAACCATTCTTGCTACTCCTTCGGTGCAAAGGTTAGGCGCAAGAATAGCAAGAGTATCAGTAACCCCTCGCATTGAACGTGCTATTGGATCTGGCGAATATCCAAGTGCCCGCATTATCGATTGTATTTTCTCACGCGTAGCAGGGGCAACATCTGGCCGTTCATTGATCACTCTGGAGACTGTTTGTTTGGATACCCCCGCTTTTTCAGCAACTTCAGCAATGGTAATTCTTTTGCCCTGAGTCATTATGCCCACTTTCGATTATTATCGCGTCGTTATCGATACCGTGATTGTTCCCGTGACTGTTACCATCATCATAACAAAATATTATTTATATTTCAACCCTGTGGATTGTTTTAGTTGAGAATTAGCCTTTTAAATTTTTTGAACCCCAGTATTAATCGCTGGGGTTCAAAAAAAGGAGATAGAAATGAAGCTTGTTTCCCTAAAGGTTTGAACTAATTTCCCATCAAATTCCCTGATGAGTAATAATTAATTAATTGTTTGTCAATATATACTTTGTATATTCAAGTGTAACTTACAGAGTATCTTCCAAACCAATACCAGAGTAGGGTTTTTTAGCCGAGTTTGAACGATTAATTGTTTCAATGATTGATCTATTATATTAAAACCATGGTTTAACTTTACGCCATTTGTTAAATAGATTCTTCAATAAACACATGTAAATCTTCCGATAACTTTTCTAAAGAGGGTTTATGAAGGTACATCATATGCCCAGCTTCGTAATAGGTCATCTTGATATTTGATTGCAGATTTTCCGGTAAGGGAATATGGCTGAAAGTGTATTCAGTTGCTAAAAATGGCGTTGCCAAATCATAGTACCCATTACAGACGATCACTTTCAATTCAGGATTTAATTGCAACCCCTGCCGCAAGTCTTTCGCAGTATTGACGTATTGATTTTGGTAGGTATCGTAGGACCAGGAACGGTATAGTGATTTCAAAATCTCATAGGGGAGATCAGTTTCGAAGTTTAATTCGCGCCGAAGGTAATCATAAAGGGTGGAGGTGTAAGGGCCCAAGATTACCGTAAAGCTTGGGTCTATTTCATGTGTTTCACCGACGGTATCTTTGTCAATCCCTTTATAACGACTGTCAAAGCGGCCAACGGTGTAACCTTCATCGCGCAGTAACTCCTTGCAAAATCGGTGAATATTTATTCGTAAATTGGTCCCTTGGATATACTTTTCAGAAAGACCGGTAAGGCGAACTAACTTTTTGACGATTTTTTCTTTCTCTGAATCTTTCAATGTATTTCCTTGCATCAAAGCGAGCGAATATTCACCCAAAGCGAACTCTCGAGCTTCTTGAACGGCAGTTTCCAAATCAGCCTGTAAGTCATCCGCAATTTTCTTATGGAACCAGGCGGAGGCAGCATACGTTGGCAAAAACAAGATGTAGGGCAAATCGTTGCCTTCGTGGAATTGTGCGGTTAAGAAATTTAAAATCGATGAAACCAACATAATTCCGTTCAGGTACATACCATGGCGGCTTTGAAGGTAACCTGCCAATCCAGCAGCACGAGTTGTGCCGTAAGATTCTCCGATGAGGAATTTTGGTGAAGGCCATCGGTTGTTCCGAGTTGTCCAAATACGTATAAAATCTCCTACGGACTCGATATCCCGCTTGGTGTTATGGAATTGTTCAGGTTTTTCTTTGGGAACTGCTCGACTGTAGCCTGTACTCACTGGATCAATAAACACCAGGTCAGTTTTATCTAGCAAAGTAAAGTCGTTAGTAACTAATTGATGTGGGGGGCCAATAGGGTAACCCTCGTCATCCATTAACACACGTTTCGGGCCGACAACCCCAAGATGAAGCCAAACAGATGATGAACCGGGGCCACCGTTAAACGAAAAGGTGACTGGTCGATCCAATGATTCGTTATTTTTCGTGTAGGCTATATAAAAGATGCTGGCTTTTTGTTTTTCACCCTCATCTACATCTTCTTCTTTTAAGACAATCGTCCCCGTTGTAACCGTGTAATCAATGGTTTCTCCATTAATTTCAATGGAGTGTTGGGTTACCGATGATTTTTCCTCAACCGGTATGGGCTTACTTTCTTCTACTTTTTCACTGTTTTTACTTGTTTGCTTGTCATTCTCCATATTAAACCTCAATATAAGTCTGGTTATTAAATCTTATAAATCATATCACAATTTAATTTGATTTCCGCAAAATATTTTTACAAAATTAAAACCAAATTTTGTTTAAAGTATAATTTTATTATGGATAAAATAACCGGAATTATTGAAAGGATAACCTATTACAATCAAGAAAATGGTTATACTGTCCTTCGTTTTCGGCCTGAGCAGAGACAAGATTATTATTACTTGGGATTAAACCTTGATGGTTTGTTGACAGTTACTGGCTACTTTTTTGAACTATCAACAGGAGAGCGTATAGAATTTACTGGAGAGTATACAACGCATCCGAAGCACGGTCTTCAATTTAGTGCACAAAAATTTGAGAGATTTGTCCCTGTATCTCAATCTGGAATTGAAAGATATTTAGGCTCTGGTTTAATAAAGGGAATTGGACCTCAATTGGCAAAACGGATTGTTAACCAATTCAAAGATAGAACTTTAGATGTTATTGAGAATAATCCAAAAAGATTAGAAGAAGTTCCAGGGATCGGTAAAGAACGTATAGAGAAAATTATTCTGGCCTGGAAAGAACAAAAAGCTGTCAAAGAGGTCCTGCTGTTTATGCATGATCATAAAATCAATTCAAATACTGTACTAAAAATTTACAAAACTTATGGAGATCACTCTATTGAGGTTGTAAAAAACAATCCTTACCAACTCGAGCAAGACGTTTTTGGTATTGGGTTTAAAACTGCTGACCAAATTGCCCAAAATTTAGGGTTACCCCATGATCACCCTGGGAGGATCGATGCAGGTATTATTTATACACTAAATGAAGAGGTGAGCGAAGGGCATGTTTATACGCTCAAAACTAAACTAATAAAACAAGCACAGGGGCTTTTGCACACAAATGAGGAGAATATTTTCAGTAGTATAAGACGTTTGATTATTGAAGATCGTATTCGAGTGGAAGGTGATACTAATAGCGAAAACCTGCTCAAGGACCCGTTAAGTATGAGCAGTTATAAAAATTGCAAAGATGAAGAGGTAAGAGTTTATTTAACACCTTTCCTCGTTAGCGAAAAAGGGGTAGCCGTAAGCCTTAAGAAATTGATTGATGGCGAATCGAGCCATAAACAACAGGTTTTGTGGACAGATAAGAAAAACCTGTCTGCAGAACAAATTTCCGCAATCAGATCTGCACTGACCAGTAATGTAAGCATATTAACGGGAGGTCCAGGTACTGGGAAAACAACTTGCTTGAGAGCTCTGATTGATGTTCTCGAAATAAGACAACTTAGTTATGCTTTAGCATCCCCAACGGGTAGGGCAGCAAAAAGGCTTGCAAACGCAACGGGTAGGGGAGCAAGCACTATTCATCGTTTACTTGGCTTCTCATCCGATGGATCCTTTCAATTCAATGAAAATCGTCCATTAGACATTGATTTTCTAATCGTTGATGAAGCATCAATGCTTGATTTATTACTTTTCTTTCACCTTTTGAAAGCATTGAAAGCCGACACCCAACTTTTACTTGTTGGAGATGTTGACCAACTCCCACCTGTTGGTGCAGGCGATGTATTGCGAGATTTAATTACAAGCAAAACAATCCCCGTGTCAAGGTTAACAACGATCTTTAGACAAGCTGAAGCTTCAAAAATTATAACCAACGCCCATAGAGTCAACCAAGGAATTATGCCTAATTTTTCAAATTCTTTAGGGGGAGATTTTTTTATTTTTCCAGCCAATGATGCAGATGCAGCAGCAAATTGGATTGTCGATTTAGTCGCTGAACGGATACCAAAAAAGTTCAAAATAAATCCTATTACCGATATCCAAATCTTATCCCCTATATATCGGGGAACAGCAGGGGTTGACGCATTAAATTCTGCGCTCCAAAACCGTCTCAATCCAAAAACAGCAGTGAAGCAAGAACAAAAATTGTTTGGCACGTTATTCCGATTAGGTGATAAAGTGATGCAAATCCGTAACAATTATGAAAAAGATGTGTTTAATGGGGACATTGGTTATATTGATGTTATTGATGAAGCGGAACAAAGCTTGACTATTACGTTTGATGGTGTGCGTAATGTCAATTACAATTTCTCTGAAGCTGATGAGCTTGTATTAGCTTACGCTATATCTGTACACAAAGCGCAAGGTTCTGAATTCCCAGCTGTGGTATTGCCGGTTCTTACGCAACATTATGTGATGCTGCAACGAAATTTACTTTATACCGCAATTACCCGGGCATCAAAATTGAGTGTCTTGGTTGGCAATAAAAAAGCTCTTCGAATTGCAATAGGTAATAACCAAGTCTCTAAACGTAATTCTTTTTTGTCTCAGAGATTAATTAATCTTTTAGATTGATAAGTCACGTGGATAGTTTTCACAAATAATTGTCATTTAATATTCATTATTGAATATCGAACAGCCAAAGAATGGCATCTGAAAATCTACTCCCCCAAAGATCTCGCCCTCCAGAGGAACCTTCAATTATTTCGAAATAAACGTTATGCTGTGGGGCGCCATTTTCAACCAATGTTAATGCGAGCTTTTCAGCACCTTCGAGGTAGGCTTGTGGGTAAGTTATTCTTTTGCCATGAGAATCTTTAATTGGCGGGCGTTTTCCACTAACTTCTTCAGTTCCAACATGCAGAAAAAACCTGACATTTTCAGAAACTGAACCACTTTCGATATGGTTGATTAAATAATTATTGGATAACCAATGGCCACCTTCTTCTGTAAACCAAACAGTGGGGGACATTGCCATTACCATTGAGAAAACGTTTGGATAATCGAGGCCAGCGACAATCGGTAAAATTGCGGTGCGACAGTATCCACCGATGGCTGTATTTTCTCTATCGGTGAGCGTTCGATACCGGTTATCGATTTCTGGCTTTAATGTATTTACAAGAAATTCTAGAATAGTAAATCCTTCACCGCCTTCAATAGATTCTCCATTAGTGGTGGTAATCCAGTCGTACATGTTATGATTTACCCAAGGCGAATACTCAGTCCACAAGTGCTGTTTGTCAAGCCTTATTCCGACTGCGATCATCCCATTAATTTTGCCTTTAGCATAGAGATTATCTAAAGTTTCGTCAATTTGATAATCTCCACCGTTTGGATTGGGGGGATCAAATAAGTATTCTCCATCAAATAAGTAAATAACGGGGTATGAATGATCTGTGTCGAAATAATCTGGAGGTAAATAGATTTCGATTGTTCGTTGCCGATTGTTTAATTGGGGAATTGTTATTGAAAATGAGTCGATGTGACCATTGGGAAGAGTAGAACTCTGTGGTTTCTCAACCATTTCCTCCTTTGAGTTATTGGTATTTTGTTCATTATCCAAAGAAAGCTCTTGATTTTGTTCTTCAGTGCTGTTACTTTCTGATTTTATGCCAAATAAAGATGCTCTACAACCCAAGCCTGTCACTAGAAGAATCAAAGAGATTGAAATGATCTTAACTTTGACTGAATTTTTAAATTTTTTCATATCGTTTTTTGTGTTCATTACCTTTTATATTTCCTCGGTTTGTAGATTAATACTTCATTTAAGGGAATTTGTGAAGGCAAAGATATAAGCACCCAATAGATTTAATATAATATATAAATTATTATAATATATATCAATTTAATAAAATACTTAAATATAGACAATTTATTTTAATTTACTCCAATGACAAAGTGGTGGCTTCGTATAGTTGTGTTAATTTATCTCTCCTTTTCTGCAAAGTTAAAGGGAGCCTTGAAAACAATTAAAATAAGTTTTACGCAATTGAGAACAAATTAACAATAATCGGGTAACTATGCAATTCATAGGGACCAATTAATAGAATGACTTTGTTTTTCTGCGCTGGTTTAACAACCTGGCGGGTTATTACAACTTTTGAACAGCGTAATGTCTATTGCCTGTTTTACCTGCCTGTAAATTTAATGCCAGAAATGAAGCCAAATTATGATAATTATTACTTATGAGAATAACCATTTTCAAAACCTATAACGATTTTGGGTTTTTGTTTCTTCGATTTACTTACAGCCAAGTATCAAAACGTCTTATAAACCATACCTTGACAAGTTGAACAACGACCCCGTAGGCTAATAATGTTGCAACCAACCATGGGAAATAAGCTGCTGGTAATGGCGCAAAACCAATGCTTGTGCCAAATTTTGTAAATGGAATTAAAATTCCTATGAGCACAATTAAGAAAGTCATTAAGAGTACAGGTTTGCTTGCTGTAGATTGAATAAATGGGATTTTCCTGGTCCTAATCAAATGGATGACTAATGTTTGAGATACAAGCCCCAAAACAAACCACCCACTATGGAATAAAGATTGAAATTCCACTGAATTCGCACCCAATACATACCATAACAATGCAAACGTAGTTAAATCAAATAATGAACTAATTGGCCCAATGATTAATGTAAACCGAACGATGCTCTTTGGGTCCCATTTTCGTGGTTTGGCTAAAAATTCTTCGTCTACATAATCCCATGGAATCGAAAGTTGCGAGATATCGTACAATAAATTCTGTATTAATAGATGAAGCGGCAACATGGGCGGAAATGGCAAAACAAGGCTTGCAATTAATACGCTAAACACGTTTCCAAAATTTGAGCTAACAGTCATTTTGATGTATTTCATGATGTTACCAAATACGACTCGCCCTTGTGCGACACCTTCTTCAAGAACCATTAAACTTTTTTCCAGCAATAATATCTCGGCTGATTCCCTTGCAATATCCACAACATTCTCAACGGTTATACCTACATCTGCGTCTCGCAAGGCTATTGAATCGTTAATCCCGTCACCAAGAAAGCCTACAGTGTGACCATTTTCCTTGATTAAATTTAAAATTCTGGACTTTTGAAGAGGCGTTGTTCGCACAAAAACATTCACACTTTCCACCATCTTCCCTAACATTGAGTCTGACATCTTCTCAATTGAAGGTCCATCCGCAAGTCCGGTGATCTTGAATCCGATCTCTTTACAAACACGCCTGGTAGCAATTTCATTATCACCGGTAATGACAACAACCCTGATTCCTTTGCTTTGTAAAGCCTTGATAGCTTCCCCAGCAGATTCTTTTGGCGGGTCAAGGAAGCCAACCAGCCCAGAAAGGATAAGATCATTTTCATCTTCTGGTTGGTAATCGCTTTTTATGCCATCTTCAACTTTATATGAAACTAACAGAATTCTCAAACCATCCTGAACAAGTTCTGTAGATAAAGCCTTAATCTTCTTTTTAAGGGTTGACGATAATGGCTGGATCTCGTTATTGATGTGTACCTTTGTGGATACTGCTAGCAATTCATCTACAGCGCCCTTACAGATTAATTTATGCTTGCCTCTTGGGCTCCGCACGATGATAGACATGCGCCTTCGTGCAGTTTCAAAGGGAATTTCGCCAATTTTTTCAAACCCACCCACAATTGCTTCCAGGCTTGTTTCGTCATGGTAATTTAAAACAGCATTATCAAGAGGATTTCGTAATCCAGATTGAAAAAAACTGTTTAATGTTGCATATTTTAATGCAAAAGAATCTTCTTCACCATCGATATTAACGCAGGCTTGAAGAACAACACTATCATGGGTCAACGTCCCTGTTTTATCAGTACAAAGGACGTCCATTGCCCCCAGGTTTTGGATTGCATTTAGCTTTTTGACGACAGTTTTATGTTTCGCCATTTCCAAACTACCCTTAGCAAGATTGGCAGTAACGATTGTTGGCAACATTTCAGGCGTTAAACCTACTGCCACCGCCAAAGCAAATAAAAGCGCTTGAAGCCAATTGCCTTGAACCAGTCCATTAACAAAGAAGATAACAGGAACCATTACCAGCATAAATTTGATTAACAATTTGCTTACACTTTTCACGCCTTCGTCAAAGCTCGATGGCGGATTATGTCCAATTAAGCGCTCTGACATAGAGCCTAAAATTGTTCTATTACCCGTTGCAATCACAATTGCTTTTGAAAATCCGCTAACTACATTTGTTCCTTGGTATCCAATATTGTCAAAATCGAGCGGATCAATTTCAGATAGCTTTAATTTATCTGTAATTCTATATTCCAAATCAGTATTCACTAGCTCAAATTTATCGACAGGTAAGGATTCTCCTGTTAAAGCAGCTTCGTTCACCGATAGATTATTGATATCAAAAAGCCTTGTATCTGCAGGGATAATATCGCCCGCAGAAAGATGTAAGATGTCACCTGGAACAATCTCCTCTGTAGAAAATTCCTGCAACCCCGTTTCCTGACGATAAACAAGGGCTTTGCTTTTAACCAATTTCATTAATTTATCTGCTGCTTGTCCAGCTTGGAATTCTTGAATAAAATTTAATAAAACGCTCAGTAGCACCAATATAGCAATAATCAGGACAGAAATCAGGCTTCTTTCGTTACTGGGAACAAAGATATATTCAGAAAATAAAGACGCAATTGCCAGAATGATAAGAACCCCAATAAAAGGGTCCATAAAAGCTTGTAGAAATTGACGATACCAAGGCAAAGACTTTTCATGAGTAACAATATTCATTCCAAATTCGCCTTGTCGTTTGGTTACTTGTGGTGCTGATAAACCGTTTTCAGATGTCTCGAGGTTATCCATTAAATCGTCAGCAGATAATTGCGCAGCGGCAACAATTTGCTGGTATGTGGCTGTTACACCTGTTTCAATCTCTTTAGATTGGATCTGCAAACCCGAAAGCTTGCCAAAAACCTTAGAGAGCCTTTGTGAGATTGTTCTGAATAAGGTATCATTTTGGTCTCGTTTGTTGTTCATTGGTTTATTCCTTTTGGGTGTTAACGACAACATTTAATATTATCGTTATTTGCCCTTTTCCTAACCCTTAGGGTTAGGAACTTGTTTAAGTATAACTTGATTAGAATTTTGCCGCCTATGATCTTACCTTTAAAACTCGTTCGAACCAATTTCAAAATAAAATGGTAGAAATATTAATAGTAAAAACGCACTTATGTTCATAAAAATAATTTATTGGATTTGTTAACCCGTGACCTCAATAATTCAAATTGACCATTTATATTATCGTCCTGAATCGAAGAATCAAAATCAGCAAGATGTTTTACAGGATATTAATTTATCCATTGACGCTGGTTCTTTTGTCGCCATTGTAGGAAATAATGGCTCAGGCAAAACCACTTTAATGAAACAAATTAGTGGACTGCTCTTCCCCACCCAAGGTCGCGTTTTGGTAAATGGCCTGGACACACGCCAACCTGACAATAGAAAACCTTTGAGATCATTGGTGGGCATGGTATTTCAAAACCCGGCAGATCAAATAGTAGCTTCTACAGTTGAAGAAGATATTGCCTTTGGGTTGGAAAACCTAAATTTGCCTACAAAATTAATCCAACAAAGAGTTTCTGAGCAATTGTCAAGGGCTGATTTAACCGATGAATCACAGCGCCCCCCTCACCTTCTTTCTGGTGGTCAAACCCAAAGATTGGCACTTGCAGGCGTTTTGGCAAGACAACCTAAGCTTATTCTATTTGATGAACCAACCACGATGCTTGATCCCCTTTCCAGGAAGAACTTTTTGAATCAACTTATGCATTTACGGTACGAAGGTTTCACAATTATTTATGTCACCCACCACATGGAAGAAGTCGTGGATGCAGATACTGTTGTTATTCTTGATGCGGGACGTATATATGATATTGGCCCACCAGATAAAGTTTTCGATAATCATAATAAACTATACGAAATAGGCTTAAAAATACCTGAAAGTTTTGAAATTGATCAAAGATTAAGGCAACTGGGGTTAATTAAAAACACCGGAACCTTATCGTTAAGCGCCTTAATTGCTTCATTACCTTCCTATCAGAGGATAATATCTAACAAAGGCTTTGATGAGGGATTAAATGAAAATAATTTTTTCGACCCTTTTATTCAATTTAACGATGTTCATTACACTTATTTTAAAGACTCGCCTTTTTCTCACTTGGCTTTACAGGGAATTAATTTATCCATCGAAAATAGCTCTATAACAATGCTTGCAGGGTCTAATGGTTCTGGAAAATCAACCCTGTTGCAACATATTAATGGAATTTTAAGACCAGACTCAGGGGATATTCAGGTTGGAGAACTGCGAGTCAGCGACTATCATACTAAATTGCAAAGAATTATTAAAGATGTCGGCTTGGTTTTTCAGAATCCTGAAGATCAATTTTTCGAACTTTTCGTCGGCGATGAAATCGCTTTCGGCCCAAAACAATTTAATTTGCCCAATGTTCGTACGCGGGTTCGATCTGCGATGGAACAAGTTGGATTAGATTTTCAATTATTTAAAGACCGGAAAATAGAGACATTGAGCGGCGGAGAAAAACGTAAAGTTGCAATTGCCTCTACCTTGGCACTTGACCAAAACACGCTCCTTTTTGACGAACCAACCGCGGGTATGGATTCATCTGCCCGCGATGCTTTATTGGAACTTTTTTGTCGCCTTCAAAGTGTCGGAAAAACGATTCTTATCGCCAGCCATCGTATCAATGAGTTATTGCCTTTGCTCGATCAACTTGTGATTATGGAATCTGGTCAAATTAGCTATTCAATACCAAGAACGGGCATTGTTAAAAATCAAAACGTCATTGCGGATGCAGGCCTGGAATTACCCATTTCGATGCAAATTTCACAAGCATTGATAGCAAAGGGATGGCCGATTAATAATAATGCCATGTTCTCTACTGAAAGGCTATTAGCCGCTATTCAAGGATTAATTTTATGAACAGTCAATTTGAATTCCTTGGCAGCACAACATTAACACAATATTTTTCTGGAAATTCGTTCATTCATCGCAGGGATCCACGTGCTCGATTGCTCGCTTATTTTGCTGTATTTACATCTGTAATTTTTTCTAATAATATTTTAGGGTTGGGAATTGGGCTTATTTTAGCATTGATATTATTTTATGTCGCGCAAATCCCGATTCTGTCCTCACTGAAAGGGATTAAACGCGCCATCCCCTTGCTGCTTATCCTGGCATTGATGCAGATTGTCTTTTCAAAATACACTGATTCGGATAAGTATATAATGCATATACTTGGGCTTACTGTAGCTATTCAAGCTTTAATCAATGCAGGGATGTTAATCGTCAGATTTGTGGTGTTGATAATACTGTTAAATGGGTTTGCGATGACACTTTCGACTTCACAAATAACCGCCGCGATATTTTACTTATTAAGACCATTGGAAAAAATTAAGTTTCCCATAAATGATTTAACAATGGTCGTCCAAATATCAATGCGTTATCTCCCTTTAATAGCCCAAACTGCCGAAAAAACCGCCAAAGCTCAAGCAGCCCGTGGTGGGGATTGGGAGCAACGCGGATTTAATCCAATCCGTCAAGCTAAGCGGGTTTTGCCTTTACTTGTTCCTTTGATGGTAAATAGCTTAAAGCGAGCTGAAACCATGGCACTTGCCATGGAATCACGAGGGTTTAACGCAGCTGAAGAACGAAGCAGTTTTTACGCCTTGAAATTTAATTGGAAAGATTCAGTATTTTTGATCTGTTCAATCCTTCTGAGCGCTGGAATAATTTTTTTAAATTATTTCGTCTAAATATCGGCACCCTTTTTTCGACCGCGACGTTCGAGTTGCTTCCAAATAATAATAACAGCAGACACAATAAACGCAGATGCTGCAGCTTCAAGCAACCCGTTTGTGAGCACAATAGGAGGAATCGCTGCCCACGGCAAAAACTCGAGTAACCCAATCATCCCTAAAACTAAAATTGTATTTGTTAAGCTGCCACCAACCCCTGCAGCTATTACTGCGGGTATCGACCATCGTTTTAATAAACGATAGATTAGCCATGAAATGGGACCAATAAAAAGACGTGGTAAAACAGATATTAACGGGTTAGTAAATAAAACATCAGTTGGCCCAGTCGGCGCTACTGCAGCTTGGATAACACTAAAAATTCCAAAAATTAACCCAATTACCAGGCCTACGACGGGGCCTTCAAGAACTGCACCAATGATTACAGGAACATGCATGATTGTTAAAGAAGCACCTGAAAACCAGGGGATAAAACCAAGCCGAGTTATTCCCAGAAAAATAGAAATTGCACTTAAAACACCAGTTACCACAATTTTTCTTGTTCTATCTTGTATCATAACTCTCCATTCAATAATTTATTAATGAAAACAAGCAGATTATACTTATAAATAGAATGAAAAATGTATTTAAAAATAATTGGTAGATAAAAAGCGCAATGAAAGCAAAAACCTTGTAAATATTTACTCTTTTAAAAAAGAAATTTATGATTTTACTATAGAGGTTTTCGTGTGGTAAACTAATTTAGAAATAATCGAATATAGCAACGAGGAAACTTTTATTTATGGAGGTTAATCATGAAAATTGCTTTTATTACTGATGATGAAAAAACTATTAGCCAACACTTTGGCCGTGCTGCATATTATTTAGTCATCGAAGTCGATGATGGTGTCGAAATCGGTAGAGAAGTAAGAAATAAAACATCACCTCATTTTGGCGGTTTAGTTGGTGGCGAACACCACGTTGATCCTCAACATGATTCAAAAGATGGGCATGGAATGGATGCTGCCTCTCACAAGAAGCATGAAGGAATGGCGGAGATAATTAATGACTGTGACACATTGGTATGTGGCGGTATGGGAAGAGGCGCATATCTGAGCATGGAAAGTTTAGGAATTAAGCCTATCGTCACCCAGATTAAGAGTATCGACGAAGCTCTGCAGGCTTACCTTTCTGGCGAACTGGACGATGAAACTGGTTTGTTGCATTAATTATTGCATCACTTAAAGACAAAACCTGTGTGAATTGTTTGATCACAGGTTTTATTCTATTAAATTACAATCTCTTTGGCTGAAATGGTACAATAATAAAAAAGAACATAATTGCTTGTTGTTGTAACCCAAGATGTTAAGTGAATTTTTACCTCCATGAGTATGAACATCATCCTGCCAGAAGAAAGTGATAGCACAAAGGCTCTACAAACACGAGTTAATAGAACCCACAATAGAAATCCGGTTATTTCTTATTTGGCTAGTTTAAATAGTAAAGATAGCCGTAGGGTTCAAAAAACTGCTCTGGATCAGATTGCCTCGCTTTTATCTAATGGAGAAATCGAAGAAAGTTTAAACTTTCCCTGGGAGCGCCTCGATTATGGCATTGTCACAACTGTTAAGGCATGGCTCGATTCAAAATATGCGCCATCGACGGTTAATCGATATTTATGCGCTGTTAGGCGGGTTCTTAAAGAGGCTTGGCGTCATGAATTAATTACTGCAGAAGCTTACCAGCGCGCAACAGATGTGCGATCTGTCTCTGGGCAACGCCTCCCTTCAGGGCGCGAGTTAGAAACTGATGAGATTAAAGCGTTGATCCAAGCGTGCTTGCAAGACGAAGGCAATCCAAGCTCAGGCATTCGAGATGCCGCTATCATCAGCTTGATGTATTCGGCTGGGCTGCGCCGCGCTGAAGTTGTTTCTGCGAATTTCGAAGATCTTGATATTAAAAAAAGCGAATTAAGAATTATAGGCAAGCGAAATAAAGAACGTCGCGCTTTTATTGCCGCTGGTGCTATCCGTGCAATTGAAAAATGGCTTGAAATTCGGGGTTATTCTCCGGGACCTTTATTTTATGCTATCAATAAGTCAGGCAAAATTGTCACACAACGGAAAATATCACCTTCTCTTTACGAAAAAAGCCAAGGCTTAACTGCAAAACAAATTGTTGCGCGGTTGAGTGACCAGACAATTTATAATGTGATTGAAAAACGAGCTGCCCAAGCAGGCTTACAGAAAAAAGCTACGCCTCACGATATGCGACGGACTTTTGTCAGTGATCTTTTAGATGTTGGTGTCGATTTGTCTACAGTTTCGAAGATGGCGGGTCATGAAGACACAAACACCACAAAACGATATGACCGTCGTTCTTCAAGAGTTATGCGAGATGCAGCTGAGAAACTGCATATTCCCTACCCAGAAGATTAACTTTGTTTGCAATTGTAAAATTGACGCCTAAATTGTTTGTTAAGCTGTGTTAAAGACGATTTCTCTTATATGTTTGATGCCAATAAGATTTGCTGATGAGAGAAATTTAATCTACAAAAAACTTCGTACACACAATTTGATCCCCCCTATTCTTTCTTGACGATAACTTTTTTAATGGTATGATTTTAATATCTGTAATTAGACAATTGTCTATCTTTAATTCAATCATTGAGGTAAATACATGGAAAAGAAAAACCTGCCAATACGAGCTGAAGTCCCTGTTAATGAGACATGGAATCTTGAAAATATCTTTCCGAATTTATCAGCCTGGCAAAAAGCAAAAGATGAAGTTATTGCCCTTCTACCAGGTTTAGTGGCTTTTAAAGGGACATTGTCTCAAGGTCCCCAGGTTTTAGGCGATTTCTATGAAAAATATGAACTTGCTGTTTTGTTGGCGTTAAAGGTGATGTCCTACGGCATGCTTTCATCCTCTGTTGATTCGACGGACCAAGATGCTCTTGCTCTTGCTGGACAAGGACAAAGCGTTTTTGTTCAATTGAATGCAGCTGTATCATTCTTTAACCCCGAACTAATATCAATTGGATTCGACCAATTACGCCTGTGGATCTCAAAGGATGATCGTCTTGCACATTTAGGTCATATGATCGATGAACTTGAACGAGAAGAAGAACACTTGAGGTCGGATGAAATAGAGCAAATTTTAGCTTTAGCTGGTGAACCACTTAGCGATTTTTACAAAATTTATAACGCACTTACCAATGCCGATTTAAAGTTCGAAGATGCGCAAGACGAAAATGGTGGCAAAGTTGAGGTCGCCCAAAGTAGCATTGATAGTTTGATCACCCATGAAGATAGAAAATTACGACAAACAGGATATGAACATTACGGAGATGGTTACTTGGCATATAAAAATACACTTTCATCTATTCAACTTGGTGGGTTACATCAGGATGTTTTTAGAGCCAGATCTCGCAATTATCCAAGCTCATTAGAAGCCTCATTAGGTCGAAATAATATTCCAACATCAGTTTTTCACGCTTTAATTGACACATTTATAGATAATTTGCCTATTTGGCATCGTTATTGGAAAGTTCGAAAACAAGCGCTTGGCTTCGATCAATTTCATGTTTATGATATTAAAGCCCCTTTATCTCAAGCATCACCAGTCATCCCCTTTGAGAAAGCAATTGAATGGATTTGCGAAGGTATGGCACCATTAGGTGATGAATATGTCGAAACACTGCGTAAAGGCGCCTTAGAAGATCGCTGGGTAGATCGAGCATTGAACCGTGGGAAGCGTCAAGGTGCATTTTCAAGCGGCGTTTATGGAACCAACCCATTCATTATGATGAGCTATGCAGATGATGTCTTCAGCATGAGCACTTTGGCGCATGAACTGGGGCATTCTATGCATACTTATTATTCCAATAAAACCCAGCCCTTTATTTATAGTCATTATTCTTTGTTTGTCGCGGAGGTTGCAAGTAATTTTAACCAGGCGATGGTTCGTGATTATATGTTTACTAAGCATCAAGATCCCGCCTTTCAACTTGCGTTAATTGAAGAAGCCATGTCAAATTTCCATCGGTATTTTTTCATTATGCCGACCCTTGCTCGTTGGGAACTTGAAATGCACCAACGTGCTGAATCTGGCGAACCCCTTACAAGTGAAGTGATGAACAATGTTTGCGCTGATTATTTTGCTGAGGGTTATGGTGAAGAAGTCAGCTATGACCGTGATCGAATTGGGATTACCTGGGCACAATTTCAACACATGTATATGAATTTTTATGTTTACCAGTATGCCACAGGAATTTCTGCTGCTCATGCCCTTGTTGATAGGATCCAAGAAGGTGGAAAACCAGAGGTAGACCGATATTTACAATTCATTAGCGCGGGAAGCTCTATTTATCCCTTAGATGCACTTTTGGCAGCTGGCGTCGATATGACAAGCTCCGAACCGGTCAAAAAGGCATTTCAAGTTATGGCTAGCTATGTTGCTCGTTTGGAAAAATTGGTCGAAGCTGGAGAGATTTGATACTGCAAGTTGATAATAAATTATCGTTTGATATTTAACAAATATTTACGAAAGACTTTGCTTACGTGTTTTCTAATTGAAGACCGGTTAATCGTGTGGAAAGCTCCCACAGTTTCTGAGCATAATCACTTCGTAAGGCGTTTCTGCTGGGCTTCTGAGGTTTACAATCTCTAA
Organism: uncultured Candidatus Brevefilum sp.; assembly: GCA_964411385.1. Taxonomy (GTDB): domain Bacteria; phylum Chloroflexota; class Anaerolineae; order Anaerolineales; family Anaerolineaceae; genus Brevifilum. Next base: position 91,853 of record CAYPKT010000006.1, on the reverse strand, counting down.
AATAAAAACCTTCTGATGTATTAATATTTTCTGTGCTTGCGAGATAAACCAAAGTTTGCACCGGGACATCTGCAGTTGTACCTTGATGTCGATGGAGCTGCCAGACCCATTTTGATATGCCCGGTTTTCCTTTAGACGCAATTTGCGTATTTACCAATCCAGGATCTACTGCAAAAGCCTGAACATTGTTCTGCATTGCATTAAACTCATTAGTAAATAAGATGTTGCATAATTTCGATTGTTTATATGCAAGCAAACCAAAATGAATCGTTGGATTTATAACCTGTTTGAAATTTAGCATCGTTGTTCGATGAGCATAAGATGAAAGCGTAATAATCCTTCCCTGTCCCGAGGTCTTTAGCAAAGGATAAAGTGTAAGCGACAAGATAAAACCAGCGAGGTGATTAACTGCAAAAGTTTTTTCAATACGTGCTGAAGTCATCTGTTTATATTCATGGAAAGCGCCAGCGTTATTAATTAAAACGTCCAAATGTTGAAAACCGTTTTGGATAAGTTCGTGATTAATCTTAAAAACCAGGTTTTTAACTTCATCTTGTTCCGACAAATCAGCAAGAAGAAAAACAAGCTGCCCATCAGGATTGCGTTGTTTTATTTGGTTTTCTGCTCGCTTAGCTCTCTCTTCAGAGCGACCAACGCCGATGACAAACCATCCTAAACGAACAAATTGATCAGCAGCTGCTAAACCAATCCCAGAAGTGGCTCCTGTTATTACGATTGCTTTATTTAATGGTTCCATGGCAATTATTTCAATTTTTAATTTTCATTCCTATTTCATTATAATCTGGAAAATCCAAAATTTAATAATGATGATCATTATTTTTGGTCTCAAAAGGATAATAAGAAGTTATAATCTCTCCCAAGGTGATATATAAAAGTAGAAGACCTATCGTTTTATAAACCAAAATAAGGGTGGTTAAGGTCAGTGAAAATGTTACCAGAAACTTTCAGATATGATCGCTTGGTGAAGAGTGAAGATTTAAACCACCATAGAACCTTATTTGCAGGGCGATGTGCAGAATGGTTTGTTGAGGCTGGTTTTATCGCAATTGCCAGTGTATTGCCTGCAAGTAATGTTGTTTGTTTAAAAATACATGGATTGACATTTACAAAGCCCTTAAAATCAGGCGATATTGCCAGCTTTGAAAGTCGAATTGTTTATACGGGGACCTCTTCGATTAAAGTATTCGTCAAGCTGATTAATCGCGTTGAGACTTATTCTATCCTTGAAGGCTTTATCACTTTTGTTTATGTAGATGATAAGGGTCGAGCTCTGCCCCATGGATTGTCTGTTGAGTTTACCGATCCAGAGGATATTGCTCTTAATCAATATGCTGCAAAATTAGATTAATAACCTTCCTACATTTTAAGATCTTTTCTTTTCTCCAATCTTTTTCGAAGAGCGGATGACAGCCATTAGTACGCCAAGGCTTATTATGGCCAATAAGGTGAGGGCAAACATAATTTGTTGATCTCCAATGTATTCATAGATGTGCCCTAACAACATGGGAACCAGTGAGCCACCAAGGCTTGTGCCAATAAAAAACAAACCAGTAATTTTGCCTGAAATCTTCATGCGTGATTCTCCAAGCGCTAATACCGTTGGAAACACTGACGATAACGCAAGACCCAACCCTGCAGATGAGACCCAAATAATATTAATGTTCGTTGGAAATAACGCAATGATGATTAGAAATATGGTTGCCAATGAAAAATTGCCTATCAAAATTTTTGATGCATCCAGCTTTTTTGATAATGGAATGGAAAGTAAGCGACCCAATGTTAAAGCACCCCAAAAGATCGAATTTATAAAAGATGCATCAGCCTCATTAGCAATATTAGATTTTGTTAGATAGGTAAAAATAAAACCACCAAAACCCATTTCAAGACCTACATACAAGAAAATCAGAGCCACCATTAAGGCAACTAACCCCATATGGCTCACCTCTGACGAACCAATCTCATCCTCTTTATTGGGAATTTTCGGGCTTGGGAGTAACCCTAATCCAATTAAACCAGGCAAAGTTAGAATGGATAATGACCAAAATGCCCACTTAAAATTGTTGCCAAGATTTATTGAGACATAATGCAAAATGATTGGCGCTAAAAATGCCCCTACGCCAAAACAGAAATGTAATGCGTTCATATATGGCCCTACTGAGCCTTCATATATCCATAATAGGTTCACGTTACCCCCCACGTCGACAACGCCTTGGCCAAGACCTAATAAAAACATAATGGCTATCAAAACACTAAAATAAGGTGAAAGAGGAACCAAGAAAAAGGATGCTGCCATCAATAATGTTGCTATAAACATCAACAGGTGGCCTTTGAATTGGTCAAAAAGACGCCCTCCTCCTACAGATCCAATTAAATAACCAAAACTGGATGCCGTAAACAGAAAACTAACCTGAGCAATTGTGACACCAGTATGTTCGGCAAGAATAGGTAATGTGGGACCTAAAGCTGAACCAGCCAACCCTAAAGCAATAAAACTCACGCCATAAGTGAGAAAGTAGAAAAAATTTATCCTTGATTTGGCTGTTCGGCGTTCCATTTAACCTCCATTGTATTATTGTAGACGTCTTTTTATTTTATCAGTAAACCATATTATTAAAAATTTACCGATTGTTTTTTAACGAACGCACGATATCAAATTATCTATTTGTTATGCTATTTTGTTTTTGCGGTGATAACCAGATTCCCCGAACTGTTTTTGTGATAATCGGACCCTTGCAAGTCTCCAAAAAACTGGATATCTGTGAAACCAGACGTAGACAGGTAACTCTCAAGATTTGTTTTTTTCAACGGCCAAAGATGGGTTGTAATGATTTGTTGTGAAAATTTTCCGTCTGTCTGGCTGACAAAAACCATAATGTTAAAGGTGATCAGTCCGTTTGGGTTAAAGTCATAAAACCGGGCAAACAGCCATGTTTTTTCTCCATCAATATACGTTTCAGGTGGCATCCACCGGTTGCGTTCTTTCAAGATACGATCGAAATTTTGGTTTTGGATGATAATTTTTCCACCAGGCGTTAAAATTTTGGCAAAATCATGCAAAGTTTTTACCAACGCTGCTTCATCGAGCAGGTGTGGAAGTGAATTACCCAGGCAGATTAAACTATTAAAACGAGAGCTCCCAAAAGTTTTATTAAGATTACCAAACCCACTTTTTTCAAACTTAATCGCTGTTTTAGCCGCACGTGAATTCTTTCGCGCTATTTCTATCATCTTCTCGCTATTATCAGCACCCGTGGTGACAAACCCCTGTTTGGATAAAGCAATCGCATGCTGACCCGTTCCGCATGCAGCATCCAATACCGAGATTTTCGCATCATCACCTTTATTGGCTTCTGAGAGTTGGTTAGTTAAAAAATCGATTTCAACGGAGAGGCGAGCTTTCCAATTCACAAATTTATCGTAATTCCCGCCAAAATCGTCATATGGATTTGAGTCAATCATGTAGATAAGGCAAGCCTCCTAAATAAAACAATATAATTATTCATTATCAAGGAAATTTTTCTTGAATAAGTATGCTTTTTCTGCCTTCTAATCCCAAAACTAAAACACTCCCTATTAGGCTAAATACCAAAGCGATTAAAAACATTGGTTGATAATCGATTGTTTTGACAAGCACCCCGCCAATTAAAGGTGAAACTAAAATAATGAGGCCCGGTATCGTTCGTGCCATTCCCATGTAACTCGGCCTTTTCTCATCTGGGCCTAATTCCATGCCGATGACAAGATCACCAACCATTGACGCAGATTGGGAGAAACCAAATATGAAAAATATTGTATAAATTGCCCAGACACCTGGTGAAAGAAAGGCAAGTAGCATCATTAAAACTTGCATCAAATCGGATATAAATAAGGTATTATGAGGACCGATTCTGTCACCTACCAAGCCAAACACAAAAAAACCCAGGGTCCCGCTAACAAAAACCAGGGCTGTGAAAACCCCAGCTTGACCTTCTGCTAAATTAAACCGATGAATCCCATAAACTGCAAAGAAAGCATTTGCCATCCTGCCAAAATTCATAATGATCCGGCTCAATAAATACCTAACAAAATTTTTATCCTCGCGTAAAATTGCTTTGTATGCTGTAAAATCTGTTAGGGCGCTGTTGCCTTGGGGTTTTTGGCTTAGTTTTGGATGAACTGGTTCAATAGTCCGCGCAAAATAAATAAAAGAAACCCAAATGAAAATCCCACCGATAAAAAAACTTAGCGCATAATTGTTTGGATAGCTGATTTTTGCCAAAATCAAACTGGTTGCGCCCGCGCCAAAAATACCGAGTATTTTCCCGGTCGTATGCGAAAAGCCAAAGTAACGACTGCGAACCTGTGCAGGCATTACGATGGCAATAACTTCTTGCCAAATCAATGCCACCATCCCAGATGACAAACCGCGCCACACGATCACAATTAAGAAAAGAATTAACACCAATTCTTTTGATATCCAATGCAATAAAAATGGTACGAATGGCAAAAGAATAAACGGGGTTCTCTCAATAGCGGCCATTAATCTGGCGAATGGCATTTTCTTATGCAGCCTTTGTACATAGCCAGCCATAAAAAGTTGCGGAATAAACCAACCCGCCTCAGTAAGAGCTGGTATCAACCCAATTAACAAAGGCGAGTCGGTTAGAGTGCTTGCAAAAACCGCAATTATTGTATAAGTAGAAACAAAACTATCCCCTAATAAGAAAAAAGCACTATCGATTAAGTTTACAATAAAATTATGCTTAAAGTGGTGCCTGACATCTTGATGAATATTCGGATCATCGGGAAGTGACAAAATTTTTTTAAAAGCTTCATTAATTCGCATAATCACATTTCCCGTAATCTGTAACAAAAATTACTGGCGATTATAACGTGTCCAAAGTTGTGATAGGGCTTCCTCGAGTCTTTCACCTAATTCGGGGCCATAATCCGTTGTTACATCATCGGCGTTGTCAAACACAACGTAAGGTACTTTAATTCCTTGGATTGTTATCCAATGGGGGTCTTCGCTCATCACTTCTTCCCAATCAGAATCGCGATATAATCGCTCAAGTTTATCATCTGTCATTCCATGTTCTAAAATGCTATCAGGTCGTTCAGGGTTGAAGCGACGCCGATTCTTTCGCAAAGATTCTTCCCATGGCACATCTATATATAAAATTGCCAAATCATTTAAAATTTCTTTTGAAAGGTGATCAAAGGCCCGTTGAAAACCACCATGTTCCGAGCCCCTGGCGAATTCGATAATGACAGTATCACCAGTAAAATCTCGCATTAATTTCTGATATTCGAAGCCAATTCGTTCTATCAATAAATCCCAAAGGTACACGTGCAAGAAATAACCATCTGGTGTGGAATGAACTCGAGGATGTCCTAATTTCTCAAGAATATCATCTTCTTCATACCATGTCCACAACATCGGAAAATCATCAATCTCAGTGAATTCACCAATATGAAATTTGTTTTTCCGATCATCAAGCGGTGTTTTTTTAAGAAAATCGATAATTTCGCTTTTTCCAGCCGCTGGTCGTGCAATTAAAAGTAAAACTTTAAAACTATTCATAAATGCTAACCTCTTCTATATTCTATGATCTGTGTAAATATACCTTACTTTTGTGAAGAAACCATAACTCATGATGTTTTTCGCAATATGTTATATCTCAATTGATTTCTAAACAGTTTAGGCGTTACGCTCTCAAATAATCGTTTACTTATATACCAAAAAAGCTACTTAATGTAAAATTATTTTCATATTATTTAATCCTAACGTCTCCCTTCAAGCCGTTTCCCGTCAATGTCAATACAGTCGTTTCATCCTCCTTTATAATGTTCGCCAGATTTCTAAAAGCAGCTACCACTAACGCACTGGTAGGCTCAACAAAAAAACCTAATCTGGCAAGGTCATATTGCCCAGCTTGTATTTCGCGTTCGCTAATCGACATCACCAACCCGTTAGATTCTTTTAAACCTTGAAGAATGCGTTTTCCTCGAATGGGATTAGCAATAGCTGCACCTTCCGCCAATGTATTTTTGAGTCCTGTAAAAGCGGGGATATAATCAAGACCATTTTTCCAAGCTTGGTAAACCGGGTTATTGTTAGTTGGTTGAACAGCGACTAAACGCGGTAATCGATCTATTAAACCAGTATTTAACAACTTAGAAAACCCAATCCATAAGCCCAGGAACTCTCCCCCCTGCCCTAAAGGGCAAACAACCCAATCAGGTATTTTGCCTTCAAGTTGCTCCCAAATTTCGAACGCTAAAGTTGTTTGGCCTGCTAAATAAGCTGGGTTATATGCGTGAGAGGCGTAAATTGCGTTTGGTCCAATTGAATTTTGTGCACCTTCTTCGACATCTTTGCGAGTCCCTGCCACTTTTATGATTTCAGCACCGTAAATGTTTATTTGCTTTATTTTATTTTGAGAAGTATTTTCAGGAACAAAAATTTTGGTGTGGATTCCAAACCTTGCACCATGCGCAGCGACAGAAGCACCCGCGTTACCAGAAGAATCTTCAATAATGGAATGCACCCCCATAGACGCCAATTGATTGATCATTGTGTTGACTCCACGGTCTTTAAAAGAGCCAGAGGGCATAAGATATTCCAGTTTTAGCAACACGTTATTTTCTTCAAACCTTATAGGCACAAGGGGCGTCCACCCTACTCCCATTGCCTTAAGTGGCGTTACTATATCTAAACCTAAGAGCTCGCCATATCGCCAAACTGTCCAATCATCAACATGTATTTTATTCATGTTAAACTGTTGTAAATCAACAATTTCCCACGCCCCACCGCATGTACAGCGCCAAATCAATGGGTCAAATTGTGAGGTTTGGTTGCATTCAGGGCAAAATAAGTTCATCAGCTTTATTTCTTATCAAAGATTAGTGATTCTTAACCGAACAAATACTTCTTTCATCTTAATTTTACCAAGCTTAGATTAAGTTTAGATTATTTTGACAAAACAATAATTTACGTCCCTGTTATAATACTGGTGTAAATATTTGGTGGTAAAAAAAAAGGAGGCAGGATGTTAAAAGTTACTGTTGTGGGCGGAGGATCAACTTACACCCCTGAATTATTCAATGGTTTTCTTAAGCGACAAGAAACTTTCCCACTTGATGAGTTGTGGTTATACGACATTGATTCAGAAAGATTAGGCGTTGTTGGAGATTTTATTCAAAGGATTGCAGACAAAGAAAAAGCAAAATTTAAAATCGTTTTAACTACGGATCGAAAAGCTGCAATTCAAAATTCATCTTACGTAATTACCCAATTAAGAGTCGGGAAAATGAAAGCCCGTAAAGAAGATGAGTATTTAGGTAAACGACATGGTTTAATTGGTCAGGAAACCACTGGTGTTGGTGGAATGGCAAAAGCATTGCGCACGATCCCTGTTGTTATTGATATTGCAAAAGAAATTAAAGAGTTGGCACCAGATGCGATGTTAGTTAATTTCGCAAATCCAGCTGGCCTGGTAACTGAAGCTCTATTTCGTTTTATGCCATCTGTTCAATCTGTTGGTGTTTGTAACGTTGCGATAACCATCAAAATGGAAATATTAAATCAGCTAAATCAAAGTTTTGATATGCAAATTCAACCCGATGAAGCTGAAATTAAATGTCTTGGACTTAACCATTTAACCTGGTTTTATGGGTTTGAAGTCAACGGCGTAGATTATTGGCCCCAAGTTATGTCTGCAGTAATTCAAGAGGCGGGAAAAGATCAAGAATTAAGATTTGATGTGAATACCTTGAGAAATCTAAACATGCTGCCTAATGATTACCTGCGATACTTTTATTACAAACAAAAATTAATTGAGCAGCAAAAGAATTGGCCGCCTTCAAGAGCAGAAGTGGTCCACGAGATTGAAACGAATCTTTTAAAAGAATATAGTGACCCAACTCAAAACACTTTTCCTAAAGATATGATGAAACGTGGGGGTGCATATTATTCAACAGTTGCTACCCAGTTATTGAATTCACATTTCAATGATATAAAACAAACCCAAGTTGTAAATATCCGTCATGGGGGTGCCATCGAGGGCTGGGATCCAGACTGGGTGGTTGAAATGCCCTGTTCTGTATCCGCAAAAGGCATCGAACCAATCCCTACCCAACCCTTACCCCCTGTGTGTGCTGGCTTGGTCGCTCAAGTCAAAGCCTATGAAATTTTAACTGCAGAAGCCGCACTAACAGGCGAACGCCGACTTGCTTATCAAGCTTTACTTGTCCATCCGCTTGGCCCCCCAGCAGATAAAGTCGAAGCAGTTCTTGAAGATTTATTAAAAACGAATCGTGGATATTTACCTAACTTTTTTAAGTAAACTAACTTTGATATGGAGGAGGCTTGATTAACCAATACAAAGATAAATATCTTCTTGGCGTCGACACAGGATCGAGCAAAACCCATGCCCTGATTGCAAAAAGCAACGGCGATGCCATTGGCTTTGGTGAAGCAGGGTGCGGGAATTACGAAGTTGTCGGCTATGAATTATTTCGCGAAGCAATTGAAGAATCTACGAATCAAGCGTTGATGATGGCGAAGACACAGAAAGAAGAAATTTCAGCCATGGGTTTTGCTATCTCAGGTTATGATTGGCCATCTGAAGAACCTCTAATGAGGAAGGCCATTAAATCATTAGGTATTGATTGCCAGTACAAGTTTGTTAATGATGTAACCATAGGATTAATTGCCGGGGCAGAAGATGGATGGGGATTAGCCGTAGATGCAGGCACAGGTAATAACGTACGAGGACGAGACAAAGCTGGAAACATTGGAAGAATCACCGGGAATAGTGTTTACTCTGGTGAAATTGGTGGCGGGGGCGAGATTGTCTGGCTGGCTCAAATTGCAGTCACCCACGCATGGACTTTACGTGGGCCAAAAACCGACCTTACACAAGCGATGATCAGTTTTACAGGCGTAAAAACAGAATTTGAATTAATTGAAGGGTTATGTACAAATCAAATCAACATTCCCCCGTTTTTTGCAGAAGAGGTTTTTAGGTTAGCGTCAGAGGGTGATAATGTTGCCCGTAATGTTATTAAAACTGCAGCAATAGAGTTAGCGATAAACACAAATGCGGTTATTGAACAATTAGAACTTGCGAGAGAAAAATTTGATGTTGTCTTAATTGGCAGTGTCTTTAAAGCTGGTGAAATATATTTACAACCTTTTCGTCAAACGATACATACTATTGCACCAAATGCGAGTTTTATTCATTTGGCAGTTCCTCCTGTCATTGGATCTGTCCTACTTGCTGCTGAAATTTTATCCATACCGGTAAATAATTTGAAATCGAATTTGGTTGAATCATTTAAGAAACGTTTTCCAGAACATTTTTTGGATATCGATTTGGATTAAACGGCTAAGTATAAAAAGATGAATTTGTTAACCAATTTAGTCTCGTAGACTTGAAAATTATTAATAGCCTACGATTTTAACTACAAGCATATGAATGAGAAAAAGGAGAATTTGCCATGTCAACCTTAGTGGTTTTAGGTGGAAAACCAGTACGAACTGAACCCTTTGCACGTTGGCCAGTGTTTGACGAAACAGAAGTTGAAGCAATCACAAAAGCTGTTCTTACGGGACGTTGGGGTGGGTCCCCATTCCCTGGCCCTTACACAGTTGAGTTTGCTGAAAAATTCGCTGAGTTGATGGGCGGCGGTTATGCGGTTCCAATGTTTAATGGAACAATCACTATGGAAGTCGCATTAAGGGCAGCTGGGATAGGCTGGGGTGATGAGGTTATTGTCCCTGCTTACACTTTTCAAGCTACAGCAGCAGCGCCAATGGCAGCTGGCGCCATCCCAGTATTAGTCGACATCCACCCAGATAATTATTGTATTGACCCGCAAGCTATTTTGAATGCGATCACCCCAAAAACCAAAGCTATCGTTCTGGTTCATATCGCTGCCCAAATGGCAGACATGGACGCTGTCATGGAAATTGCCCGACAGCATGACCTGATCGTTGTTGAAGACAGTGCCCATTCTCATGGCGCAGAGTGGCGCGGGTTGGGTTCTGGCACTATTGGCGATTTTGGTTCGTTTAGCCTGCATTCCGCAAAAATCATTACAACTGGTGAAGGTGGCGTTTTAATTTGTAAAGATCCACATATGGAAGAACTTGCAGCTAGTATTATTGATTGTGGAAGAGCTAAAGACCCAGCAAAGCAAAATTACACGATGGGTGTAAACTACCGTTGGACTGAATTGCACGCAGCATTGGGCATTGAAGGATTGAAGCGCTTCCCTGCTCAAATGGCTGAACGTGCAGAAAATGCTGATTATTTAGAGGAATGTCTTAGCGAGATTCCCGGGATTAAAATGTTGAAACGGGATACCAGACAAAACAAACGCAGCTTATATCGATATATCTTTAACATCGATACGGAATATTATGGATGTAATAATGATACTTTCAGCTACGTCATGACACATGAGGGTATCCCAATGGATACTGGGTACCCACCCATGCATCGATATGAACTCTTTCAACCTCAAATATCGCGATTACCCGTCCCGATGGCATTCCCTGAGTATTTCAATTTCAAAGAAATGTCATTTCCTGTTGCTGAGCGAGCAGCTGAAAGAGAAGCTGTTTGGATGAGCGAATCGATCTTTCGATCGGGTAGAGAAGGCATCAATGATTTAGTATCTGGTTTGCATAAACTACACGAAAATCGTGAGAAACTTCCCCAAATTGCGAAAGATTTGGCAGGAGAAATTGAAATTCACACGCAGCGTTTGAAAATGCTCAAAAGAGATTAATATAAAACAAAATATTAAAACGACTGCCTGTTATTTGGGCTGTCGTTTTAATTTTCCTACCAGCCGATTACGCATCCGTCTTTACGTGGGTCAGACCCACCCATCAGAATGCCAGAATCGGGATCGCGCATAATAACTTGCCCGCCACCGAATACACTTCGGCTTCTACCGCTGACCGGTAAAACACGATGTCCTTTTTTATGTAACTCAGCTGCTTCCAAAAAAGAAAACCCTTCTTCGATTAAAACCGTTCCTCCAGGGTCTTGGGCACCGACTCCCCCCTGGTTGTTTACATCAATACAAAATCTAGGTGTATCCAGAGCCTGTTGCGGATTGTGTCCCAGGTCTACCAAATTTGATAGCACTTGCAGATGACCTTGAGGTTGCATAAAGCCGCCCATAACGCCAAAACAGGCAAACAACTGGTCTTCTTTTGTAATCATCCCTGGGATGATGGTGTGATATGGACGCTTGCTTCCCTCAAGTTTATTAGGATGGTTTGGGTTTAGGCTAAAGTTTGCTCCTCTATTTTGAAGCAGTACACCGGTTCCAGGAACGACCAGGCTGGTACCTCCAGCCATATAGAGACTATTAATTAGCGAACAGGCATTCCCTTCACCGTCTACAACGCTAATGTAAACTGTATCATCCCCCAGTGTATCATTGTTGATAGGCAGGTGCTTAATAGCTTGATTCTCCTGAATCAAATCCTTACGAGATTTTATGTACGTCTCAGAGAATAAATGCTCATAGGGCATTTTGCTAAAATGAGGATCAGTAACCCAATTTAATGCTTCCATAAATCCAAGGCGCATACATTCAATTAATGTGTGGGTTCTTTGAACGTGGTCCATTCCAGAAAAGTCAAACCCATTGGCGATTTTTGCAGCCATGATCGCTGCAAATCCTTGCCCGTTTGGAGGGCATTCATACAATCGAACGCCTTTGTAATCTGCATAGATAGGATCAACCCATTCTGGTATGTAATCTTCTAAATCCGAAGGTTCCAACCAACCACCATAAGCTTGGACGTGATTGCAAAGTTTTGTGGCAAAATCTCCGCTGTAAAAATAATCTCGTCCTTCTTCGGCAATCATGGATAGCGTTTCGCCCAAAGTAGGTAGCGAAACCCATTCACCAATGTGAGGAGCTCTACCATCGATCAAAAATTCATGTCCGCTGGGTTGTTCATGTCCTGGATATTGTAAATGCGCTGGTAGACTGTCATCATTGTTACGTCGTAATAAACGGTCAACTAAAGTTTGCCAACCAGAACCGATCCATTCAGTAACTGCATAACCTTCAAATGCAGTACGAATTGCAGGCGCCAGGTCTTCAGCTAACGACTTTTTGCCAAACCGGTCAAGAAGAGCAGACCATGATCCAACAGTTCCAGGCACGTTCACAGCGTGACCTGTAAACAGTGGGAATTGGTTATAACCGGCATCGCGCACTTCTTTTAGATTTGCCTTTTTAGCTGATGGTCCGCTACCATTCAATGCGTAAACTGAGCGGCTTTTGGCCTCCCAATAAAGAATAAAACAATCGCCCCCTATCCCAGTGGAAAAGGGCTCAACAACGTTTAACATGGCTGCTACAGCAACAGCTGCATCGGCAGCAGATCCTCCTGCCCGTAGAACATCCAAACCTGCCAATGATGCCAGAGGTTGGCTTGATGCTACCATACCGTGTTTGCCAAAGGCATTGCTACGTCTGGAACGAAAAGTAAAATCGAATTGCATTTTAACCTCCGAAATCTGAAATTTCTTAATTAAAAATTGATGGAGAAATTAATATTATTTCTTTAATTTTCAGCATTTAGTTTACCACAGCAATTATAATTTCACATGAGGTAAGCAATATCTATTCAAAAATTATCTAAAACACTTATATTTATAAAACGCAAAACATATTTCTACCAATTATTGTTAATTTGTAATGGCTTTAATGTTAATGATCATGCACAAGTTTTAAGAATACAGGATTTTGAAAACAAAAATGCAGGACACTCCAAGCTATCCTGCATTTTTTAGGCTACCCCCTTAATGATTGGGTGAAACAAATTTAAATTATTCCATGCTCACGCTTTGTTATTCTGGTCGATTTGCCAATTAAGCGCTTCTAAACGCTGTTCAAGCCAGCTTTTTTCAGCTTGAAGATCATTTTTGTCGACAAAAAATCGATCCGGAAAGTAGCGAGCATCTGGACCCATACGGCGCCATCCCCCACGACGACCGTATCCAAATCCAAAAAAGTTTCGACGGCCTGGGGAGTCTCCACCCCCGCAGGGGCCCATTCGCCTTCCCAACGGACCTCTGCCTTCGGGTCCTGTACCATCATATCCAGGCATGACAACCTCCTTATCTAAATGACTATTTTCAAGGGTTTTGTTCGATGATATCTACCAACTTCTTAATACGATTGACAGTTTCTTTCAAGGAATTTGCAGCTCTTTCCAATGCAATCATTCCTGCCTCTGTAATTGTGTACACCCTTTTTGGCGGACCTTGCGAAGAAACCGTGTCCCAATCGGATTGAACCAAACCCAATTCTTCATAATCACGAAGAATACGATATATAAGGCTTGGATTAATGTTAGTTAAACCTAACTCTGCAAGTTTTTCTATTAATCCATAACCATGGTAGCTATTGTTTTTTAAAAAAGCCAATAAAGCTGGCTCAACAAGCCGAGCATCTGCAAGTGACGCCCCACTCATCCATCTTTGCCCTCTGCCAACACCCCAGCCACGACCGCCCCCTCGGCCAAAACCTCTATTGCTAATTTCGTTATTTTCATCAAACATGACAATTCTCTTTTAAACTATATATTAATATACTATATACAATTTGTCAATAGTGTGGCATAATTCTATAAATTTAAAAAAGGAGACAAAATGATTATAATTATTACCAGTCAAGGCAATTTGCTTACATCAAAACCAAACCCGCATTTTGGACGAACGCCTTCTTTTATCAAATACAACATTGATGATGACGCTTGGGAATATCTACAAAATGCAGCTGCTGAAGAACCAGGTGGTGCGGGCGTAGCTGCAGCCCAATTTGTTATCGACCACGGTGCCTTAGCAGTCGTCAGTGGAAGCTTTGGACCAAATGCCTTTAGATCTTTAAAGGCAGCCAGAATACAAATGTTTACATTCGATTCACATACTGAAACAATCGAAGAGGTTGTTCAAGCTTTTAAAAACAATACATTAAATAAAATTGATCAACCTGAGATAAGAAAATGAAAATTGCTGTCGCAAGCGGAAAAGGAGGGACCGGCAAAACGATGGTTGCGACAAGTTTAGCAGCCAGCTTGGCACCCTATTTTAAAATTAATTTCTTTGATTGTGATGTTGAAGCCCCAAATGCACATCATTTCTTAAAACCAAACATCACAAGAAAAATTGACGCTTATATCAACGTCCCAAAGATTGATCCAAAAAAATGTACTGCTTGCGGAACTTGCATAAAAGTTTGCCAGTATCATGCACTGGCGATGATTGCCGAACAAGTTTTATTTTTTCCGCAATTATGTCATGGCTGTGGGAGTTGTATAAGAAATTGCCCGGTAAATGCCATTGTTGAAGAACAAAACATAATAGGGCAAATTTCATCTGGAGTCACAATGTCGGGGATCAATTATCAAATGGGTGAATTAACTACCGGCGAGCCTATGCCCACGCCGATTATATTCCAGTTGAAGAATATGCCACCTGCTTCAGCAGATTTATCAGTTTACGACTCCCCACCTGGCGCATCATGCGCTGTCGTTGCAACCATTTACGATGCCGATTACATCCTTCTGGTGACTGAAGCAACCCCATTCGGCTTACATGATCTACAGCAAATGATTGGCATTATAAAAGAAATTGATATACCTGCAGGTATCATCATTAATCGTTACGGGATTGGTGACGAAGCCATAGAGAAATATATTACCGAAACGAAATATCCAATATTAATGAAAATTCCCTACGACAAAATAATTGCCAGTGGCTTGGCAGCAGGCGAATTATTCATAAACCTTTTTGACCACTTTCAGGAAGAATTCCTTGAATTGTATCGAAAAATCGTTAATCAACTATCCGCTGACCAGGACAAAAATGCAAAAAGATAGATTAGTGACCAAACAATTGGTAGTATTGAGTGGAAAAGGGGGAACGGGGAAAACATGTATTGCTGCCAGCTTATTTCATTACTGCTCTTTATCACGAATCCCAGGTGTTTTTGTAGATGCCGATGTGGATGCCGCTAACCTGGCTTTGATAACTGAAGCAGAAAGTTTATCGAGTAATAAGTTTTTTGGCAGTCAGATAGCTTCAATAAATCCTATCCTGTGCACACAATGCGATGCGTGTTACCTGGCCTGCCGGTTTAATGCCATTCGCAGACCCGATGAAAAAGTTAAACATTACACTGTCGATCATTTACTGTGCGAAGGTTGTGCCGCTTGCATGTATGCGTGCCCCTCTTCAGCTATTGAAATGGAGACTCAACAAGATGGGGTGTGGCAGCATTCGTTGACTCCTTACGGACACCTTTTTCATGCAGAATTGTTTCCAGGGGCTGAAAATTCAGGCAAACTCGTTACGCTTACAAAACAAAACGCGAAATTATTCGCCGAAGATCACAACATCCCATTAATAATTATCGACGGGCCTCCAGGAATTGGGTGCCCTGTGATCTCTGCCAGTGCTGGCGCTGATTTAGCCCTTATTGTTGCTGAACCAGGTGTATCTGGGCATCAAGACATGGAAAGAATAATCCAAACACTTGAACATTTTAAAATCCCAATTATGATATGTGTTAACAAAGCTGATTTATTCCCAGAAGGCACACAAAATATTATGTCATTTGCTGAGGCCAACCAACATCTAGTCGTTGGGATAATTCCATTTGATATATCAATCCCACAAGCGATGGTCGCTTTAAAACCAGTTTCAGTTTTTGCGCCTGAAAGTACTGCATCCAATATAATCGCGAAACTTTGGGAAGATATTATTGACAACCTATGTGATGAAAGCAAAATATGATAGAGCATCAGGATGATATATATAAGCAAGTCATACTTGCTCTAAAAAAAGTTATAGATCCAGAAACAGGCGTTGATGTAGTTCGGATGCGATTGATATTAGACCTAAAGATCCATGAAGATGGGACAGCAGAATATATATTCCGACCTTCTTCACCTTTATGCCCAATTGCGCTAACGCTTGTTTTATCCATAATTGAAGCGATAAAAGAAGTTGAAGGCGTGACTGATCAAAAAGTGACGGTAATAGATTATACAGGGGCTGATGAGTTGAATAAAATATTACGTTCACTTCCGCTTTCACGGGAAAAATAGGCTAAAAAATGACTTTGTTTGGCAGGTGTTTTACCTCTCAACTAGATTAATGTTATAATTTACTCGTACTAAATAATATTGCGCCAATTGTTCCAAAGGAGGACTTATGTCTGAAGATTTTCCCGTTGGATGTGCAACACCATCGCAGGGGCCAATAGCTACTGACCCACAAGAAGAAGCGCCAACCGATAAAGTTAAACCTAAGGAGGTAACTATGCAAGTAGCAAAAGTTGGAAAGCCCGCACCTGATTTTGAATTAACTGGATTTCAAGGTGAAGGGTTTAAAAACTTTCGTTTATCAGATTATAAAGGAAAGTGGATCGTCGTTTGCTTCTACCCAGGCGACTTTACTTTTGTCTGACCGACTGAATTAACAGCGGTCGCTGTTAAATATGATGAACTTCACGCATTAGGCGTTGAGGTGTTGGCTATCAGCACAAATAGCCATTTCTCACATAAGATTTGGCAAGAGATTGAGCTTTCAAAAATGATTGAAGGCGGCGTTCCTTACCCGCTGCTTGCTGATGCAGGTGGACGTGTGGGTGAATTGTACGGTGTTTACGATGAACAAGCTGGCGTAGATATTCGCGGGCGTTTCATTATTGACCCCGATTTTGTCATTCGAGCTGCAGAAGTGTTGACAGCCGAAGTTGGCAGGAACGTTTCTGAATTATTCCGGCAAGTGCAGGCCTTCCAACATGTTGTTGCAACAGGCGAGGTTACACCATCAGGTTGGCGTCCGGGCAAGAAAACATTAAAACCAAGACCCGACCTGGCTGGTAATGTTTGGAAAGAGTGGAAGCCAGAAGAGGCTTTCGAGTAATTACTCTCATAGGCGCAATATAAATAGATCCGGTTATTTTTACCGGATCTATTTTTGTTTACACTGTATCACATCCACGAGATTAATCGTCTTTAATGACCGGGCTCTCCAGAATATGCTCTCAACAATATTGTGCCAGGTTCGGCATGGATTTTGAATTTACCTAATTTAGCGGGCAACAAGCAAAATTGTATGGCCTCAACGTACTCTCCCGCGATATCTGCCTGACCATTGATCACGCCCCAGATTTCCAATGTCGAGCCATCACAATTGCCCTGATAATAAAATTCTTGTTGGCAGGTAAATCGTTCGACTGAAAAATAAGTATTTGAACAAAGAAGTTCGCGAGTGAAGTCATCTGTGTTTATTAAGGTTTCCGAACCTGGTAATCCTAAGTTAACTTGGTTGAAGTTAATCACATCCAAGGCTTTATTTATGTGCAGCGGTCTTTCTTGACCTCGGTTGTCTTTTCGGTTCCAATCAAAAACCCGATACGTCGTATTAGAATTTTGTTGAATCTCGATTAATAAAGATCCCTCCATGATGGCGTGCATTGTGCCAGTGGAAACACAGATATGGTCTCCTTTTTTTATTGGAACCAGGTTTAGAAATTCTTCAAAATTACCTGTAGAAAATGATTTCATTAATGAGTCGGGCGTAGTTTTTTTCGAAAAACCATACACAATCGATGCATCAGGCTTTGCTTCCAAAACAACCCACATTTCAGCTTTTCCAAGTTCATTACCCTCATGGGCTTTGGCGTATTCATCATCCGGGTGAACCTGAACAGAAAGCCGCTGTTCCGCATCGATAATTTTAACCATCAGCGGGAATAATCCTCGTTCGATCGCCCACCGGTTATTTTCCCCTACCAGTTCTTCCCCCAATAAGTTAAGCAGCTCTTGTAAAGTGTAACCCGTGTATGTACCGTTGGTTACAACGCTCATGCCGTCTTTATGTGCAGCAATCTCCCAGCTTTCAGCTGCAGGTTTACCTGCCGGGATTTGACGGTTGTATTTTTGTAAATTGCGCCCGCCCCACATATAATTCTTAATTACTGGAGTAAAAAACAACGGATAAAAAGAATAAGGTTTCGATGTCATAAATTATGCCTTTTTAAAATTATGGTCCAACATTTATCCCCTTCTGTCTTGCAATCCAGGCCGCCATGCCCACAGTTCCAGCGTCGTTTCCCAATTCTGCGCTCACGATTTCAACCTGCTCAAGGGGTATTAAAAACACACGCTCTTTGATGGTTTCTTTTATTGGATTAAGTAACAAATCGCCTGCTTTACCAACGCCACCACCCACAACGATTTTTTTCACCGCCAGACTGGTAAGGATATTGGCAACACCAATCCCCAGGTATTTTCCGGCGCGGTTCCAGACTTCGAGCGCAAAAGAATCCCCCATTTTGGCGGCTTCAGCGACAATTTTTGGGGTTACACGATTTAAATCATTATCAACCAATTCGGCAATTTTCGTGTCCCAACCTTGCAGGATTCCGCGCACTGCTTCAGCAGCGATCGCTGGCCCGGAGGCAAATACTTCAACACAGCCACGGTTTCCACAGCCACATAAAGGTCCGTCTGGCACGACAGTTTGATGCCCAAGCTCACCTGCTGTACCATCTATCCCTAATACAAGCTGGTTATTTACAACCAAACCGCCGCCAACCCCGGTTCCGATAGCAAAACAAGCCATAGAATCGGACCCTCTACCAGCACCAAATGCCCATTCACCAAAAGTTATTGCCCGAACATCATTTAACATGGCAACATCCAAACCCAAATACTCTTTCATTCGGTCGCCGACCGGGATATTCCTCCATTCAGAGTAAAGATTTGGCAAGAAGAGCGTCGTGTTTGTTGCGAGGTCAATCATACCCGGCGCGCTGATACCCAATCCACCAATTTTTTCTTTTGTTATTTGGCATTCGTCCATTAAACCAGAAAGCATATCTGCCATTCGGGACAATACAGTTTCTGGACCTTGCCTCGAAAGCGTTTGTATAGATGTTGAAGCCAGCACTTCGCCACGTTCAACATTAACTAATCCTGCTTTGATATTTGTCCCTCCAATATCACAGCCAATAAAAATCTTCATGTTTTGCGCTCCACACTATGTAATATTTACACAAAAAAAATTCAAAATTAAAATAATTCAAATAAACTGCCTAAGTTAAGCTTTAGCATTTATTCCAGATAATACGTGGCAGGTAAATGTATCGTATTATTAAGTAATTCTTACTTTTGATTATAAACGATTTATTAGTGTAATTTTTATCATTCAGTGATGATCCAAGAACGAATTTAAGCCCAATTCTGATGCTGGAGTTATAGCAGTTTACATTTCAGGAATTAAGATGCAGAACCTTTTTAATTGATGGCTCCATTTACTACCAGAGCATGAGGCCAGCGCTGAAGCGCCTTAGGAAGCAGCGAGGAACGAACAACGACGCAAGCAACGGCATAATCGCCATTATCTATTCGCGATAAGCCTGAGGTCAAACCTTCTCCTCTGAGGAACTCTATAGGGCCTAATTCATCAATAATCAATAAATCACCCTTGGGGCAAGTTTTAAGTACGTCATTAGCCCAATCGAGTGTGGCAGTATCAAATGCCCAACGCATTGTGGCCAAATTCGACTCGAAATGATCCCGTAAATGGGCTAATTGTTTTTCTACGCCCAGGTGAATTGCTTTAATGGCGATACCCACTTTTAAATCATCTTGGTACACCCCTGGAGATAATATTCCTACAACCTTAAAATTTTCACGTTCCGCCATATCGGCTAACCGAGAACACCAGGTTGTTTTACCAGCGCTACTCAACCCTGTAACCAGAATTAATTTTGGGACAGATTCTCTTTCTGAAAATATTTTTCTTAGTGTGCTATTTTTATTTAATAATGAATCGGGAGTCATTATCACCGGTTGCATTGGAACGACTGCTCGTGGGATGGGTTGGTTATTTTCCATGCTATAAATTACTTCCGTTTTAATTCCATATACAGTTGATAATAAGCTTTCGGTTAAAATTTTCTGTGGTTCACCATAATCCATCACCCAGCCGCCACTTAATAATAGAACATGGTCGGCATAAGCCAAAGCATCATTTGGCTCGTGAGATGAAACAATAAAAGATAGCCCTTGGCGGCTTAATTGTTTAATAATTTCAGAAACACGGTATTGATTGTTTAAGTCTAAATGAGCAGAAGGTTCATCCATTAACAAAATTGGGCAATTTTGAACAATTCCACGGGCAATTAAGGTTAGTTGACGTTCTCCTCCACTGATTTCTGTATAGGTTTGATTTTTCAATTCGCTTAAACCAACTCGTTCTAAAGCTTGGTCGACAAGCACGTGGTCAGATATCGTTGGCGAACTTAACCAACCTAAGTGAGGTGCCCTCCCCATCATCACCATTTCTTTAACTGTGTAATTAAAAACTGGATTATGAATTTGTGGAATTAAACCGATCAACTTTGCCCGGTCAGAAGCTGAAAAATCATTAAGAGCTTTACCTGATATTGTTACAGACCCCTTTTCTGGCTTAATTAACCCCGCCAGGCAATGTAAAAGCGTTGTTTTTCCACTACCATTTCGTCCTAAAAGATACAACAATTCTCCTTCCTGTAAGGAAAACGAAACATCATGTAAAACCGTTCTGTTGGCTTTATAGGCAAAATTCAGGTGGTGAGCTTCAATAACAGGCATCTCTTACCAGCTTGACCATTTTTGTTTTAATAAAAAAATCAGCAAAGGTGCACCCACTAAACCAGTTAATACACCCAATGGAATTTCACCCGGCAACCCTACTCGAGCGATCGTATCAATCAAAATTAAAAAAGATGCACCAAGCCCAATTGATACTGGTATTAGGCGCTTATGATCTGACCCAACAATCATTCTGCTGGCATGCGGAATAACCAAACCCACCCATCCGATCACCCCACTAATTGATACAGCAGAGGCTGTCATCAAGGCTGCAAAAAAAATAATGAGGGTCTTCATTCTAACGGGGTCCATCCCCAGCGAGTGCGCTTCATCATCGCCCAACGACAGGATATTTAGCCGCCAACGAATTAACCAAAAGAAAATCAAGCCAACTATAGTGATTCCAATAAAAATTGGCAAATTCTGCCAATTGATATTTGTTAAACTTCCTAAAAGCCAGAAAGTGATCGCAGGGAGAGTACCTAATGGGTCTGCAACGTATTTTAATAACGAAGTTAGTGAATTAAAAAGCGATCCAATAAGGATTCCAATTAAAGTTAAAACTAATAAAGGTGTAGCCTTATACAAACGACTTCCTAACAAGGAAATAAAAACAGCCAGCAAACCGAAAATAAAAGCAAAAGTTTGAACAATAAATGGGCTGCTGCCTAAGAGGATAGAGAGCGCAGCGCCAAATCCAGCGCCAGAGGTGACCCCGAGGATATTAGAGTCGACCAACGGATTTTTAAATATTGCCTGAAACGCAGTGCCCGTCACACTAAGGCTTGCACCGATTAGCATAGCGGCTAACAAGCGAGGTATCCTAACCTGGAGGATGAGCATATGGGCAATTTCGGGTATATTTTCACCTGCTTTGGGATTAATAATTGAAACAAGGATTTTCACGATGTCCACTGGGTTGATCTTATAACGTCCTAAACCCAAAAAAATAAAAAATAATAGGATTGGAATTAATAAAACAGCCCATATAATAATTTGGGCTGAAAAATTAGAGCCCTTTCTATTTAATTGAGCAAAGGCTGGCAATTTCATCGTTTGTTATGGGGTAATAATAAAAGGTATTGTAAAAATAATTTACTTGATCTGCACAATTTAATTCAATAAAATCAGAATAAAACAGGTTTGCAAGCCAGATAATGCCCAACACAGAATCTGGCGAAGGAGTATCCCAGGGTGCAACCAGTTTTGGCATTTGATATACATCGCCATTTTGCACGGCTGGCAAAATTTTCCATTCAGGGTTATCTATAATTGCAGAAATGCTTGCCCCGCCATAGGGCGGAACCAAAATAATGTCAGGGTTCCAAGTGGCTACCTGTTCTAAATTGACGTCATTCCAATAGCCTTTTAAATCAGCACTTACAGAAGTGCCTCCAGCGGTTTCAATCAATTCGGTTTGAAACATATCGCCGCTGGCTATACGCAATGGGTCAGTTCCTGTAAATAAGACATCTAAATGATCGAAGGTGATTTGATTTTCAAGATAAATGTTGATCGTATCACTTACCCAATCATAATATTCAACCCAGGCTTTAGCTTGTGCTGTGGTGTGAGGTCCGAAAAGTTTCCCAATTAATAATATAGCTTCTTTAAGTTGGTTGGCGTTCTCAGCCTCTATTAAAAATATATCTACCCCAAGTTGGGAAGCTGCACCAACCCAAGTGGAGCGCGAAGATGCAATAATCAAATCTGGGTCGAGCAAGGCAGCCTCCTCTATATCAAACACATTTTGTGAAAAAATATCATCGCTGACCAGGTTCTGAAAACGCGGGTCAATTCTTTCCATAGCGCCTGCCCCCTGGGGATCGCGAGCCCCAAGGTAGCTGGCTGCGACTAACCTATCTGACGCACCCACGCCATAGATCATAGCGCTTGTGGGCCCATATGCCGATATCACTCTTTCGACTGGTTGAGGGATCGTAATTTGGTTTCCGTCTTGATCATTTATCAAAATTTCTTCGGGCAGGTATCCAGCGTTTATTAAAGCCTGCTGTCCACCTGCTGAAATTGCAAACTGAATAAATTTATTTAATTCAGATGCATCAGATTTTGGAATTAAGACTGAATCAGGCAAATAAGTGGCGTAAACACCTGGTCTGCCCGGTTGATCTTGCGGGGACCTGGTGACAAGTAAGTCCCCATCTATATTAACAAAATTTGGCTCTTCATGCGGATAGTAAGCTTTGTATAGCGCGGTTATGGAGGGTATCAAATGATTATCGGCTTGAATTGAAAACTGCAATGAACGATGGCTTTCAGCTTTTTGTTCTTGAATGCTGTCCTCAGGGTTTGCATTACTTACGGCTTCAAATTTGTTGTCCTTTAGTTTATGTTCATTATTTGAACAGCCAAACAGAATAAACAAACAAAATAAGCTAAAGATCACGACCAATAATTTATTCTTTTTCATTTGTAATTTCCTTATAAACCCATTTCATGATTCTAAATAAGCGATTTAATAATAATTAGTCGTATATTTAAGCTATTTTAAGGGTAAATGAATAAACACCCTGCTCTAACCATGCAATAGCTGCATCCAATTGATTAATTATGTAATCGTTAGTGATCTTTTCAACTGCAGAAACATTTTCGTTGCGATTACGATTGATGGTTTCTCTTTGTCGAATGCAAGAAGATAATTGTGCAGCGACAATTGGCTCGGTTGAATATCTTAACAAATTGGCAATGTAAACGCGACTAATAAATAAAACTCGAATTTTGTGAATGCTTGGTGAAGGCAAAGGGTTATATAACCATTTGTTGATTTTCTCATCACCTATTTCTGTTATCAAAAACTCAATCCGCTCTGGACCAATTTTCGTTTCAACCGGGTTTCCGATGATAGCACCAATGTATTCCAATCTTTTTAGCACAGCATAAAGCTGACTTGTACTCATTTTCCAAATTCGTCCGAGATGATCAGGTGATTTAAATTTTTCTAATAACTCATAACCGTGACTTGGTTTTGCTTTCAATAAACCAAGGATAACTTCATCAGGCGTTAACTTGTTCATCCTGCTATTCTATCATGGAATAGAAAAAGGATTTTGTAAACATAAATTCTGTGGTGCTAATTAACTATAGAAAACTATAGAATTTTTTACTTCAATAACACACTTTATACGATCTATTGACAGCTATGCGAAAATCCTACATTAATAAGATCAAATTATTTTCTTGACTTTGGAATTTCTATAATGTAAAATATTCACGAGTGGATAAACCGTTCACTTATGGTCCTGCAGATATTTATTTATGTAGGAAATCCAGGAAAGCCCGTTGCAGCGGGCTTTTCGTTTTTAAGGGTAGCTTTTACTTTTTCTTCAATAAAAGCGGTCATATTAATAAACCCCGCAAACAGTTTATAATTCAAACACAATCCTTATAATTTACGTTAATAGAAAGAGTTGCCATGTTTGAAAAAATTAATTACAAAGGCTGGGAAAATTGTTACCGCCTTTCAAATGGAGAAGTCGAGCTAATCATAACCGGAGATGTTGGCCCGCGTATTATTAGGTTTGGCTTTATTGGTCAAAAGAATATGTTTAAAGAATTTGAGAATGAATTAGGGAAAACAAAAGGTGATGAATGGCTAATTTTCGGGGGGCATAGATTGTGGCACGCTCCAGAATCGCAACCCAGAACGTACTACGCTGATCGTGATCCCGTATTAATTAAAGAGAAAGAGAATGGGCTGATTGCTACGCAAATACCTGAACCTACAACGGGGATTCAAAAGCAAATTGAAATTACTCTATCCCCCGACACAACGGATGTATTTTTAGAACAGCGGCTTTACAACCATAATCTCTGGGCAATCGAAACGGCACCATGGTCCTTAACGGTTATGGCACCTGGTGGCACAGCGATTTTACCACTTCCCCCCAGGGGCTCTCACCCAGAATTTTTACTCCCAACCGGTTCGTTGGCATTGTGGCCTTATACAAACCTAAAAGACCCTCGCTTGAACTTTGGTGAACAATTTATTTTGATTAAACAAGATTCACGAATCGATGAACCACAAAAAATCGGGTTATTTACACCAAAAGCCTGGGGGGCTTACTGGAACAGTGGGTTCTTATTTAAAAAACAAGTTCCAATTCAATTTAATGGAATTTACCCTGATTTTGGTGTAAATTTTGAAGTTTTCGTTGACAATCAAATGCTGGAGTTGGAAGCACTAGGCCCTTTTGAAACGATCCCGCCTCAAGGCATGATAGAACTTCAAGAACACTGGTCACTATTTGAAGTTGTTCAAGAAATTAACACAGAAAATGGATTGAGCGATAGCGAATATTTTATTTAATGTTTTTAGAATAATAATGATGGCGTTAGCCATCATTATTATTTAATTTGTCAACCTCAGGTAATTACAATAATTGAAGAATTACAATCAATTTTCCTAAAATAATTCCTGAAACAAAGCCAATTGCCGCCCAAATAAAAATAAGAAAGCCAATACTTCGAAGTTTTGCATAGGGAGATTTATTAAATGTTCGAATTGTTTTCATCAGCGGCCCTTCCTCCTGGATTATCGGAATTACTGAGTTCCAAAATTTTATTTCAAGTATATTTGCAAGGTTACTTATGTTCATCACTGCACCTCTACCGGCTCAATGAAGTTTTGATTATTTTCCCATCACTTGTCGCAACCACCCGTATTGATTGACGAATAGATTTTCCATCTGGCGTTTTATTTATGCTTTTAAAAATAAATAAATAACGTCCTTCGTTTTGATTCGAAAAAGAAGGTATGACGCCTTTAACAAATGGATAGTTTTTGTAAACCTGTTGGCAAATTTTTTCAAGCGTGGTTTTGTCCATTATCCTTGTACTCTCTTTCTAAGAAAGGCGGGCAAATCTAAATTTGTGGAGGTAACCGTTGGATTTAGCTGTGAGAAGATATGCGGATCCGTTTCGGTCGTAATATTTTCAGATGACTCAAGTTTATTTTCATCTTTTCTAGTTACAACTTCTTTAGGTTGAACACTGTTTTGCGCAGAATATTCTGCTAAATATTTTTCAGCACCCGGTATGACTTGTTCGATCGGGATCGCACCTAACCCGGTGACGACCAAAATTACCTGAGCACGTTGAGTAAAGTTCGGATTATTGATTACCCCAGGAATGACTTCTGCTTCATTTCTTGCTTCACTTTGCAAATAATTTAAACCTTCGACAACCTCTGCAAACGTAAGGTCGTCGCCTCCGGTGATATTCGCAATAATGCCTGCGGCAGAATCTAATCTAATTTCATCAAGCATCGGATGGTTTAAAGCTTGCTCCAATGCTTTTAACACTTTATTTTCTCCTTCTCCCGTTCCAACGGACATTAATGCTCCACCTCCGAGCGACATTACATGACGGACGTGCGAAAAATCTACATTGATTAATCCAGTTTCTGTGATTAGCTCCGAAACTCCACTTACTCCTTGTCGTAAAACGTCATCTGCCAATTTAAAGGCCATCTCGAACGTAGTCCCTGGAGGGGCAATTTGAAGTAAGCGATCGTTTGGAACTGTTATCAAAGTATCCGTATATTTTCGTAATTTTTGCAATCCTAAAGCTGCATTTTTCTGTCTTTTACCTTTTTCAAATGAAAAGGGTGTGCTAACTACGGCAATTGTTACCGCACCAATTGCCTTTGAAGCTCTTGCAGCTACTGGAATGGCGCCTGTTCCCGTTCCTCCCCCCATGCCAGCTGTCAAGAATACCATATCAGCGCCATCTAAAGCATTCGCCAACGCCTGAAAACTCTCTTCAGCTGCAATCTCTCCAATACTTGGGACACCTCCGGCTCCTAACCCACGGGTCCCTTTTGGGCCAAGCTGAATCGTTCTGTCAGCTAAAGAACTAGAGAGGGCCTGTTGATCAGTATTGCACGCGATAAATTCTACACCTTTCATCCCAAATTCGACCATGCGATTAACCGCATTACATCCGCCCCCGCCAAGACCAACCACTTTTATTTTTGGAAGAGCTATTTCGACATGAGAAGATTTAACAGGTATTGGAGATGTATCTTGATTCATGAGTACCTCATTATAATTATTTGTTTTGAATTAAAGTTGCAATATCTATTCCTGTTTCAGGTAATATTTCTATCGAACACCCTGAATTACGTAGATAATTGATTTTTTCAACAGGGAATAGGTAAGGGTCAGGATAAACAGTTACTTTTTTAGCAAAACTCGCTTCGTCTATAGAAAATCCAACGGTTGGAAGAAACGCCTTTACATAAGGGAGAACTTTGTTTATTATCACCTCTGGAATGCCAGATTCATAAGCAGGTAAAAGCAAGTAATGAGTAAATATTTTTTCTTCGTTCAATGTACCTTTTTCTTCATTACGACTTGGTGATTTTGAAGGAAAACTATTTCTTAAGAACTCTTCTATAGATGATTTTCCCGACACCGCTTTTATTGTATCCAGGCTAAAGGTTATCCCCATAAGGCTATTTTTAGGTGAAATTGATTCACTTAAAGAATAAGGCCTATTATCATCGGGCCCAAACATTGACCTTATCAATTCTTCTATCACCAGCAGATTATCTTTATCAGCTTCTAATTGGTCGCCACCCGTTGGATTGCCAGCATCAAGGATTATTACTGGGTGCTTTTCTCCAAATACCCGTTGACTGACTGCCTGCACCCACTCAAAATTACAAAACCCAATTTGGTTTTCCTGATCTTTTACATGTTGATATGCTTTTACACCCGGCCATATTTCAAATCCTCCCCTTCCCCAGGATAAGGGTTTATTAAACGTGATGCCATAACTGGCAAGGATAAGGTGTTCAATAATTTCATGCTCGTGACGTTGTTTCAAGCCTTGTAATAATAATTCTAAAAATGCAGTATCCCAAAAATCACCTCCTGGGTAAAGCGGTGCCAAAATAGGCGCTTGACCGATATGTATTGCAAATTGGGCCAGCTGAATAAATTCATCAAGAAATCGGTCAACTAAGGTATTAACTTGCCAACTTACGTTTTCCCATGCTGTTTTCAAATTTGGAGTATCCCCCACAATAATGGTGTCAACTCCCCACTTTTTATAAACTTCCAATAACGATGTTGTTTCACTATAAGCTTTGCGGAATGGTAGCTTTTGATTAAAGTGAATGATTGGCGCTAAACCATTTGTTTTTGCAATGCTAATGACATCTTCGGGAACTGCAACATCGAAATTTGCATTGAATATCACGTACTCAGCGCCAAAATTTTTCAACAAACCCAACCAATGATTCATGTGTGGTTGTAAGTAATGTTCTGGTGCAGAAAAGTAAGTAAAGCCAAAATTTGTTACCATTTTAATAACCTATTCATGTTGAAAATACATAATTCTTAGGATGCAAGGCTCGTGCCAACATTATTTTTGTTTTCTGCTATAATTCTGCTGTTATGATTCTAATCACCGGTGGGACTGGTTTTATCGGTAATGTACTCATCCGACATCTTTCAAGCCTTGGTTACCCGATTAAACTTTTAATACGGCCATCTAAAGAATCCCCGCGGATCCCGAAAGGGATACCTACAGAGATTGCCATCGCCAGCTTAAACGATCCGAATGGCTTACAGGCAGCAATGAAGGGGGTGGACATCGTCTACCACCTTGCCAGCGCAGAATCATATGGAAGAGAAGCACAACTAACCGATGTAGACGTTAAGGGAACCCAATCAATTGTATCAGCAGCTGTTCAGGCAAATATTGATCGTTTTGTCTACTTAAGCCATTTTGGTGCTGATCGTTCTTCAGCATTTCCGTTATTGAAGGCAAAGGGGCTTGCTGAACACGCTATCAAGTCATCAGGCATACCCTACACCATATTTCGATCTGCATTAAGTTTTGGTGAAGGAGACCATTTTTCAAATGCTTTGGCATTTCTTTTAACCATGTCACCATATTTTATGATGCTACCAGAGGGTGGCTCTTCTTTAATGCAACCAATTTGGGTGGAAGATTTAGCAACTGTATTATCATGGTGCCTCGATTTACCTCAGACAATTAATGAAACAATAGAAATTGGCGGGGTAGAATATTTAAGCTTAAGAGAAATTTGTTTGATGATAGCTGATACGATTGGAATTAAAAGAGAATTTTTCTCGGTCTCACCGGTTTTATTAAATAGCCTTACCGAGATACTGGAAATACTCGCGCCAAATTTTCCCACATCAGTTTTTTGGTTAGATTATTTAGCAACGGATCGGACTACGAATTTAGATATTTTGCCCAGCGTATTTAGCCTGGTTCCTGCCAGAATGAAACAAAGGCTTGTTCACCTTGAGGGGAGGAATTTTAGAAAATACTTTTGGAAATTAATCGTAAAAAGAAAGCGAATTAACAATAAATGGGAATAGACACCATCTGTATTCATGCACACTTTTATCAGCCACCTCGAGAAGACCCATTATCAGGTTTAATCCCCGATGAAATTGGCGCAGAACCTTATCGAAATTGGAATGAACGAATTCACGAAGAATGCTACCGTCCTAATGCAGAGTTGGGTAATTTTTTAAAAGCAAGTTTTAATATTGGCCCAACACTCATGCGTTGGATGGAAACTTTTGACCCTCTTACCTATCATGCAATCATAGAGCAAGAACAAAATAATTTCAAAAAATATGGTGTTGGAAATGGCATTGCTCAGGCCTATAACCATGTAATTCTCCCATTGGCCAGTAAAAGAGATAAAACCACACAAATCAAATGGGGAGTTGCTGATTTTGAATACCGATTTGGTCATGCTCCGCTTGGAATGTGGTTGCCTGAAGCTGGTGTTGACCTGGAGACTTTATCGATCCTTGCAGATAACAACATTAAATTCACAATATTAGCGCCCTGGCAAATTGAATTACCAGAAGGCTCTTATTATGATCAGCCCTATTTAATTAATCTACCTGGAAGCCGTGAGCCAATGATTGTTTTCCCATATCATCGCGATCTAAGCACAATGGTAAGTTTTGACTCTTATACGACAAGAAGCGGGGATCATTTTATCGATCAAAAACTGGTTCCCGAGTTAAATTCTAAAAAAGTTGATTATGACCGATTTCTGTTAATCGCATCGGATGGTGAAGTTTATGGTCACCACAAACGCTTTCGTGAAAAATTTTTATCCTACATGCTTAATGGTGCACTTCCCAAACGGGGCCTTTCCGCTACCTATCCTGGTCTTTGGCTTTTAAATAACCAACCAAAAACATATGCTAAATTAAACGAATATACATCCTGGAGCTGCCACCATGGGATCAATCGGTGGATGGGCGAATGCAGTTGCTCACCTGGCGCTATATGGAAAACACCGCTGCGTTGGGCCTTTGACAAGTTAGCTGAGGAAATTGACTGTCAATATAAATTATTTATCAAAAAATTTACCGATGACATCTGGCAATTAAGAAATGATTACATCCACGTTTTTCTTGGTCAGCAAACACTCGCAGATTTAATACGCAATTATGTTAAACAGCCCATAGATAAAGAAGATATTACAAAGATCGGAATGCTTTTAGCGGCTCAGTATGAGCGTCAGAGAATTTTCACCTCATGCGCCTGGTTTCATGATCATTTTCATCGGATCGAACCTCAAAACAATATTGCTTATGCTGCGCAAGCAATTTGGCTTACCAACCAGGTGACGGGTGTTGATTTGCAGCCCAAAGCCATGGCACTACTGCGAAAAGTAAAAGATCAACGAACGGGGCTGCGTGGGGATACCGTATTTTCTGAGCGTTACCGTCGTATCCAAGACTTTTCTGAAGAAAACGTAGCTTATTTTAACCCTTCAAGTAGTTTTTCTACCTGATACTCAGAAACTTTCTCTGCAACAAGAATGTTTTTGACCTTTTCATAAGCAAGAAGCAGACGTTCAATTGTCTCTGTCAGGCTTTTATCAGGGTCTGCCTTTAACTTGATTAACCCAATAACCATCATCCACCAGACCAACTCTTCGAACGCTTCTTTATTGAACCAAAGCGTGTCGCGGTAACGATTAACATTTATAAAAAAACGAATTTCTTCATTTGTGATCCACGATTCGACTAGTGTTTTTTCACTCAAATCATCAATAGATTCGATCCAATTTTGTTGGCCGACAAGTAATTTTAAAATCGTTTCGCTTCGTGAGACTTGTTCATGGTTAAAACCTGAGGCTTTAAGTTCATCACTTAAAATTCTCAGAATCCCCCACTCACTCAACCAACTTCGACTAATTTCGGCAAACTGGGTTTCAGTTGTTATCGCTTTCCCCAACAAACGGAGGTCGTTCCAGAGAAAAAGCAAGAACCATCGTAATGGATCATGGTCTAAATCTTTCTTGATAAATGTTAATATGTCTGCATAGTGCTTCGAACCAGGAAATGGAAAATGAGACTCGAATACAGGTATTTTTAAAATTGCGTCTATTCCTTGGATAGATTCGTTAGTAATGGTTGAAACATCTACACTTCCATTAATATACGAATTAATTTCGTGCATTAATTTTGAAAATTTATCCCTATGTTCAGAAACCACTCCTAAATCGAGTTTGGAATCATCGTCCCACAAAACCGTTTTAAATAGCCTTTCCATTTGGTTCTGATTAATTAAGTTCCTAACGGGGGTAAGAATAGGCGCCATCATCAGCTCGTGTAAAGCTTGGGCGATACTTGGCACACCTCGTCCAGCCAGGTAATTATTTAATTGGGAATATTGACCTGAAATATTGTCAGAAACCTCTCTGAAGTCCATGAAAACGTGGCATTCATATGCATTGAGTTCAAAATATAAACCACGATGAATGATCTCCTCGCTCGATCGAATATATTCTAATTGGGTGGCATTATCACGGAAGATAACAAATAGTTTCGGATTCCCACTCAATTTTAGGGCTTCATGAAGTTTCCTGTTTTCCAAATTCCCTGTATTCTTATTCAAAAAAGAAGCGGAGGAATGAATCCAACCTTGGGTTGAATCAAACCTGTTCAAGTAAATAACAAGGGATCGTTCATATTCGTTGCCGTTTGTGTAAGCAAAGACGTCTTCATTGACAAGGTTATCTCCGGTATAAAAATCAAATAATAAAAAGTTATCGATTCCAGAAAACAATCCGCGTTGTTTTAAAAGTGGGAATATTTCTCTTCGGTGTCGTTCAATTAAGTATGAATCAGATTGTTCGTCCCAGTATGGGCGATAATATTCCATACCGTATTTTTCAGCGAATCCTTCTATTTGCCCATGTCCAAACATTGGCAATCCAGGCATGGTGGACATGAGTGTGCAGATTCCAAAATATTTATCCCCTTTGCCAAATTGGTCAACTGCGGTTTTTTCATCGGGGTTATTCATAAAGTTGACATACCGCTTAAGGATTTCAGGGTCAAATTCCAACGTATTTTTTATAACTAAACGATATTTTGAATTTTCTTCGTTACGCAACATATTCATAAAAGCGCTGTTATACACGCGATGCATGCCAAGGGTTCGAACAAAATAGCCTTCCATTAACCAAAATGCTTCTGCCAGTAAAAGTGTATTCGGAACTTCTTCAGCTACCCGGTCAACAACTTCGCGCCAAAATTCTTTTGGGAATACCTGGTCAAAGGCTTCTTTAGTAAGCCCATACTCTGCACGACTTGGAATTGCACCACCTGTTCCAGGCTGTGGAAACCAAAGACGTTGGTAATGCTTTTTAGCTAAAGTCATAGCAGCGTCGAAGCGAATAATTGGGAACTTTCTGGCAACATGCAATATTGTTTGAACGACTGCTTCTCGTACTTCAGCATTCAGATAATCCAATTGAGCTGTATCGTTCCATGGCATCCTTGTGCCATCATTACCATGATAGATGTACCTGGCATCGCCACTTTGTCGATCAATACGTAAAAATACCACTGCTGCATCGGTTCGGTCGTAATAATGATCATCAAGGAAAATCCCTATATGTTCTACCGGGCTCAAATCGGGTCCGTTAAACGTGTAAGCTGGGAAGGGACTGTGAGGTAGTGAAACAAACCAACCTGGATGGTTAATCACCCACTCTGAATCAATCCCCATGTGGTTCGGGACCATGTCGCTGGCTAAACGGATTCCACGTTTCCAGGCACGATCGCGTAAATTTTGGTAAGCTGTCTCGCCACCAAGGTCACTGGCTATCTCGTAGTTTTTCAAGGAATAGGCTGAAGCAACGGCCTCAGGATTGCCGCATAGTTGTTTAATGGTTTTTGAAGCTTCACTTCGCTCCCATAAACCAATTAACCACAATCCATTGAAGCCCCATTGAGCTAATTTGTCCAGCTCTTCGTCAGGAATTTGATCAAGTCGTTGAATTTCACGTTGGTAGGTTTCGGATAATTGATACAGCCATACATGTGAGTTTTTCGCCATCATCACAGTTTTAGGCATCCAGTCACTATCCGGGCTAAAATTTTCGCCCTCTTCAAAGAATTCGTAACTTGTGATTTGCGTAGGACTCGATCCACCAACAAAGAACATTTTCGATTCTTCTTCTTTAATTAAATCAATTGAACTTAACAAGCGATACAAATATTCACCTAACAAAAACCCCCATTTTCTACGGATAAATTCTAATTGTCCCGCCAATGAGTTTGGTTCCGCGACGGCTGGACTACGAAGCATGGTTACCAAATCTTGATTGTCTGGGCCAAAGGAAGGTTGTTCACCAAAATATTTGTTTAATTGTTCAATAATATTTCGGTATGCGGTTGTTTCTGAAAGTAAGCTGTCATCAAATAATTCAGTAAAGGGAGAAGTCGCTGGATTCTTATTGGTAATCCACAACAGTAATAGCTCTTCGATAATCAGGTATTTATTTGGCGTATTATTCGTTGATGCCTGGAGGTATGCTTTCGGGTTGATTCCTCCACGATAAACAGAAAGCGGTGGAAAATCTTCGACAAATCTGACCAGAGCTTTTTCTAATGCCTCCTCACCCAGTTTACTTACCAATTCAAGGTAGGCTTTCTGGGAAGTTTTGGCATCTATTTCTTTTCGATAAAGCGAAATAACCAGGTGAAGAATTTCGTCGATCAAGCCCAGGGCATTGATGTCACCAGCTGTTACTGCATCTTCCGGGTAGTTCACCAGATCTCTTTTATTATTTATTTTTTGGGCAAATTCACGAGCGCCTAAAAAGTTCGCAAATATGACATTGCCATCGAAAGCAAATAAAGACTGGGCGAAATCGTATTTATCTCGACTTAAACGGGAAACGTGAAATTCAAACATCAAACCTCTCTTTTTAAGCGTTAGTTTGATAAATTATAACCTTGACTGAAAAATCCATCTTGATGAAAGACGGAAAAGTTGGTTTTAGTTTATTCGTTTAAAGATATGGGTAACGATATTTGAACCACTGCCACCAATATTTTGGCTCATGCCAAATTCACAATTGGGGACTTGCGTTTTACCGGCGGTGCCTCGTAATTGTTGAATGATTTCTACAATTTGATACATACCAGTGGCACCCACTGGATGACCTCGAGCTTTTAATCCACCGAAAGTGGCTACCGGAATGCGCCCATTTATTTTGATTTCACCTTCTTTTGCCAAAGATGGGCCTTTACCTGGCGCACAAAATCCAGCTGACTCTAAAGATAATGCTGCCATAATCGTAAAGGCATCGTGGTATTCAAACACATCAATTTCTTCTGGGCTAATACCTGCTTGTTGGTACGCTTTTCGAGTAGAAATTTCTGCTGCTGTTAACCGCAATGGGCTTTTTCGATTATGAATAGCGATAGGGTCTGTAGCGCCAGCAGAGCCTGCGATAACAATTTTTGGATAATTATTAGAAAGCAAATCAGACCGCATTAGCACAACTGCTGCGGCACCATCTCCAATAGGAGAAGCGTCCATCAAGTTGATTGGGTCACAAATCATCGGGGCATTGATAAAAGATTGCTCAGAGACCGGAAAGCGAAAACGTGCGAAGGGATTGTGGACTGCATTAGCGTGAGCATTAATTGTGAATTCAGCAAAATCGTTTTCGTTCCACCCGTACTCATGCATATAACGCTTCATAATCAAGGCATTCAAGGCAACAAAGGATAGTCCATGGTCAACTTCCCAATCTGCGTCAGCTGCAGTAGCCAGTGCAGCTGTGATTTCATTACCGGGAGAATCAGTCATTTTTTCAACGCCAACAGCTAAGGCAAAATCAATTTCACCAGAGGCAACAGCTAAATATGCGGCTCTAAATGCAGCACTTCCCGAGCTGCAAGCTGATTCAATTTTTACAGCGTCGGTAAAACGCTGGCCTATCCAATCTGCAGTCATACTTCCTAATTGTGCTTGTAGGTTGGAAATATCCGACAGCATGTTGCCCACATATATACTATCAACATGTTGAATTTGTGATTCACCAATAGCTGCTAATGCTGCATCGCCAGCCAATTCGCGAAGGGATTTGTCCCAGTGTTCATCAATTTTTGTTTGACCAATACCGATGACTGCTACTTCATGCATAATTTATTTCCTTTCTAAATACAACTTCTTAATTATATGCATTATTCCTATCAAGACCTCTCATATTATAGGCTTAACCATCAAGTATAATTTTTAAAAGCGAAAGTGCACAGATCTATTGAACAACCGATGAAAAAAATTAAAAGTCAAATCAGAAAACAAATATTTATTATTCTGATGCTTTTTACAAGCTCGTGTATATTACCATCTCGAAACTTCATACAGCAGCCCCCAATAGAAACCCGATATCATTTATGGAAAACCAAATTACCCCCTGATGAATTAAATGACGACCTGCCTTTATTGACAAATACATTAACACTTTCAACAGAACAAGAACCCACCCAAGTTTTTTACCCAAACGATGATATTTTGGATGTGTTCTTACACCATGGGTTGCCCTCTCGCATTACGACTTTTTTTAATGTATCTGAATTCAACTTAGTTGAATTTCCCGATGATGCTGAAATTAGCGTATTTATTGGAAGCAAGCCCGCATCTCGCCACGAACCATCTCAAACCACTTGGATATATGCCCTCGCTGCTCCGTTTTATACGCGAATTGACGATATTAAATCTACTGATTTAACAGCCTTGTGGCGGGGCTCCCTTAGTGAAAACCTTTCTGTTTCAAGATTTTATTTAACAAATGAAACTTTTAATGTGATGATCGCGTTATTTGGGGAACCAGCTGTCTCTTCTTACAAAATTGTTTCAACCGATGAATTAAATAATATCGCGCTTTCTAATCAGCCCTTTTTAACTTTGTTCTCCCTGGAAGATTTAAAACCACAGTGGAAAGTAATAAGAGTTGATGGGGTTTCACCTATTGACAGAAATTTTCATCCGGACAATTATCCATTAACGGTGGACATTTGGGTACAAGGTATGGTAGATAATTTAGATTTATCTTTGGAATTCACCAATTTTGATCCAGATAAAAGGACGATATTGATGATGACTGGAGTAACAGCATTAACGCGAGCAACAGCACACCGCATGGAAACACACGGCAACTCTTATCCAGGACAAGACATATATGACTGGTTTTCATCTGCAGATTTTGTTCATATTAGTAATGAGGTCGCCTTTGCAGAAGATTGTCCCTACCCAGACCCATTACAGGCCGATTTGATCTTTTGTTCTTCCCCCGATCGGATTGAATTACTTGAATATATAGGTGCCAATATCATTGATTTGACTGGAAATCATCTGTTAGATTATGGGCAAGATGCCATTAACCTCACCCTGTCCATGTATGATGATCGTAATTGGGCAACGTTTGCTGGTGGTTGGAACCTAAGCGATGCCCGTACCCCTACCCTAATAAACCATCATGGCAACCAATTAGCCTTTTTGGGTTGTAACCCTGTTGGCCCACCCGTTGTTTGGGCAACAGATACAAGACCAGGGTCTGCTCCCTGTGGCGACTACCAATGGTTGGTAGATGAAATTGTATCCTTACGGGCAGAAGGCTATCTACCAATTGTTACTATACAATATTTTGAAGACTATACTTCCTACCCAAGCACACAAATGAAAGTCGATTTTGATCTGCTGGCAAAGGCAGGGGCAGTTATTGTTAGCGGAAGCCAGGCGCATACGCCTAAGAGCATGGTGTTTTCTGATGATTCATTTGTTCATTACGGTTTAGGAAATTTATTTTTTGACCAGATGGAAGTAACCTACAACGGCGTTGTGATGGAAGGGACTCGTGAAGGGTTCATTGATCGGATGGTTTTTTATGAAGGACGCTTAATGAGTGTTGACCTGCTCACAACAATTATCGAAGATTATTCAAGACCCCGCCTGATGACATCTCAAGAGAGAGACACGTTATTACATCGAATCTTCAAAGTCGCGCTTGAGAATGATGAGTAAAGGAAAAAAATGAAAATTCATGATATTAGTATACCAATCAAAACAGAAATGCCATTTTGGCCAGGAGATCCAATAGTAGAGCTTACTTCCTATTCAGCCATTTCTTTGGGAAATTCTACTAACATGACCCAAATTCAAATGAGTGTCCATACTGGGACGCATATCGACGCACCAAAACATTTTATTGATAATGGAAAAACCATTGATCAAATTCCCCTCGAACAACTTTGTGGAAAAACCCTGGTAATCCATATGGGCGATGACGTTGATGTTATTCGTGAAAAGGAATTAAAGATCTACCATTGGGCATCAATAATTGAAAAAACGCGCAAAGTAATTTTTCGCACCCGAAACTCATCTCTTTGGGCTTCATATCCAGTTGACTTTCAACGAGATTATGTTGGGATCGATGCATCAGGATCAGAATTTTTAAGAGGCTTGGGAGTACAGCTTGTAGGAATTGATTATCTGTCTGTTGCGCCCTTCAAAGAAACTAAACCTTCACACGAGATATTACTTTCTTCTGATATTGTGTTGCTTGAAGGGTTGAATTTAACCAACATTGAAGGAGGATATTACGATCTATTCTGTCTTCCACTAAATATCGTCGGATCTGATGGCTCCCCCGCTCGAGCTATCTTGGTCGAAAACCAATAATTTATTTAAGTGGGACCCAATAGGCTAAAGGGAAATTCCGATATTTATCTATACGAAGAGGAACTTTCTTCATCTTTAAAACGTCCTATTAACAACTCGATACCTAAAAGGAGGTAGGTTATGAAGAATATATTCACTATCTTCGCTGTTGTATTTTTAATCCTGATAACTGCATGCCAACCCATCTTTGAAAGAAATGGACCGGATGAAATGATAACACCAAACAATATGATAACTGAGCCCCCGCGCAAAGAACCCACAGAGGTTGGTGGCGACGATTTACAAGCTTTGTCTGACGCAAACCGCGCTTTTGCTTGGTCTTTTTATGATTCTTTGCGAAAAACAGACGGCAACATTATTTTTTCACCTTTTAGCTTATCAATGGCCTTGTCGATGACACTGGCTGGCGCAGAAGGTGAGACAGAAAAAGCCATGATGAATACCCTTCAATTGTCAATGTCTGAGGGCGATCTCCATCAAACATTTAGTGCGATTACTGAAGCGATTAAATCATCTGAAGTAGCGACATCAGCTATTGAGGGTGACAATTTTGAACTTAATATATCAAATTCAATTTGGGGCCAAGAGGGTTACGGGTTCAAGGATTCATTTTTAAACCTATTAGCAAACAATTATGAGGCTGGAATTTTCAATGTAGATTTCCTGAATGATCCTGATGTTTCGCAGCAAATTATTAATAAATGGATCGAGAATGAAACCCGTGGAAAAATCAAAGAGCTGATTCCACCTGACGCGATTACAGAACTCACAAGGTTAATTCTCGCCAATGCCATTTATTTTAAAGGTTCTTGGTTGAATGCATTCAATGATGCGCTTACCCAATCTGGAGATTTTACAACCCTGGGCGAAGAAATAATTTCAGTTGATATGATGAATTCCAATGGGAACAGTTTCAATTATATGCGTTCAAAAAATCTTCAGGCCATTACACTTCCGTACCTGAGCCATGATTTTGCCATGACTTTAATTATCCCAAATCAAGGCTCCTTTACTTCAGTTGAAGAAGGCTTATCATCAGGGTTCATTGATAACTGGTTTGATGAGATGCGTTATGAAAAAGTTAACCTGATGATGCCGAGATTTGACTTCGAAACAACAATTGATGCTAGTGAAATATTAAAGTCACTTGGCATGGGCCTTGCTTTTGACCCAGAGAAGGCAAATTTTCTGGGAATGTCGGAAGAGGAAGGTCTTTATATAACCGATGTGCTTCAAAAAGCAACAATTACGGTTGATGAAGAAGGCACTGAAGCAGCAGCTGCAACCGCAGTAATAATGGGCATCAAATCCATGCCCATTGAAAATGAACCAATCACGTTAATTATTGATCGTCCCTTCTTGTTTTTAATCCAGCATTTACCCACTGATTCCATTCTTTTTATGGGCAGGGTTCTTGAGCCGTAATTAATAATTAGAAAGAAGCAGCCATATTATAGTAATTTTGTTTTAAGAAATGATTTCGGGCATTGTCAACAAATGATAAGCCAGGGTTTCCATATCCCTGGCTTTTTTTGAAGTTCCCATTTGTTCTACGATTTCGTGAAATT
Source organism: uncultured Candidatus Brevefilum sp. (assembly GCA_964411385.1). Classification (GTDB taxonomy): domain Bacteria; phylum Chloroflexota; class Anaerolineae; order Anaerolineales; family Anaerolineaceae; genus Brevifilum. Next base: position 52,571 of record CAYPKT010000006.1, on the reverse strand, counting down.
TTTTGCGGATGATTGTGCTTTCACCAATATAAGAAAACAGGTCGACCTCACCTGAAATTATTTCAGGTAAGCCTAATTTTTTATAGAGTTCACTAACAAGGCTGTAACCCCATTGTTCAGATATTTTCAGCTCGTCGGCTAAATCCCGCCTACCTAAGCTAAATATAAACGCCATTCTTGCGACTTCAGCTTCATGATCTGTGAACCCCGGAAGAGCCTGCCGCCCTTCTAAAGTGAGTGTATCGGGAAGCAGATTTGAGAACAAATCTCGTATGCTTGGTGTCATCACCCAATAACCTTCATCGACAAAGGTGATCACCCAGCTGAGTGAATATCCCACCTCACTTTTTAACACGTAACCGCGGATATTTTCATTCCCATTTTCAATTTGTTTGATAATTTTTAAATCTGGTTTGATACCAGTCAATAAAATTTTGGGGACGTGGTCAAGTTTAGTTAATGCCTTGCAGATCTCATCGATGCTAAAGCGTTCAACAAATAAATCGACATCTAATATTAAGACATCAAAGGCATGGGGAGATCGGTTTAGATATGAAAACAACTCTGCTCGAGAGGTAAACTCACCAATAACTCGTGTTCGCCAATCTCTCACCAAAAGCAATGCCATCCAATTGCGCGAGAAAAGGTCATCTTCAAGAATGGCAACTAAAATATCTTTATTCAACATAAGCTCGATTAATCTTCCAACTGAGATGTACAAAACGGGCAGCGTGTTGCTTTATTGGGGATACTTTGAAGACAAAATGGGCAATCTTTAGTTGAAGGTTTCTCTTCTTTTTCTGAAGAGGCATTAAGTAACAATTCATCCGCAGCCCGGTTGAGTTTATTAATTGCTTTTACAATCAAAAACACGCCAAGGCCTGTTAATATAAAACCTATCACGTCTGTAAGAAATTGACCGTAATTTAATGTTACCGCGCCAACTTCATTCGCCAAAGCTAAAGTGGCATTTGGCGGCAAAGCTATTTCGCCTTCTTTAAGGATTAAAAAGAGATCCTGGAAATTAACACTTGAAATAAGCAAACCTAATGGCGGCATCATCAAATTTTCAACTATTGAATTTACGACGACAGTGAATGCTGATCCGAGTATAATACCTATCGCAAGGTTAAGTGCGTTGCCTTGAATGATAAATGCCTTGAATTCGTTAAATAATTTTTTCATCTTTAATTCTTTCTTAAATAAAATTTTAAGTTATAAAATAATATATCGTATTATAATTTAAACAATTAATTAATTGCCTTATTTTATAAACTATACTTCAAAAGGCCTTGGATTGAGGAGAGAACTATGAAACATGTAGCAGTCTTAACAAGTGGAGGTGATGCACCAGGCATGAATGCAGCAGTTCGTTCAGTCATTCGCTGTGGTGTTGCAAAGGGCTGGAACATGTTTGGCGTCAACAATGGTTATGCTGGTTTAATCGCAGGTAATATTCGTCCGATGGGAACACGTGACGTAGGCGGAATTATCCATAAAGGCGGAACTATTTTAGGCTCTGCACGTTGCGATGATTTCTTTACTGTAGCTGGACGAAAACGCGCAATCCGTGCTTTACACCAAATAGGGATAGATGTTTTGGTTGTTATTGGTGGAAACGGATCTTTAACAGGTGCATTTGAACTTTTCAAACAAGGCTTTCCTACAATTGGCATCCCGTCAACAATCGATAACGACCTTTGTGGCACTGAGAGCTCCATTGGCGTGGATACAGCTTTAAATATTGCTTTAGAAGCTATTGACCGCTTGAAGGTAACCGCATCATCCCATCAAAGGGCGTTCCTTTTAGAAGTAATGGGACGCAATTGTGGCTACCTGGCGCTAATGTCAGGTATTGCAGGTGGAGCAGAATATGTATTAATTCCAGAAGAAGATGATGATCCCGAAGAAGTTGCTGAAACATTGAATTTAGCATATGAACATGGTAAATCTCATGCCATTATTGTTGTTGCAGAAGGCGCAAAATACAACGCAGAGGCATTAATTAAATATTTTGAGCAACATCAAGATCGCTTGGGTTTTAAAATCCGCGCAACAATTTTAGGTCATGTTCAACGTGGTGGTAACCCTGGGGCATTTGATCGAATTCTGGCAAGCCGATTTGGCTACGGAGCAATTGAGGCGATTGATCGTGAAGAATATGGCGTTTTAGTTGGCTTGAACAAAGGTGGCATTAGAACAACGCCATTAGAAGAGATTGCTGGAAAAAATAAATTAGTTTCCACCGATATGATTAAGCTTGCCCGAATTTTAGACTAAGTTTTATTTAGCGGAACGTAAATAAGACTCGATAAAAGGATCAATATCTCCATCTAATACAGCTTGCGCATTACCCATTTCAAAATCTGTACGGTGGTCTTTTACCAATTGATATGGGTGCAATACATATGAGCGGATCTGGGAGCCCCATTCGGCTTTAGTATACTCCCCACGTAATTCAGAAATTTTTTCATCTTGTTCGGCTTGTTTTATCACTAAAAGCCGAGCTTTTAGCACACGCAATGCGTTTTCTTTATTTTGCATTTGTGAGCGTTCATTCTGACAAGTGACAACCATGCCGGTTGGCAAATGGGTTAATCGTACAGCTGTAGCATTCTTTTGAACATTTTGACCGCCAGCGCCTGAGGACCTGTAAACGTCAATTTTAATTTCCTCAGCAGGAATTTTTATCTCATCCATATTTTCCATTTCAGGCAGCACTTCTACAAGGGCAAAAGAGGTGTGCCTGCGGTGCGCAGCATCAAATGGAGACAACCTAACTAAACGATGGACACCTTTTTCAGGTCTTAAATATCCATAGGCCAAATTCCCCCGAATACCGATTGTGACACTTTTAATGCCCGCTTCTTCACCAGCTGTCCGATCCAGAATATCCGTATGATACTGATGACTTTCAGCCCAGCGTAAGTACATTCGTTCGAGAATACCTGCCCAATCCTGTGAATCAGTCCCCCCTGCACCAGCGTGTATCGCTAGAATTGCATTTCCACGATCATACTTCCCAGAAAGTAGCGTATTTAATTCCAATTTGTCAATTTGAAACTCAAGTTTCCTCGTCTCCAGCTCGAGTTCATGAACCATGGATGCTTCGCCAATTTCTGCTAATTCGAGGGTATCTTTTATTCTTTTTGCTAGGTCTTGGAAGTGGGTAATTTCGTTACGTAAATCGGACTGCCTGATCATAATGCTTTGGGCACGTTCTTTGTCATCCCATAAACCTGGGTCTTGTGCTTCTTTTTCTAATAATCCCAGTTGTTCTTGCTTATTATCTAAGTCAAAGATACTCCTGAAGTTTTAACAGGTTGTCCTGGGCGTCTTTTAAACGGATTATCAAGCTTTCTAACGTCATGTTTACTCCTTGTATGCCCCAATTATACCTTCTGCAAAGGCTTCACGATCAAAAATTTGCAAATCTTCAACTGTCTCGCCTAAGCCAGCGTAGAGAATTGGAACGCCAAGTTGGGACTTAATCGCAAAGGCCATGCCTCCTTTGGCAGATGTATCTAATTTAGCTAAAATTACGCCATCGATTTTTACAGCGTCTTGAAAGGCTTTAGCTTGCTGCAATGCGTTTTGACCCGTGGTAGCATCTAAAACCAGCCAGGTTGCGTGTGGTGCGCCAGGAAGAGCTTTCCCGCACACCCGGTGAACCTTTTTTATCTCTTCCATCAGATTGTAACGGGTATGTAACCGACCAGCAGTATCAATAATCACGATATCCTTATTTCGTGCAATTGCCGCAGTGATTCCATCATAAGCAGCTGCTCCTGGGTCGCCACCAGGCTGACCGGCGATAAGGGGAACGTTCACCCGATCTGACCAGGCTTTAAGTTGGTCAATGGCTGCTGCACGATAGGTGTCTGCAGCTACCAATAGGGTTGATTTACCGTTGTCTGTAAATTGTTTAGCAAGTTTTGCAGCAGACGTTGTTTTTCCCGACCCATTTACACCGACCAATAATATCACTGTGGGTTTGTCGAGAAAATCTAAAAAAGTGGGTTCTTCTAAACGTGCAACCATTTCCTCTTTCAGTGCCTCAATGAGTTCATCTTTGGTTGTTAACCCCTGCTCATGAACCTTTTGCTGCATGGTTTCAGCAATGGCTATTGTTGTTTCCACGCCCAAATCAGCTTGGACTAACATCGTTTCTAAATCTTCCCAGGTGTCTCCATCAAGTTCAGAAGCACCCAAAAAATTTGCTATGCGTCCAAAAGTAACCTTGCGTGTTTTTTCAAGGCCTGTTCGCCATTTATTAAAAATATTCTCACTCATCATAAGTAGATTATATCATTTGCCCGGTTGATTATTTTCTTTATCCAAGGCTGCGAGCTGTCCGCATCCTGCACGAATTTCTACGCCTCTTCTTAATCTTACAGTACAAGGGATCTGGTTAGCTTCAAGGATTTTTTTAAATTCCTCTACCCTATCATTTTTTGCACTGCGACCGTTAAATCCTCTGGTAGGGTTGAGCCGAATTAAGTTAACATGACATAAAAGCCCCTTGATCCGTGAGGCTAAAGCACGTGCCTCAGTTGCTGTATCGTTGACATCATCAATTAATGCATATTCAAAGGTAATCCTGCGATTCGTTTTCTTTACATAATAACGGCAGGCATCCAACACTTGTTGAACAGGATATTTTTTATTAATTGGCATAAGCTGTGTCCTGAGATCATTATCAACGGTATGTAAACTGATTGCCAGATTGATTTGCGTGTTTGCATCGGCAAATTGTTTGATCTTCGGGACAAGCCCAACAGTACTGATCGTTATGCGACGTGCACCCAACCCGATTCCTTCAGGGTCATTTATTCTTTCAACGGCTGACATAACCTGGTCATAATTCAAAAAAGGTTCGCCCATGCCCATAATGACAATATTAGTAACTCTTTCATTTTCTTGTGCTAATAGCCGTTCAAAATAAAGCACTTGTGCAAGGATTTCTCCATTGCTTAAATTACTTGAGAAACCCATTTGCCCTGTTGCACAAAAGACGCACCCCAAACTACATCCTGATTGCGATGAGATGCAAATTGTTCGACGACTTTCATAAAGCATTAAAACGGCTTCAATTAACGCACCATCACGCAATTCAAATAATACTTTAGTTGTCAAACCGTCGTTTGATTGGATTGTCTGGATTGGTTTAAAAGCTGAGAAATCAAAAACATCAGCTAATTTTTCTCGAAGTGCTGTCGGTAAGGAGGTAATCTGGTTGATATCTTCAGCAAATTGCTGGTAAATTCCAGCCCAAATTTGTTTTGCGCGGTAACGTGGCTCACCGATAGAAATCAGGTATGCTTCCAGGTCAGTAAATGAAAGATCAAGTAAAAGAGGTAAGTTATTTTTCATTAGAATATTAATTGGGTCAAATCTTCAACGATTACATCGGGTTGGTCAGTGAACTTTTTTACCACTTCAAAAGAAGTGGCACCGCTTAGCACCATAGCTGAGTGAATACCTGCAGCTTTTGCACCTACGATATCCGTCTCATAGCGATCTCCAATGGCAAGTGTGTCATTGGGTTCTAACTGAAGCCGGCTTAAAGCCATTTCATAAAGTGCTGGTTGGGGTTTACCAATAATTTTTGGAGCATAGCCAGAAGCAATTTGGATTGCCCCGATAATTGACCCCCCTCCAGGAATTAATCCTTCAGGTGTTGGGAAAGTGGCATCTAGGTTTGTCCCAACAAAATAACTGCCAGATTGGATCATTAATGAGGCATGTTTTAATTTCTCATAAGAAAACTGAAAATCAACCGAAGCAGCGACAACATCTGGGTTTGGAGAAATTTCATCAACGATTTTCATTCCGTATTGTGAAAGTGTTTCCTTGAAGCTGGGCTCCCCAATTGCATAGATGCTTGCCCCTAAGGGATATTTCTGTTTCAAGTACAACCCTAATGCTTGTGCAGAATTGATAATTTGCCAAGGTTCAAGATTCACACCAAAGCCTGCCAATTTTGTGTGATATTCATCAATTGTTCTGGTGGGGTTATTTGTAGCAAGAATAAATTTATACCCCATCTGATTGATCTTTTCAAAAATTCGGTGCAAGTTGCCAATTGGAGCGTTATCATTCCATAAAACCCCGTCCATATCGATAACCAAACCTTTGATATTAGGAAAATAATCTGAAATCATAGCAGCTCCATTTAACAAAACGCCGGAAGGCAAATTCCTTCCGGCAATTTTATTACATAATTGTGGTTGTTTATTTGTCAGGCGCTTCAAGTACTTTGTCAACAAGCCCGTATTCGACAGCTTGTTCGGCACTCATGTAAAAATCACGCTCGGTATCGTGAATAATGGTTTCAACAGATTGGCCAGTCGCTTCTGCTAAAATAACGTTTAATCGCTCTTTCAATCGCAAAATCTCTTTGGCTTGAATTTCGATATCAGAGGCTTGCCCAGAAGCTCCGCCTAAAGGCTGGTGCATATGGATTGTTGCATGCGGTAACGCATAACGCTGCCCTTTTGATCCTGCAGCCAGAAGAACAGTGCCAAAACTTGCAGCAACACCTACAGCAACTGTGCTTATTTTATTCGGAATCATCCGCATTGTGTCATAGATTGCCATGCCTGCATAGACCTGACCGCCCGGCGAATTAATATACATTTGAATTCCGCTTTCTGGGTCTTCCCTGCTTAAATACAATAACTGTGCTACAACCAGGTTCGCTACTTGATCGTTAATTGCTGTACCCAAGAAAACGATTCTATTCTTTAAAAGCAGGGAGTAAATATCATAAGCTCGTTCTCCTGCACCTGACGTTTCAACAACCATTGGAATTAATGATGTTAAATTTGAATTGAACATATTTACCTTCTTTTTTTATCTTTCATTTTTCGATTATTTATTTTATTTTTGATCATCCACAATCGCATTTTCATCTGAAATGCCCTCAGGTTCACCTTCACTCTGGTTCTTGGAAGTTACTGGCAAGTTTTCTTCACGAACGTCATCTGCTTCAGACAATAGCGTTTCAGTAAGCTCTTCAATTTCGCCATCATCATCAGAGAAAAGTTCGATGTCAATCGTAGGGCTATCTTCGCCACCTTCTGTTGTTTCATCATCTTCAGGAATTGGTTGGCCAGTTCCAATTAATTTTAATCGGTTGCGTAATTGTAATTCAATCGCGCGATTCATAGCTTCCATTGATAACATGCGCGAGAAATCGTCATTCCCCATTTCTTTTTGCAGATTTTCTGCCTGGCCAGATGTGAGAATTTCATTTAGAATAATCGAGAAGTTCTCTTGAACTAAATTTTGATTTAATTTAAGGTCTTCAGCCTTGATTAACGCATTTGTAATAAGGGACCTCTCAAGACGTTTTTTTGCAACCGGGCGAACTTCTTCCTCAAGAAATACTGCTTTATCTGTGTTTTTTAACTTTATATAAGTATCCAAGTCCATCTTTTGATTATTCAAACGAGATTCGATATCCTCTAAAACATGTTCTTCTTCGTGTTCCAACATTTGTGGAGGGTAAACAAGCTTGGCTGTATCAATGATCTCATTTAAAATCGAATTTGTATAATCAAGCTCAATACTTTCTTCGAAATTTGACCGCATCTCTTTTTCAATTGATGAACGAAATTCGTCAACGGATTCAAAATTGCCAAGGTTTTGAACAAAATTGTCATCCAGTTCTGGCAGCTCTAAAGCCTTAACCGATTGAACATCGACAGTAAAAATCGCTGTCTTCCCTTGAAAATCTTGATCCTCATAATTTTCAGGATAAGCATATTGCAACTCTTTTATCTCACCCGAATTTACGCCAATTAGGGTACGGCTAAAACCAGGATATGGCCATTCATGGTCGTTTGTTTCATCCTCTTTCATAATTAAAACTTGTTGAGGCGTTTTATCAGTAATTGTTGCATCTTCATCTTCTGAAGGGTTTAAAAATTCGCCACTCAGATTGAAATAAACTAAATCACCAACTTCGGCAGGATGGTCTGCAGGGATAATTGTGGCAGAATTGCGTCGTAAGTTTTCAATATAATCTTCAACCGATTCTTCATCGAATGGTGCAGGATCATATGGCTTCCGTATTTCGCGATAATCGCCCAAATCAATTTCGGGTTCAAGAGGAACAAATAGAACAAATTTTGGGGGGTCGTAATTTTCTAATGATTCTAAGCGACCAATACCTGATGGTTCAATTTCTGCTTCTTTTAATATTTTTGCGTAATCCTCGTCGATTAATAGATCAATTGCTTCCTGGACAATTGTTTCGTGCCCATAATGATTGACGATCATCGAGTAAGGTGCTTTTCCTGGGCGAAACCCAGGGATTTTTGCTTTTTTCGATATTTTTCTTGCTGCACGTTGCTTGATTTTATCGAATTCGTTTTGTGAATATTCTACAGTCAATTGAGCTTGACGATCTTCTAAAATTTCTTTCTCGATTTTCAATGGAATGTCCTTTAAAATAAAAAATCCAATACTCTATGGGGAAGGAGAGGCTCGAACTCTCACGCGTCGCCGCACGTGATCCTAAGTCACGCCTGTCTGCCAATTCCAGCACTTCCCCAGAATAATTTTCAATTGGATTATACGCGACGACATTTTTATGGTCAATCATAATTCGGCTTTGAGGTATCAGAGTTTTATTAATGTTCGTGTATAATGTTTTCGACTAATTACTAATTGTTAAAGGAATATTGTATGACCCAAATTATAAATTCATCTACACCCGGAAAAGAGAGAGATCGACTAAGTAAAGCCATAATTATCACAATTCGAGCATATTTACGGCAAGGTAAGTTCAGCCAGGAAACGAAAGATATGATCGGGTTCATAATTTTGGCACTACAAGAAATATCATCGGGCATCGATCTGTCAGTAAACGCCTGGGAAAAACGTGGATATTGGGTTAAAGCTGACAAGTATCGTATGGAATGGAATTGGACAGAACAAACTTCTAACAAATTGGCAAATGTCTTTGATAAAAATGATCAAGACAGTGTAATTACAATTTTATTGGAAATAATGAATAGATTTTCGAATTTAAAGGTTAGCGATAGGCACCGAATGGGAGAGCCCTGGAAAAATGCATATAAGAAATATGCAGAAAAATTTAATAATTAATGAAACCTTCAAAATATTACTGAGGACTAGTAAATTACTTTCCAATTATTTCGAATTTTGTGGAAGAAGTTACTAAAATTTAGGGATAAATGACAACCCCCAGTAAAAAAGAACATATTATAATAAAATTAGGTGCCGTGAAAAATGAAGTTCGCCTAATATACTAAGGATGGAATTACGCTTATGTCGCAAAACCGAATAAAAGAACATCCTATTCTTTCTCTTGCAGAACGAGAAACAGTTGAATTTTATTGGAATAATCAGCCCAAAAAAGCCTACATTGGTGAAACAATATCCTCCGCATTGATAGCGAACGGCATTGATATTTTTGGTCACCATCCAAAAGATCACTCTCCGTTAGGTCTATTTTGTGCAAATGGTCAGTGTTCTCAATGCATGGTTTTACTTGATGGGAAGCCAATCAAGTCTTGTATGACAAAAATTGCAGCAGGCATGTCTGTAATGCCGCTTGACGGCTTGCCAGATATCTCATTATTACCGGAAAGTAATGCTGAAGCTGAATCTGAAGACAAAAAAGAAGTGTTAGAAATTCCTGTTTTGATCATTGGCGGGGGACCAGCTGGTTTATCTGCTGCAATTGAACTTGGCAACCTGGGCGTGAAAACTCTTTTGGTTGATGATAAATCACAATTGGGCGGTAAACTGGTATTACAGACACACCGGTTTTTTGGCTCTAAGGAGGCTGTCCATGCGGGAACACGAGGGATTGAGATTGCAAAAATACTTTCTGATCAAGTTCTCGGATTAGACAAAGTTGAAGTCTGGTTAGAAACAACCGCAGTTGCTATTTATGAAGAGAAAATCGTTGGCCTTTGGCGGTCAGATATCGATGCGTACGTTATGGTTAAACCTGAGGTTCTGTTAGTAGCTACCGGTGCGCGTGAAAGAAGTTTGGCCTTCAAAGGCAACACTTTACCCGGTATCTACGGAGCAGGTGCCTTTCAAACCCTGGTCAATCGCGATTTGGTTCGTCCATCCGATAACCTTTTTATTGTCGGCGGTGGTAATGTCGGTTTAATTGCAGGATATCACGCCTTACAAGCCGGTATAAATGTCGTTGGGTTAATCGAAGCCATGCCGCATTGTGGGGGTTACCGCGTTCATGAAGATAAATTAGCCAGGTTGAATGTCCCTATCCTTACGTCTCACACCATCGTTGAAGCAAAAGGGAAAGATCGAGTTCATTCGGTAATTATTGCAAAAGTAGACGATCATTTCCGCCCGATAAAAGGTACAGAACAAGAAGTCGATTGTGATTGCGTTTTAATAGCCGTCGGGTTAGACCCTGTTAATGAATTCATAAGTTTAGCGAAAGAAGTTGGTTTGCCGGTTTTCGCAGCTGGCGATTCTGCTGAAATTGCTGAAGCTTCTTCTGCGATGTTTGCTGGAAAAATTAGAGGGATTGAAATTGCAAAGCACCTCGGATTGCAGGTTAATGAAATTCCGCGGGGGTGGCGAGAGTTTGAAACAACTTTAAAATCGCATCCTGGCGAAGTCCTACCTATGTGGGAAATTGAGCCGCCAGGTAAGGTTTTTCCAATTATGCACTGTCGACAAGAGATTCCCTGCGATCCTTGCACCAGTGTTTGTCCTTATGGGCTTATTCAAATTGGTAGTAATGATATTCGCGGTATACCCCAGTTTAGCAACCTCAACGGCAAGGAATGCATTGCATGTGAAAGGTGTGTCGCTATTTGTCCTGGCTTGGCAATCACCGTCGTTGATTTTCGGAAAAGTGAAAAATTTGCCTTAGTCTCTGTCCCTTTAGAATTCTCTGAGTTGTTCATTCACGTCGGGGATGTTGTTTCTGCAACCGATATCGAAGGCAACCTCCTTGGTGAATTTCCTGTAATGCGAATTAGAACAATGCGACAATTTTCTCATACACTTATCGTTCAGCTTCAAGTTCCTGCGGAGTTAGCGACCAAAGTTACTGGAATACAATTAAAAGCCGGTTGGTCTTCTCCAGAAAAAGAAACAGATCAGTTTATCGAAGAAACTGAGCAAGACACAATTGTTTGCAGATGTGAACATATTTCTGCAAAGGAAATTAGGGACTTGATTAAATCTGGGGTTAGAGATATCAACCAACTAAAAGCTGTAACCAAAGCCACGATGGGCTCTTGCGGTGGAAAAACTTGCCTGTCGTTAATAAAAAAGATCTTTCGCGAAGAAGGTATTAACCTTGATGAGGTTACGGATCCGGTTCAAAGGCCAGTTTTTGTTGAAGTGCCACTTGAGATTTTGGCAAAAAACAAGCAAGAGGGATAATAATTATGTCTTTAGGGAATAAACACAATTTCGACATCATCATCATTGGCGCTGGTTCAGTCGGAGTGCCCTCTGCTTATTACCTCGCTAAAGCGGGTTTGAAGGTTTTGGTTATCGATCAGTGTCCCAGCGTGGGACAAGCCTCTAATAAACATGCTATCGGAGGCATCCGTGCAACCCATTCTGACCCGGCAAAAATCAATCTCGGAAAGCGTAGCCTGAATGCATTTGCCACTTGGCAAGATAATCACGGTGAAGATATTGAGTGGCATCAAGGCGGATACTCTTTTGTTGCCTATACGCAAGAAAATGCCACCGTGTTGCGCGAATTAGTTGCCTGGCAGCAAAAAAATGGCTTAAACATTGATTGGTTAACTCGCGACGAGTTGTTAAGTCATGTGCCTCATTTGAATAAAGAAGGATTACTGGGGGGAACACTTTCGCCAGAAGACGGGTGTGCCTCCCCATTAAAAGCTGCTTTTTCATTTCATAAACAGGCAGTTCTCGCTGGGGCAACTTTTAACTTTAATGAACAAATCATTGATATCATTTCAGATAATAGCCGTGTTATTGGTGTAAAAACCGATAAAGGAACATATTACAGTAATTGGGTCATTAATGCCGCAGGCGGTTGGGCCAAACACCTTTCTGCGAAGATTGGCTTAGATGTGCCCGTAAACCCCGACTCTCATGAAGCAGCAATAACCGAACCCGTTCAACGTTTCTTCCATCCAATGATAGTGGACATGCGATCGAAACCAGGTTCGGCTAATTTTTATTTTTATCAACACCCTACGGGCAAAATTATTTTTTGTATGACGCCAGAGCCAGCGATTTGGGGGATTCATGATATTGCGTCGAGTTCTTTCTTACCCAAGGCTGCAAATAGATTGATCGAATTAATGCCGATATTAAAACATATTCGAGTACGAAGAGTTTGGCGCGGCGTATATCCGATGACACCCGATGGTTCTCCTATTATTGGTGCTGTTGATGGCTTGGATGGCTTTTTACTGGCGGTAGGCATGTGCGGACAGGGATTTATGTTAGGACCTGGTGTTGGACAATTGTTAACACATTTTGTATTGAATGAACTCGACGAAGCGGATAGAATCATTTTGCAAAACTTAACCTATCATCGCTCTTATACAAGCGAAGAATTACTGAAATAATGATTGAAGTTATTGTTTTCGACATCGGTGGGGTGATTATCCGCACTTTTGATCGAACGGGCAGATATGAACTCGAAAAAAAATACGGGCTTTCGCCTGGTGGTTCTGATGAATTGGTATTTAACTCAAAACCTGCACAGGATTCAACGATCGGGTTAGTTGGTCAAGATCAAATTTGGATCAACGTAAAAAATCAGTTGGACCTTTCTGTATCTGAGTTAGAAGAGTTCAAAAACAAATTTTGGCAGGGCGACAAAGTTGATCAAGATCTAATTGACTTTATTGTTAACTTGCGCCAAAGTTATAAAACAGCTTTGCTCACGAACGCCTGGTGTGGAGCAAGAGAAAATTTTAAGGAACACTATCAATTAATCGAAGACACAACTGTTGATAAATTCCTTATTTCGTCCGAATTAGGTGTGGCTAAACCTAATTTACGTATTTACCAAATCCTTGGGGAAACAGTCAACACAGCATTTGACAAAATCCTTTTCATTGACGATTTTATCGAAAACATCCATGCTGCCAATCAATTGGGAATTCAAACCATCCATTTTCGGCCAGAAATGGATTTAATTTCGCAAATTAAAAGCAAATTGAAACATGATTAGTCACGCCTTGAAAGAAGTAACGTGATGCCACTTGAACAATTTTTAGAAAAATTACCTAAAAACTATTCAATTTTTGATATTGAGCAAATAAAAAAAGCCTACCATTTGGCTGAAAGTGCACACGCAGGCCAAACATTACCAAGTGGGTTGCCGTATTTAACGCATTGTGTTGCCGTTGCAACGATTTTAACTGAATTACTTGTTCCACCTGAATTGATAATTGCTGGATTATTGCATGATGTTGTCGAGGATACGCCGGTCACTCTTGAGCAGGTTGAAACTGAATTCAACGCAGAAGTGGCTGGTCTCGTAGATGGGGTAACAAAATTGACCCATCTTCCAAAGCTGCTGCGCGCAGATCATCGCGTTGATAAAATCACCACCCCGCAGGACGTTCCACAGCCTCGAAAGATGCGCGAAGAAGAAATATCTGAAGCTCTTCGAAAAATATTCCTGGCAATGAGCGATGATATTCGTGTGGTTTTGGTCAAACTTGCAGACCGTTTACACAGTATGAGGACCTTATCTTATTTTGATCCTCACACTCAAAAAAGGATTGCACAAGAAACCTTAGATATTTTTGCACCTTTGGCAAATCGACTCGGTATTTGGCAATTTAAATGGGAACTGGAAGATCTGGCTTTTCGTTACGTGTTATCAGCTGAATATAAGGAAATTGCTGAAAAACTTGCGAACAGGCGCGCCGATCGTGAAACACAAATCCAGGATATTGTTAAGCGTTTGCAAGATGAACTCCATGCAGAAGGTATCCAGGCAAAAATAACGGGCAGGCCTAAACACATTTACTCAATTTACAAAAAAATGGCACGCAAAGGTCTTCCATTTGAAATGTTAATGGACCTTCGAGGTGTCCGCCTGGTTGTCGAAGATGTGGCTGCATGTTACAAAGCTTTGGGCATTGTTCATTTGAAATGGCGCCCAATTCAAGGCGAATTTGATGATTACATTGCAGCGCGAAAAGATAATAATTATCAATCCTTGCATACAGCAGTGATTTTCGATGATGGCCGGCCATTAGAGGTTCAAATCCGTACGCAAGAAATGCACGAAAATGCAGAATTTGGGATCGCAGCGCATTGGCGTTACAAAGAAGATAAATCAAAAATAAAAGATTCATACCAACAAAAAATTAGCTGGCTCCGAAGTGTTTTTGCTTGGCAGCAAGAAGATGAAGATTCCGACATTCTTGTAGAGAGTTGGAAATCTGATGTTTTCAAAGATCGTGTGTACGTTTTAACGCCCCAGGGAGATATTATTGACCTCCCTGCGGGGTCTACACCAATTGATTTTGCTTATTATGTTCATACCGAAATTGGAAATCGGTGTCGAGGGGCAAAAATAAATGGTAAATTGGTCTCTTTGGATTACACACTAGATACTGGAAACCAGGTTGAAATTCTCACCGCAAAACGAGGTGGACCTTCGCGAGATTGGTTAAACCCAACCTTGGGTTTAGTAAAAACAAGTCGTGCAAGATCAAAAATTAAGCAATGGTTTAAAAGGCAAGACCGGGAACAGAATCTGGATCAAGGAAAAAATATTCTTGATAAGGAAATTAAACGCTTAGGCTTAAAAAACCTAAATTTTGATGAAATCCTTATTGATTTAGGGGTTAAAAGCTTAGATGATTTATACGTTGCAATTGGTTGTGGCGATATTGGCATTGGTAGAGTAGTAAACAGACTCGCTGAAGTAGAAGAAAAAGAACTCGAAGAAGATCTTGAATTTACACTTGCCCCTGCTGAATTATCTTATGGTGTGATGCCTCCCGACGCTATCCGCGTTATGGGATTAAAAGGAATCGCAACAACAATGGCAAAATGTTGTAGCCCTATGCCAGGGGATGAAATTATTGGATACATAACACGGGGCAGAGGTGCAACAATCCATCGTCAGGATTGTCCAAATATCTTAAGAGTTACTGAAAAGGAACGCTTGGTTAAAGTTTCGTGGGGATTGCCTGGAAAAGTCTTTACTGTACCAATTCAAATAAAAGCCTATGACAGACAGGGCCTGATGTCTGACATTTCTAATATCATTGTCGATGAAGCTGTAAGTTTGATCGATTTAAACATGAAGATGAATCAACACCTTGCTGTTATCAAACTCGTAGTTGGGGTAAAAGGCATTTCTCAACTTAGCAAAATTTTAACAAAAATAGAAAGTTTGCCCAATGTTTATGAAGCCAAGAGAAGTCGCCCGGGGTAATTAATCGTTGAATTTTTTAGTTTAAAAATAACTCATATTTGACCTTTACGAATCTTTAAAATTGGTGTAAAATCGCATCCGATTGACTTCTAATGTTTTAAAGGAGAAATAATGCCTCGAATTCATTGCCATTATCACGATTGTTTGTTCCTTGATGGAAAGTATTGCAGCGCAGCTGCAATAGAACTCGATCCCGAAGCCGGTTGCAAGACTTACCAAGCCAGTGATGATATCGATCTTGAAGATTGGGATGATCACGATGAGATTGATGGATGGGATGAACTTGAAGAAGATGAAGACGATGAAGATCTTTGGATTGATGACGACGAAGAAGATCTTTTGGATTTAGATGATGACGACGAAGATTTTTAATTTTTCTACACATTAACTAAACACGTTTTCTCTTTTTCTGAAATGGGAGTGGGATAAGTTACCCACTTCTTTTTCTTTAAATTATTCTGTCTAAAGTAGTTAACCGATAATCAATCTGACCGTCGCGATCATGTGGATGTAAATCTTTATAAAAACCAGTATAATTAATTTGACGCTCAAATAGAAATCGAGTAAAAACAACAATCAAAAAAGAAACGAGATTCAATTATGGACACAAAAGAAGTTTTATCTTATCGAGCTATTAATGTCTTTTTTGAGCGCGAATACCTTGAAAAAGTACTAAATTCTGTTCTGGAAGGTCTCAAAGCGCTCCCGAAAGAAAAACAACAAGAATTTAATTCAAATTTTAGAAAATACGTCAAAGTTTTGGGATTTCGCGATCCTGTGCGCGCACCTTTATCCTTACAAATTAATGCTTTTGTTAACGCCTTTGAAACAAAAGAAGAAATCATTCCAATTACCCTAACCAGCTGGGCAATAATCAACTTGCCATTCGTTAAACAAGTGTTGAAGTGGTTGGAATCTGAAGGATGGAATAACTTGAATTATGATAGAACATACTTGCACAATGAAGGTTTTGCATCAAATTGGGATGAGCAAGTAACGTTTGATCAAATTGATGAAGACTTTAAAAAAGCACAACCCGATATTGATTATGAGCGCAACGACCTGATTTTAATGGTATTATGGCTTTCTGGAAAATTACCAAAAGTATAATTTAAATTATAATTAAAGAACAAAGAATAATTAGTAAAATATTGGAGTCGCAATGGATGTAAACGATTCACCAGTTCAAAATGTGGAAAGAACTACTATCTCCCCCGCCGTTTTACATAAAATTGCGCTTTTAACAACTTTAAGCGTTTCTGGCGTCAGCAGGATGTCGAATCCACATTCGGGTGCTAACTTTTTATGTAATACGCAGGAGGATAAGGGGGCGAAAATTCAAATCAAGGACGAGAAAGCGTTTGTCGACATATATGTCGTATTGACAAGCAACATGAATGTACGAGAGGTTTCTCGTGATATTCAATCCAGGGTATCACGCGCGATCTCCGAAATGTTGGGGATGGATGTTGGGGGTGTGAACATCCATATTATGGATATCGATTTTTTAGCTTAATAAATAATTTTAGGTTGCGCTACACAATGAAATTACGAACTAAAGCTCGCTCTATCGCACTTCAAGTACTATATGAGGTTGATATCAGTGGACACAAACCGGGTATTATTTTAAGCAGTCGTTTTGAACAATTAAGTTTTGATGATGACCTTAAGCAATTTATTAGCCAAATTATATCGGGCGTTGTTAAAAACAAGACTGCGCTTGATGAATTTATTTCAGATTTTGCTCCTGATTGGCCTTTAGACCAGGTCGCAATAATTGATCTCAACCTAATACGAATTGCTTTATGGGAAATCTCCGTCTACCGTAAAACACCTATCAAAGTTGCTGTAAACGAAGCTGTTGAGTTGGCAAAGATTTACGGTGCTGATGGTTCGCCCAGATTTATCAACGGCGTTCTTGGAGCGCTTATTGACAACCTGGCAGAAATTAAATTCGACATGGAGTACCTCCGGGATGACAAATCAAAGGGTTGATTCAAATTCTTTCTTGTTCAACTTAAAAAAATTATTTTGGATCTTAATCTTTTTTGCTTTATTTATTTCCGGTTGTCATTTACCATCTGGAACTAATTTAAGTTCTGACTTTTTCGATAGTACAAATGAATTTAAAACCCCCTCGGTAAACCTTCAATTTAAACTATCATTAACTGAGCCAATTCGAGAATCTGAGAGATTGGTTCTTGAAATTATTGATGACGTCACCGGGATGCCCTACAATAACAAAATCGTCGCTTTGAAAAGGGACGATGATTTAACATATCAGGCTGCTGTAAAAATTCCAGCGGGTTCTATTATTAAATATCGTTATAGCAAAATGAGTGATTCTTTAATTCCTGAAGAGGCACCTGGCGGCGAGCAAATCCTTTACAGAATCGCTTATGCAAAGAACAATACATTAATACAGGATGTCCTCCAGGTATGGCAAGGAGAATTGTTTTCAGGGGCTACCGGTGTCTTAAAAGGTTCAATTGTTAATGTTGGTAATAACCAACCAGTTTCAGATATTCTTGTCTCTGCTGGTGGAAAGCGAACATTTACTGACGTTAACGGCAGGTATCAGATTAATGGCTTAGGTACCGGCGTCCATAATGTGGTTTTCTATGCTGTAGATGGCAGGTTTCGGGCTTTTCAACAAGGCGCCGAAATTGCTCAAGGGAAAATTACATCAGCTAACGTAGAACTTGAGGAAATGCCCGAAGTAGAAGTTACGTTTCATGTCATACCTCCGAATGATGCCTTAGGCGCCCCGATTTACTTGGCTGGTAACATCCGACAACTGGGAAATACCTTCGTTGAACTACCTGGGGGGATGAGCATAAAGCCTAAACGGATGCCCATTTTAAAGCCTAACACAGATGGTTCAATGTCGATCACTTTAAAACTTTATGCAGAAACTGACTTACGTTACAAATTTACCCTTGGCGATGGTTACTGGAACGCAGAGCAAAAACAAAATGGCGGTTTTCGCATACGTCAATTAATCATTCCCAATCAAGATATCATCATGGACCATACTATTGAAACATGGCGCTCCCCAGGGGTCAACCCAATTACTTTCAAAATAAATATCCCTTCAAATACTTCTCCACTTGATAACAAATATATTCAGTTTAAAGTTGATGATTGGATGGAACCAATCCCATTATGGCCCTTAGGAAATGATCAATATTTGTTCATTTTATTTTCACCACTTGAAAAATCAAATAATTTGTCTTATCGATTTTGTAGAAATGAAGATTGCATTCAAGCTTTAGATGGGGAATCGTTAAATTATGACCGCCAAATCTCTGCCCTAGCAGATGAACAAACAGTTAATGTCATATTAGATACCTGGCAAAATTGGTATTCGTTTAAAAGGAATGAAACATTAATTGAATCTTATGTTCCGATTAAATCTTCTTCTTTTAGAAAGATGATTGAATTTACACCAGAAATGGATCCTTCTTGGCTAGCATTAGTCCCTCAAAATATTGGCTCAATTGATCAACTTGGAGCAAACACAGTAATCTTTTCACCTTCATGGTTTGTAAAACCAAATTCGCCATATATTCAACCAGAATTTGGAAAAACACCGTTTTCTTTTGAACTTTCAAATTTAATTCTAACTTCACGGTCACAAGGATTCCAAGTTGGTTTGTTTCCGCAAATTTCACCCTTAGGGGCGATCGCAGAATGGTGGGAAAACCCTTCTGAGAATCAACTTTGGCAGGAAACGATATTCTCAAATTATCGAGAATTTATTATAAGCTATGCGAATTTATCGAATCAAACAAATACCAGTTTTCTTATCATTGGCGGAAAAAGCCTCCTCCCCGCCATTATTGATAGACCTGTAATGAATCAGGAGATTAGCCAACCGCAAAACCTTCTTGAAGAACAGTGGGTTGAATTGATTAAGGAACTTAGAAGCATGTATAAGGGTGAGTTGTATTGGGCAACCAATGCAAACTTGCATTTGGATCCCTTACCCTCCTTTATTGACCTCTTCGATGGAATCTATATCTCTGTTGATAGCCCTCTTGCCTTCGGCGACCAGACGGGATTCGATGAGATTCAATCAGGTTTTATTGAGCTAATCGACCGTGAAATTTATGAAGCCTATCGCAGCACCGGAAAACCAATCACTCTGGGTTTTGGTTATCCAGCAGTTGAAATGGGGGCAAGCGGTTGTGCATTATTTGGTGAGTCATGTTTCAACGATGGCTTATTTAACGCGAATCGACTTTCAGCTTTTACAACAGATTTTGATCAACAATCGTTAATTTATAATGCTATATTTCCTGTTGTCGCTAGCCGTGATTGGATTAGCAATGTGTCTATACGTGGTTATGAGCCAGTAGTTTCGGTACATACTGCGTCTTCTTCAATAGGCAGCAAGCCCTCTGCCGATGTAATTAGATATTGGTACACAAATATGGTGCCATAAAAACTTAAATCGACCCTAGTCTACGTCATATTCAAGAAAGGTAAGATACTATAATGAAACAATCTCTTTCTCAATGGCTTAATGAACTCGGAATCGTCCATCAGGCTGAATTATTTCTCAATTCGTCAAAATCAACTTTGATTACCGAAGCAGTACGAAACCAAGAGGGCCAATTAACGTCTGAAGGCGCATTTGCTGTAGACACCTCACCTTATACAGGAAGATCACCAGATGACAAATATATTCTTGACGATAAAGACCTTGCCAATCTTTGGTGGGGAAAGGTTAACCGTCCTATTGCCCCAAATGATTTCGATCGTCTTCAAAACCGAATTACTGCTTATCTTAGCAATCGAAAATTATTTATAATCGATGCTTTTATTGGTGCAGACCCCGATTATCGATTAAAAATTCGGGTTGTTACTGAACTCGCATGGCAAGCCTTGGCGGCCCAAAGTTTGTTAATTTATGATGGAAACCCTCACGATGACTCACCAGACGTTACCGTTTTAACAGCTACTGGCTTCAACACGCAACCTGAAATAGACAACACCCGCTCAACAGCTGCAATATGCATAGATTTGCGTAATAAAATTGTTTTAGTATCAGCTTCGAAGTATGTTGGCGAGATTAAAAAATCTGCCTTTACAATTATGAACGCTTACCTCCCTACTGTAGATGTTTTGCCGATGCATTGTTCGGCAAATGTCGGTGAGAAAGGCGATGTAGCTTTATATTTTGGTCTCTCAGGAACAGGAAAGACAACTCTATCCTCAACAAATGATAGAAAACTGGTCGGTGATGATGAACATGGCTGGAGTAAGAATGGTATCTTTAATTTTGAAGGTGGATGTTATGCAAAAACAATCCATTTAAACCCTGAATTGGAACCAGTTATCTGGAAAGCTGTAAACCAATTTGGCGCAGTTCTTGAAAATGTGGTCTTACCGACAAATGAAAACAAAGTGGATTTTGATTCTTCTAAAATTACAGAAAACACACGCGGCGCCTACCCCCTGTCTGTGATTGATAATATTGTTCCAAACGGAATTGCTGGCCATCCGTCAAACATTTTCTTTTTAACTGCAGACGCTTTTGGTGTTATGCCGCCAATTGCTAAATTAGATCCAGACCAGGTTTTATATTATTTTCTTTCCGGGTACACATCAAAGGTTGCTGGCACTGAACGCGGCTTAGGACAGCAACCACAAGCTACCTTTTCCACTTGCTTTGGTGAACCTTTCCTCCCATTAACTCCTGGCATATATGCGCGCTTACTAAAAGATCGTATTTCAACTTATGGTAGCACTACCTGGTTAGTCAACACAGGTTGGACGGGGGGAGATTATAATACTGGTTATCGAATGCCCTTAAAATTTACCAGGCATATGATAAATTGGATTCTTTTAGGCACGCACAAAAATGCCACTTATCACAAAGACCCTATTTTTAACCTTTCAGTTCCTGACCATATTGAAGGGATCCCTGATGACCTTCTTTATCCAGGCAAAACTTGGGATGATCAAACTCATTTTAACAAAATAGCCAATGACTTAAAACTAGCCTTTGAGGAGAATTTTAAAAAATTCGAACCTTTCCTGTAATAGGTTCATAATAATTTGTATGTTCAATTATTCAGGTAATATTCGGTAATTTATGGGTCTTACGATATTTTCACCTATATCGCGATCGATAGACATTGATTGTGATTGCAAATCGAAAAGATCCGCAAACATTACAATAAAGACGATTTGAGGAAATATTATGGAAAAATTCATCATCGAAGGGGGAATACCACTTCATGGCGATTTACAACCAGCTGGCAACAAAAATGCGGCTTTACCTTTATTTTCAGCGTGTTTGTTAGCCTCTGAGCCTGTGACTTTACATAACGTTCCCGATATCCTTGATATAAGGACGATGTTAGAACTTCTTAAAAGCTTAAATGTTAAGGTCGAACGACTTACGCCTACTTCTTATCGATTCGATGCGAGCGATATCCACCCTGCAAGTTTAGACCCAGACCTATGCCGCAAAATACGGGCGTCTATTTTACTCGCAGGGCCGTTGATTAGTCGAGTAGGTGAGCTTAACTTGCCCCCTCCTGGTGGTGACATTATCGGTCGTAGGCGTGTGGATACACATTGTCTGGCTTTTAAAAAGTTAGGTGTTAAGACAAACTATATTAATAATCAATTCCATTTTGATGCTGCTTATTTAAAAGGCGGTGACATTCTCTTAGACGAAGCTTCTGTGACGGCAACTGAAAATGCTATCATGGCATGTGTTCTTGCAGATGGTAAATCAACGATAAAAAATGCAGCAAGTGAACCTCACGTTCAAGAACTTTGTGAATTTTTGAATCTCATCGGGGCAGACATCAGACATATCGGTTCGAACTCATTAGAAATTCATGGGGCCAAAACTTTAAAAGGTGGCGAATACACAATTGGCCCAGATTATCTGGAAGTTATCAGCTATATTGGCGCAGCTATCGTAACAAAAGGTTCAATTCGGATTCGTAACGCGGGAGTTAAACATCTCGATATGATTAAGTTAGTCATAAACCGCTTGGGTGTGGACTGGGAAGCCGATGGTGACGATATTGTTGTTCCCCAAAACCAAAGGCTAACCATTGAACCAGATCTTGGGAATGTTATCCCTGAGATTTCAGTTATGCCCTGGCCCGCATTCCCTACCGATTTGATGAGCATTGCGATCGTCATGGCAACCCAGTCAAAAGGAAGCATTTTATTTCACGATTGGATGTACCCTTCGCGAATGTTCTTTACTGATAAATTGGTTGGGATGGGTGCACAAATTGTTTTATGCGACCCCCATCGTTGCATTGTCCAAGGCCCAACCCAATTAAGTGGTGAAAAACTTGAAAGCCCCGATATTCGCGCTGGGATGGCTCTTTTAATTGCTGCACTTTCTGCAAAAGGCAAAAGTGTTATTCGCAATGTTTCACAGATAGATCGTGGGTATCAAGAAGTTGATCGTAAATTAAAAGAATTAGGAGCTCACATAACCAGGATAAAAGAATAGCAGGTATAAAAAGAGCGCCTAAGGCGCCTTTTTTTTATCATCGTTCGAACGAGTTTTATTCTTTGATTACATCCAAAAATTGATCAACAATTTCTCGAAGTATGGGTTCAGGTAAAGCACCGACCTGCCGGTTGACTACTTTTCCATCATAGATGAGCAGCATGGTTGGAATTCCCTGGACTCCATATTGCATCGCCCATTCTGGATTTTCATCGGTATTAACTTTCGCTACCAGTAGCTCCCCTGCATGATCTTTGGCAAGTTTATCCAGAGTTGGTGCAACCATCTTACAGGGTCCACACCATGGCGCCCAAAAATCAACAATAACAGGAAGTGATGATTCCAATACTGTTTTTTCAAAAGCAGCGTCGGTTACATGGATTGGTTCATTAATCATTTCTTTCTCCTAAAGTTTATTGATAACAAGTATACTACTTGAGTTTGATTTATGATTGTAAACAATTTATTTGATTTAAGGAAATTCATATTAAAGTTTTATAAGTGTGCTTATTCAAAAATTGCAACAATTTCAGATAATTTATTAAGAAATGGCTTTCCTAATATCAGGATTCCAATTGTGGCAGCAGCCAGGGCAGCAATGAGTACTGATGCTGCACCAACGTCCTTTCCAATTCGAGCCAAGGGGTGCAAATCGGGGCTTGCTAAATCGACAACAATTTCAAGCGCAGTGTTTAGAAACTCAGCTGTCCATACAATAGCAATTACAATAATGATCAACGCCCAATTTGTTTGGGATATTTTTAACCAAAAACTCAACAATAACACCAAAGCTGAAGCAACAGCATGAATCCATGCATTTTTTTGAGTTCGAATAACATGCCACCAACCAATAAACGCATGCCTAAAACTGTCGATTCGTTTCCTTAAGAATTCTTTCATATTTATCTTTTTGCCTCTACTTAGGAAAGACAATTGTTCCTAGTATGGTTACGAACATTAGTGGATATAATACGCAATTCCAAGCGGATTGGGTCCAGAATGGGTGGCGAGTGCACAACCTACTTCAGTAATATGAATTTCTATGGGCTTCCCAAAAGATGTAATCTGGTCTGCTACAAGATTTGCGTCTTCTACGCTATCATAATGTGTGATATAAATTTCAGGGATATCTTTGTTCGCCAGTTGTTTAATAAAATACGAGGCCATCACCTTTAGAATTTTCTCGCGAGATCCACGAACTTTTTGCAAAACACCCAATGTTCCATCAGGCAAGACGCGCAAAAAAGGTTTAATACTCAAGAGGCTTGAAAACAAAGAATCAATTTTGGAACATCGGCCACCATGGTAAAGATAATCAACCGTATCAAGAATTAATACCCCTTGTGTGTTTTCAATTCGGTCTTTGATTCGAAGGATAAGCTCTTCAAAACTCATTCCTTTATTTCTCCATTTTGCTGCTTGTATCACAATCTGACCATAACCTGTAGATATACTTTTCCCATCGATCACTTCAATAGTTTTTGTTTCCAGTTCTTTTTTTGCTAATTGAGCATTACGATAAGTTGTTGATAATTGGCTCGAAAGACTAATAAAAATCGATGGACCTTCCAGATCAAAAAACTTTAAAAAGTCACCAAGCGATGGAGCGGACGTCGTTGGAAAATTTTTTGTTTCTTTTACTAGTTCAAAAAGTGTAGATGGTTGAATTTCCTCTCCGTCTTTGTAAGATTTTCCATCCAAATGAATATAAGCTGGAATAACACCAATGTTTAATTGTTGTGCTAAATCTTTAGGAATGTCTGCAGTAGAATCTGTGAGGATATTAATCATGAAATCTTCGCTTAGTATTATTTTTTCATTTTTCAATTATACCTATGAAAATCAGCCGATTGAATACAAATTTACGGATAAGGATAATTAATAGGGTATAATTTTATATCGTTAAATAAGATATAATTATTTAGTGATTTTTATCACTGAGGCGTATCAATGGTTTTTGCACAATTAGAAATAAGTCCATCCTATTGGCACACATTAGAAATCAATAATAAAGATATTGAATTTCTCTATGCCTATTTATTAGAAAAAGAAACACCCCTCTCCTCTTCAGTTTTGGCAAACGCGTTAATTCGTGAACGGATTAGGATAGAAAAAGAGCACCTGGAAAACAAACAGCAACAAAATGGAGAAATATATTTTCCTAAATTAAATTACTCAATTGGTGAAAAAATACAATTTCCCGCGTTGAATTGGATCAGTGGATTAGTTGTTGATGTTCGTGACGCTCATAACCCTGAATATCCAGATCTCAAAGTGATTACAGTTCAACTAGAAAATGGGAAGGTTCGGAAATTCGCGGCAAATCTTGAATCTCACATCCTAAACGAATCTCTAACCAAACCTGGTAACGAAAGTAAGAATGATATAAAACAAATTATTGATGAATTTGGGCCAATAATTACCCAAAAATTAGAAGAGAAACTTTATGACAATAAAGATCTTATTCGCATTGGGGCTGAATGGTTTGCTAAGTCATTATTAGTGGAATTTAATGTTGGTCACTTGAATTTAGCTGAGGCGTTACTCGATATGTATGCTGGCGGTCCTCTTACCGCTTCTGAATTACTTGAACAAATTGAAATTGATAGTGATGATCCAAAAGACCTGGTGGAATTTTCTTTAAATTATGCATTACATGAAGACCCACGTTTCGATGAGGTCGGCCCGAGCGGCGAAATTATCTGGTTTCTAAATCGGTTAGAGCCTGAATTCGTTCGAAACCGCCCTATTCAATTGACTTATTCTCCAATTGACTATGATCGGTCTGTGCTATCTGAAGATATGCTTGATGCCGAACAAAATATTGACGATGAATTGGTTGAAATAGATTTTTCTGACAGTAAAAAAGTATCACCTAAAGAGACGATTATTACCCTTAACTATCCTCATTGGAGAGTAGGGAGTATGCCGTTAACATGGAAAACAAAGCCATTCTTTCCAACAGCTATTGAATCTCCTCGCGTAAAATTTAGATTTATTGACCAAAAAGAACAAGAAATTTCAGCTTGGGTTGTTCGACCTTACAATTATATTTACGGGTTGAAAGATTGGTATGAGGAAATGGAGCTTATGCCGGGCTCTCTCATCAAAATCAGCTCTAGCAAAAACCCCGGCGAAGTATTTATTCAGCCTGAGAAAAAACGCTCAAACAAAGAATGGATTCGCACTCTCTTGATTGGCGCAGATGGCGGAATTGTTTTTGCTATGCTTAAGCAAACTATTGAAGCCGATTTCAACGAACGCATGGCCATTGCCGTCCCTTCCCTGAATATTCTTGATGAGTTATGGCGAAAGCGGATCAGTAATCCACGCCCATTAAAAAATGATATCGCAAACATGATGCGCGAATTGGCGAAGATAAATCCTCAAGGACAAGTTCATGGTGTCGAGCTTTATGCAGCTATAAACTGTATCAGGCGCTGCCCTCCAGGCCTTTTATTTAGCGTGTTGGCGACGGGCTCAGAATTTTCTCCTGTCGGAGATCTCTATTACCGCCTAAACGATGTATCATAAATACGGGAAAGAAAATGGATTTAAAGCGAACAAGTTTAATTAAACCAAAGCTCACTTCACAATTTCACATTGATTTCGATTGGTGGAAAAAGAATGACCGAAACTGGCGCGTTTTCTTACGGAGTTTCCTTTGTGAAGAACATCAACGTATGTTTTCTGAAATTGAAAACGATGAAACAATCGATTGGGTTGACCCTAATACCGCTGAAATTAAACAAGTCGACGGATTACAACACATATTAATTTCTCATTGCGCCAGGCAGGAAAATTTTCTCTCAAGTAATATGGCTTTGGTGGACGCAGTGTTTAGAATCTTTTTATCCAACGGGAACAAACCACTGTCACCTATTGAATTAGGCGAGCTTTTGCATCGTCAACCAGATATTATCTTACGAACCTTCTCTGGAATGCGTGTTTACAAGGGAATTCGCCCTATTTCTGATCCATAAGAGATATAATTACAGCGATTATACATTAGCCCCTGTAGCTCAATTGGACAGAGCGCTGGACTTCTAATCCAAAGGTTACAGGTTCGAGTCCTGTCAGGGGCGCTCCTTAATAAAGCACAGTCTAATTTGTGCTTTTTTTATTATAAAAACCCTCCATTTTACAATTCAAAAATAGTTATGAAAACCATCTTAGGTATTTTTAATTTAATCAAAATACTTTCGATTTGTTGCTGCTGGACACCATATGAATCGATGTTGTATAATTAATTAAGGTAAAAAACATGAAGATGGCTTTGTTTTAAGTCAAGAATAAATTCGTAAATTATGTCCGGTCTTTAGGTTAATATCTCAATGCAATGCAGCTGACCCTAAACAAGAAAAATCAACTTAATATTGCGAAAGCGAGGTTCAGATGAGTGATGTGATTTTCAGCCGTACGTACCAATTGGATAAAACTTATGGCACAGTAAAACAAAAAGCAATTAAAACCCTTGGAGAATTTGCAGATTTGCCTAATGTCTACAAATTCGATGATGATAAAAAAACTATTACTTTCAAATCAGAAAGACTGATCCCGAAGAAATTTTCAGGACGCCCACGCATGATTTTGTTATTGCCTAATCCACATCCTTATTCTGTGAACCTCGGTATGCTCTTCTCACCTCGTCCTGGAGGAAGAGAAAACCCTGTTTGGGAAACGATGCGTGATGCAGGTTGGCTAACATTCAAAAAAGAGACCAAAAATCCTGCGGAAATGGCTGATATGTGTGTAAATGTCGAATATGATGGACCTTATGACTTCATATTTTTTCCTTACTATGCCTTCCCTTCGGTGTTTCCCAAAGATGTAAAAACAATTTTTGGAAGTAAGTTTTTTAATGAAGTCATTGCACCAGAAGCCAAAACCGATTTTGAAAATACTATCCAAAGCATGAACATCAATTTTGTTGTGGCGTTTAATAAAGAACAATTTAATTTGTTTACCGAAAATAAAGTTGACAAATTTATCGACCTTTTAATCGCTGGGAAACTAATTGAAAGCAGGGTAAAAGGTACTGAAAATGAGATCCCTATCTTTTTAACTTACCCGACAGGTTGGAGATATCATAAAGATATTAAAAGATTGAAAACTGAAAATCTCGATTTAATCAGTAAAGCAATTGATAACTATCAAAAATAATGATAAACCTGTAATCATGGCAACCAGAGACTAAACCATTTTCCGTTTTACATATTTTTGTGGCTATTAATAATAGAAACTGGTGACAACAAGATCTTTGTCTTCAATTTTCAAATGATGAATTCGATATAAAAACTGCGTTGTAAACACCCTTTATTTTGGCGTCGAAAACTAATTTAATAACCTTAATTGCTAATCCAACGCAAATATCCAATGGTAAAAGGTGTTCTTCACGCAGGTGGCGGCATCGAGTAAACGGAACGTTATTAATA
The DNA here is from genome assembly GCA_964411385.1 of uncultured Candidatus Brevefilum sp. Taxonomy (GTDB): domain Bacteria; phylum Chloroflexota; class Anaerolineae; order Anaerolineales; family Anaerolineaceae; genus Brevifilum. The sequence goes on along the minus strand of CAYPKT010000006.1, from coordinate 24,220 downwards.
TTCATTAATTGCTATTCTCTTTCTATTCGAGTTAATTTTCCGGTAACCACATTGATTAACCAATTTTGAAAGGGTTTATATCCAAAGGCAATCAATCCGTGGTCGTTGTGAATAAAAGCTGACATATTGTGAAGTGAAAAGCCAGATCCGAGGACGAGTAGATTCATAATCCCTTATTCTGAAGTCTTTGTACATACTTAACAACCGGTGATAATTCTTCGAGTAATGAGATTTAGATTACCAGCATACTCGCTTAGAGAGAGATGAGATAAAGAGGAATAAATAAGTCATGATCAAACAAGATAATGGTATTCTTTTACATTGTTACCATTGTGAGTTGTTAATTGAGTATAATGCAAACACAAATTCTATATTTGAAAGGTGTTGGAAATGAAATTTATCATACAGTGGTTCATTATTGCTGTCTCATTGTTCGTGGCAGAATGGATCGTCCCGGGGATAAGAGTTGAAGGTGATACTGCTTGGATCATATTTACAGCGATGGCATTAATTTTAGGTCTTGTAAATGCGTTAATAAGGCCGATTTTAAAAGCCTTATCCTGTGGTTTTATTTTTATCACAATGGGTTTGTTTGTTTTTGTGATCAATGCGGCTACCTTTTTATTATCAGCACAAATAGCTCAAAAATGGTTTAATGTTGGCTTTTTTGTCGATAGTTTTGGCGCTGCACTTTTGGGGTCGATCATTGTTAGCATTGTGTCTGTTATTTTATCAAGATTCTTGTTTGATGAAAAAAAAAAGTTCGAGGTAACAACGTAAATAAATTGTAAAACCTCAACAGTTTTTTGAAAAATAGAAATAACTTTTAATTAATTTGTTTCTACTTGTTGTTTTAAATGACATTGAGTATACTTTATGCTGTTCTGGTTTTTTAGCCAGGAAATCTATCAATTTTAATATTCTATGGGTTCCTTCCGTTGCTTAACCATCTACGATGACGAAAGGCAACAGACCCAGGGAAAGGAGATTCCACATGCGACAATATGAATTAGTATTAGTCATTCAACCTGATTTGGATGACGACGCCACAAAAGGCGTCATCGAGCGCGTTAAATCATTAATTACTGATAATGACGGTTCGATCTCTAAAACTGATCATTGGGGATCAAAGCCACTTGCTTATGAGATCCAAGATTTTAGAGAAGGTTTTTATGTCTATATGGAGGTTGAATTCAATCCAGAATTTATCTCTGAATTAAAACAAAACCTGCGATATATTGAACCCCTTATTCGGTATATGGTCACTCGAATTGAGGATTAATTTAAAATAGGTGGTTAAAGTAAAAAATTAATTGAACAAAAATGATCTTCAATTAATTTATCTGGTATTAAAAGGAGTTTATTATGTCGAATTATGAAGGACGAGGATATTTTCAACAGGCAAAATATTGTCAATTTTGTGCAAATAAAGATCTCAAAATTGATTACAAAAATGTCGACCTTCTCAAACGCTACATTGACGATACAGGAAAAATTCGGCCACGTCGACAGTCTGGTGCATGTGCTAAACACCAACGAGCAATAGCTAAGGCGATAAAAAATGCTCGTCATATCGCGCTGCTACCTTACGTTAACAAATAAGCCTGTTTCTTCAGCGTAGGCTAGAATAGGTAAAAAATGGCAATCAAGCGTCAAAAAAATAAAAAAATCGTCACAAAAAAACATACCTCGAGGCAACAACGAGAATCAAAACAAACCAAAATTATCGTTTCTATTGCGATTGCTCTTGGTGCGATTGTTTTGGGTCTTGTAATTTATGGCCTTGCAAACCAATTTATTTTTCGCCCACAAACGACAATTGCATCAGTTGGTGAAACAAAAATAAAGGCTGGTGAATTTGAATCTTATGTTCAATATACACGTACACAATTGATTAACCAAGCTTTTCAATATTACACGTTTCAACAGCAATTTGGTCAATTTGGAGGTGACTTCCTCCAACCTGCAATTAGTATCGTATCCCAATTAATGCAGCCAATTCCTTTTGCGAGAGGCGTTTTAGATGAAATGATCGATAATGTTCTTGTCAGAGAAGAAGCAGAAAGGCGCGGAATAACTGTTAGCCCACAGGAAGTTGATCAAGCTTTGCACACTGCCTTTGGTTTCTTCCCTAATGGAACATTAACCCCTACTGTTACTGCAACAATATTGCCAACACCAACATATTCTGAAACACAACTTGCAATAATTGCGTTAAACAATTCTTCAACTTCTGTTGCAGAAGATGGTGGCGAAGATTCAATTGTTTCAAATGACAATTTAGAAACTGGTCAAAATCTCGAAGTTCCACAATCTGAAACTTCTAACAATAGCGTTGAAAGCGAGAATGAACTAGAAAGTGAGCCAGATGTTTCACCAACTGTTACGGTTACACCTACACCGTACACAACACAGGAATATGGTAGAAACCTCAAACTATTTAATAAAAATTATCGTCCATACAATTTTGATATCCATCAGCTGCGTGAGATTTTCCTCAATCAACTTCTTCGCGAAAGATTAATAGAGGTAGTCGCCCAGGATGTGCCACTTATGAAAGATGAGATTTGGGCGAGGCATATTTTGGTCGAATCCAACGAAGAGGCTCTGCAAATCCTTGAAGACCTTTCTAATGGCGAAGATTTTGCTGCCTTAGCTGCCCTTCATTCAATAGATGACTCAAATAAAGATAAAGGCGGTGATTTGGGTTGGTTTGACAAAAACACGATGGTTCCAAGTTTTTCTGATGCTGCTTTTTCTTTGCAAGAAGGCGAAATCAGCGACCCAGTAGAATCTAACTTTGGTTTCCACATTATTCAAGTAATCGGCAGACGACAAAGCCAAATCTCTCCAGCGGAATTACAGCAATTACAACTTGCTGCCTTTAACACCTGGCTAGTCGACTTGCGTTCAGATAGAGATGATATTGAGATTAATCCCAATTGGGAAAAATTTGCCCCTACAACGCCAGAAGTTCCTCAACAATTTATGACAGAGTTGTTATCACAAGGGCAATAAGAGACGACATACATCCCAAAGCTTTTATAACAATAAAAAAGAGGCGGTTTTCCGCCTCTTTTTTTATCTTAACCAATGATAAATAATGCCTTTATTCAAAATAATTATCGCCAATATCTTCAAGTTTTAAACTAATCATTTGGCTTGTTGAATCCCGGCCCATGGTTACACCATAAATGACATTTGCTGCCTGAACAGTATTTCGGTTATGGGTAATAATTACAACTTGAATCATCGTTGAAAGTTCTCGCAACACTTCAATGAATCTTCCGACATTAGATTCATCTAACATCGCATCAACTTCATCTAAAATGCAAAATGGTGGTGGTGAAACTTTTAGCAATGCAAAGATTAAGGCTACTGCCGTCAAACTTCGCTCTCCTCCAGACAAAGATGCTAAGCCTTGCTGTCTTTTTCCTGGCAAACGCGCCTCAATATCAATTCCGCCTTCAATTGGGTTGGATTCATCTAAAAAAACTAAATTCGCTTCACCCCCAACAAACAACCTAGAAAAATATTGTGAAAACTCTCGATTCACTTCTTTGTAGGTTTTCAAAAAATCGTTTTGCATCATTTCGTCTAATGTGGTGATCACTTCTTGCAAATCTTCGCTTGCCTGTTCTAAATCGGCAACTTGGTTATTCAAAAAATCATAACGCTCCCGGACCTCATTAAATTCTTGTTGCGCTTCTGCGTTAATTGCACCCATTTGCCTAATTTGTATTCTTAATCGTTTTATTTCTTCAGTATGCGTTGCGGGTAATTCTTCTAAAGCAGGCAACTGTTCAATAAAATCTTCATCAAAAGGGAGCGGGGTTTGACTATTGAATTTTTGGTCTTGATCGTATTCAACAGCACCAAAATCTTCCTGAATACGTTCAAGTAAATTATCAAGTTGATCTTGCTTTCGGCTTAAATCGAGTTGTAATTGGGTGAATTGGCGCTCTGCAAAGGACACTTTTTCATATGAGTTTGATTCACTTGTTTTGTATTTTTCTATTTCCTGTTCAAATTTCGAGTTAGCAGCTAAAAGCGGTTCAATTTTTTCGTGTTTAATAATTGAGATATCGCTTTGAATTTTATCAATAAGGGCTTCCAAACTTTCTTTTTGCTGCCCAGTTTGCTTTTGATGGTCGTCAACTTCTTTTAACCTGGCATGAAACACAGTAAAACGATCTCTAGATGCCATTTTACGAACATTGTGATCCTGTTCGCGCTGTTGAGCTACCTTCAATGCGGTTTGAGCGATGACAAGCTGCGATTGCCAGTGGTTTGCAGATTGTTGAAATTCAAGTAAAGGAAGGTCGTTTAATGTTTTAACCAATTGTTCTTCTGCTAATTTTAAGGTTTTGATTTGAGAATTTACATTGTTTATATCTTCTTTTTCGAGCTCAATTTGTTGCGTAGCTTCGTCCAAGTTTTTTTGCAGGTCATTCAATCGTTCTCGATGCCAGACCAATTGTTCATTCATACGAGTCAAAGAATCTTTTACAGATTGTGCCTTTCTTGTCGTCTCGACAATATTTTTGTCCAACTGAGATATATGGGATGTTAACTCGTGTAAACGTTGTTTTACCTCATTAGCTCTATCCACAAATAAATTTTCATTTTCGATAAGACGTTTATCAATATTGATTTGCTCAGCTAAATCATTTTCTAATTGACTTTGTTCTCGCGTGCGGCTAATTCTCTTGCCTGTAGGGCTTAACCCTGATATCAACAACCCGTTTGGGTGAAAGACTATTCCAGAAAGTGTCACTATTCTTATTTCTGTGTGAAATAGTTTTTGAATTTCCTGGGCGACTTCTGCATTTTCTACAACTAAAACATCCGAGAAAAGATTATTCACCAACATTTGATAAGCCTCAGGCACAGCGATAAGGTCACTTGCAAATCCAACGACCCCTTTCGAAGATAGAATTGACCTGTCCAACCTTGTGCGCTTTGTCGTTTCAAGGTCAATCAGGGCAACCCTTTCGCTTCCATTCGATTCCAGGTAATCAATTAAATAATCTTTGCTTTTCTCAGGCATAATCAATAGATCAGCCAACTCACCCATCGCTGCACTAATGGCATGCTCATAATTCTCTTCAACAAAAATGTGACGCGATAAAGGCTCAATCCCTGTGGGTAATTTCCCTTTTTTGGAATCAGCTAATAAATTCTTAGACCCCTCAGAATATCCACTTAGAGCAATTTCTGCCTGTTGCAATAATTTAAGTTGGGTTTGAATTTTTGTTTTTTGTGTTTCAACACGAGAACGCTGTTTAGAAATCTCGTCCTGTTCATTTTTTAATGTTTCAAAGTCGTAAATTGCTTTTTTGTGTTCTGCTTGAGATGTTTCCCAATTTTTATTTAACACAATAAGTTGATTTTCTAAATCTTTTAAATTAATTTCTGCGTTGTTTTTGTCAGTATTAAATACGATTATTGCTGCAGCTATTTTTTCTTTCTCAATATTAAATGAATTAATCCTATGTTTAAGTTCCTCCAAACGGGCAGCAGACACAACCTTTTTTGTCTCAAAATCAATCCGAGATTGTCTCTTAGTCCTAAGTTCTTTTTCTGCAATTTCACTTTTAGTTGTCAGTTCGGAAAGTTGTTTTTGCATTTTACGTGCCTCAACTTCAGCTGATGTAAAATCGCTTTGACGTTGTTCGATTTCCCGAAATATTTCCTGTTCATTTGTGTTGATTTCAGCAATTTCTTCTTCTAATTTTGCGATGTCAATTAGCAGGTTATTTTTCTGTCTCAGGTTCGATTGCAACCTTTCATCAAGAATTGCTAAATCACGAGTTGTCCGTTCCAATTGTTTGAAATTTTCAGACTGTTCAGAATGAGCAGTTTCGAGAATTTTCCTGTTTTCCTGAAGAAATAAATGCTTTTCGTCGACTTCTTTTTGTGTTTTAATATGTTTTTGACGCAAACCAGTAAGTTTAACTTCATAATTCTGATATGTAATCCGAGCATTCTTTAGATCCCCCTGCTTTTGGCGCCACTGGTATCCATACCATTCTTTTAACAAGGCCTTTAATTCAGTTTGTAACCTTTGATGTTCTTGGAATCGTTCAGATTGTCTTTCAAGGCTTTTCAACCTGGGCTTGATTTCAGACAAAATATCTAATACACGGTCAAGATTTTTTCGAGTATTTTCAAGCCGCCTAAGAGATTCTTCTTTTCGTGAGCGGTAAATACCAATACCTGCAGCCTCTTCAAATAATTTCCGCCTTTCATCAGGTTTCAACGAAAGGGTAACGTCTACCAAACCCTGGCCAATGATAGAATAATTTCGCTCAGATAACCCGGTTTGCGAAAGAAGCTCATTGATATCCTTCAATCTAACTTTTTGACCATTAAGAAGATAGTCGTTTTGCCCATCACGATATGCCTGCCTTGTTATTGTTACATGGGCGTAATCTATAGGCAGCCAACCATCATGGTTGTTGAATGTTATCGTCGTTGAAGCCATACCTGATCGAGATCTTTGTTGAGAACCCGAAAAAATCATATCTTCTGTTTTCTTTGCCCTCAACAATGAGAAGGATTGTTCACCTAAAACCCAGCGAATTGCATCAGAAATGTTAGATTTACCAGACCCATTAGGTCCGACGATGGCAGTGATTTTTCCCGGAAATTCCAGCTTGGTATTATTTGCAAAAGTTTTTACACCCTGCAATTCGATTGCTTCTAGCCGATAGTTCATTATTGACGGTTCTCCAAGACTCCAAGGCTAACCAAGGCTTCGAATGCTGCCTTTTTTTCTGCTGATTGTTTATTTGTGCCTTGTCCCCTCCCATAAGGTTTATTATTTATCCGCACTTCCATTTCAAAGGTTTTACTGTGGTCGGGCCCTTCTTCGGATATTAATGTATAATGAGGTGAAGAATATCCATGCCCTTGTGCCCATTCCTGCAAACGGCTTTTTGTATCTTCATCCAAATGGTTTTTTAAAATAACCTCAACGATTTCTTTCAACAAGGGTGTTAAGAAATTTTTAACTGCGGTTATACCGCTATCCAAATATAAAGCCCCAATTAATGCTTCAAAAGTATCACATAAAAGAGAAGTGCGATCTCTTCCACCCGATTGAACTTCGCCTCGGCCTAACCTTAAAGCATTTCCTAATTCTATTTGTTTTCCAAAGTTTGCCAGTTGGTCTGTATGTACCAAAGCTGCCCTTAAGCGTGTGAGGTCCCCTTCTGGCTTTTCAGGATAGTGATGGTAAAGCCATTCTGCCACAATGAAATCAAGGATGGAATCACCAAGGAATTCAAGCCTTTCGTTGTCTTCTATTGCGTCCTTGTTTTCGTTTAAAAAAGATCGATGGGTAAGAGCACGTTCCAGTAAAAATATATCATTAAAAGGCAAGTTCAACCGCTTTAACAATTGTTCAGGGGTTTCCACAGGGGTATATTCTGCCATAGTTCTGCTTCCTTAATCAGAACTACCGATGCGCAGGCCATCTCTCGACCGAATATAGCTTGCGTATCAATAGTTCACCATATTAAAATTTTCTTTACATTATTTTATTCGATTTTACTAAAATAACAAAACTTGGTTAGCTTCTTTTTCTTGAAGGTATAATTAAATAATAATATCAAAATTAAATGCTATGTTCGATAAACCAGGTTCAAACTATACGATACGCACCGATGTCTATGAAGGACCATTAGACCTTTTACTTAACTTAATTATCAAGGCAGAGCTTGATATAACACGGCTTTCTTTGGCGAAAGTAACTGATGAATATTTGCAGCACCTTTCTGGTTTACAGCAAACGTCAGCTTTTGAAGTGTCAGGTTTTATAGTTGTCGCATCAAAATTGGTACAGATTAAGTCTGAAGCACTTTTGCCTCGTCCCCCTGAGAGATTAGATGATGAAGAAGATCCAGCCGAAAGCCTTACACGTCAGCTTAAACAGTACCGTGCTATTAAATTAGCGGCTGGAATATTTCATGAATTAGAACAAAAGGGCCAGCAGACGTACATTCGCCTGGCACCTCCACCTCAAATCGATGAAACTCTCGACCTTTCTGGTGTAGGCATAAAAAATTTGATCGAACTCATAAAAAATCTCTACCATTATCAAGAAGACGCCGTTCCAATCACAACGGTTGTGACTATTCCTCGAATAACGATAAAGAATAAAATTCGTGAAGTTATCGATTCCCTGAGAACTCAGGGCTCTATTTCATACCGACAAATGTTATCCGATTCTTTTGATAGGATAGAAGCTATCGTTCTTTTTCTAGCTGTTCTTGAATTAATCAAACAACAGTATGTTTTAGCTCAACAAGATGGTCTTTTTTCTGACATAAACCTATCTACTGCAGAAAAAAAATTAATTGATGACGATATCACTCTAGCGCTTGACGTTTAAATCTATTATAATTATTTTTACTACATGACATTAAGTCTATATAATTGCAATAAATGCCAGGGACATAAATATAATGACAGATGAGATGATTGACATAATCCAAGAAGAAAATCCACCAATTGATAACCAATCCAAATCTTCAGAGGATCAGCAACATTCCCAAAGGAGAAATTTGGTCATTATCATCCTGGTCGCTATCGCCCTATTAGCGCTTATCATTTGGGCGACGGTGGGCTTGCTTAATAATAATAACGCGTTCAAAACAGCTCAAATCCGAGATGTATTCATTATTTTTTTAGCACTCGAGTCTATGGTTTCCGGCATAGCATTAGTTATTTTGATTGTCCAACTTTCTACCTTAATTAATCTATTACAAAATGAAATCCGCCCGATCTTAAATTCAACCTCAGATACAGTAAACACATTAAAAGGAACTGCAAAATTTGTAAGCGATAACTTGACTGAACCAGTTATTAAGATAAATCAATATATTGCAATGCTTAAGCGTCTCGTTAATCCAACGAAAAAATAACATTGAAAAACAATTTTTAAACTATTTAAATTAAAAAGGAGTATGACATGTCAGAAAAAAATGATTTCGGAGCATTTTTAATAGGTTTTATTGTTGGCGGCCTTACGGGAGCAGCTGTATCTCTTTTATTTGCACCCCAATCAGGTGAAGAAACACGTGAATTAATTCATGAAAAAGCAATTGAATTACGCGATCGAGCGGCTGAAACCGTTGAAGAGGCCCGTTTGCAAGCAGATGAAGCCTATGAAGATTTAAAGAAAAAGACTGAAGAATGGTCTAAATTAGCCAAAGAACAAGCTGAAGAATTACTTGAAAAAGGCGAAAAAGCCATTGAAGAAGGTCGGGATAAGATTGTCGACACTTTCAAGCCTAAAGAAGCACCTGTAGAGGACTAAAATTACTTTCGACGTCATTCGAGGCTGGTTATTGAACCAGCCTCTTTAACATCAACAAATGCACACGATAAGTTATTTAAAATATCAATCGCTGTAACGCTTATATCTGTCCCCAATTTTTCCTTAGCAATTACACCCGCTCTCCCTTGAACCCAGACGCCTAATAAGCCCGCTGAGGTCGGTGTAAGGCCCTGCGCCATTAAGCCGCCGACAACCCCCGATAATACATCTCCGCTCCCAGCGGTTGCTAATGCTGTGTCACTTACTTCACTCACAAAAAGTTTGCCGTCAGGTTCTGCAATCACCGTCATTGCACCTTTTAATACCAGTGTTACTTTCCATTTTTGGGCATACGCTAAAGCAACCTCCCATCTGTGCCCGTGAATTTCTTGGACATCGACTCCGCTTAAAATTGACATTTCCCCAGGATGCGGCGTTAGGATGGTGTTATGTGGCGTTTTTTCCCACCAACAGGAAATTTTACTAAGCAATTTTATCGCATCTGCATCAAATAAAGTTGGTAAGTTTTTTGGAAGCATCTTTAATATTGTTTCTAATTGCCCTAATTTCTCTTGATTTACCCCCCACCCTGGACCAATAACCATTGAATCAACCTTTTGTAATTTAGTTTTCAACCAAGAATTGTCCTGGTTATCACCTTCTTCAATAATTGTCCAAATCGCTTCAATTAATTGACCTGCGAGGCTTTCGTAAACCTGGTTTGTTGTACCTATATCAACCAAACCACAACCAGCCCTGTAAGCTGCTTTTCCAGCAAGGTAAGCTGCACCAACATATGGTTGAGATCCCGCCAGGATTAGGCAGGTACCAAAAGTGCCTTTGTGAGCACCTGCAATCCGTTTCGGAAGAAGAGGTTTTACTAATGCTCTTTCAAGCATCTGTGGGACTTTATGTAAACTGCAATTTGTGAAATCTATTCCAATATCCACTCTATGAAATTCACCAGCGAAGGAACGAGCAGGTAGTTTTAACAACCCTTGTTTAATTGCGGCAATGACAAGCGTATGACTGGCGGGGATAATCCCCTGCGATATCTCACCTGTGTCACAATTAGCCCCTGAAGGGCAATCTACAGCGATTACAAGCGAGTTTGGGCGCCTTTCCAGCAGGTTGTTGATTATTCCTAAAGTTTCATGTAATTCGTCCTTAAATGGCGGTTTAAAGCCCGTACCTACTATACCATCTAAAACAATACAGTCATGAGCAAGAAAAGCATTTAAAACCTCGAAATTATTTCTATTTGAAATATCAATTAAAGTTCCACCCGAATAGAGGTAATTATCTACAATAAAATCTTTGCTTCTACTTTTAATAAGAAATGCAACGGTTCTAAATCCTCTTTTCTCCAAGTCTGTAAGAGCAACGATTGCATCGCCTCCATTGTTTCCTGCTCCTACTAAACCAACAACGCTTCGAGGCGGCGGATATCTACCATAAACCCATTTTGCTATACCAAGCCCCGCATTTAACATCATCTTTCGGTAAGATAACCCAGCTGCGTCTGCTTGTTGCTCAATTTCTTTCATTTGTTGGACCGTGACTATTTTCATCTCGTTCCTTTTAGCTTATCATTATTGTTAATTGTAAAAACGTTATTCAAAGCACTTGACTTTTATTTTAAGGTATGATACTATACTTATCGTTCGGGGGCGTGGTGTAGTGGTTCAACATGCGGCCCTGTCAAGGCCGAGATCGCGGGTTCAAATCCCGTCGCTCCCGCTAAAAGTGCGAGCTAAGGCTCGCACTTTTGCATTTAAACCATTTACTACTTAATCAATATCTTTATGATTTTGGGCAATAATTTCTGCACGTTGTGCCATAAGGGTGCGCAACTTTTCAGAATCCTTTGGGTAAGTAAAATAAAATAAGCTAAACAACGCAGCACACAATATCCATGGCATCGGCACCGTCCATAATAACGCTTTTGTAAGACCCACACGATCCGCAAGACTCCCTGCTAATATCCCTGCAACCGCAGCAAAACCGCTTTCGATAAAAGTAGTGATTGAGAAAGCAGTACCGCGCAGTTCAGGAGGTACGACGCCTTGCATCATAGGTTCTTTTGCGCCTTTGCCTGGCCAGCTGATCATTAATGCTGTGAAAAAACTCAAAATAATCAGCTGCCATAAATCCCAATTTGCAGTTTTGGTAAACAAAATGATGGTCAATGGTATCCCGCTGACAATAGAAACCTGACCAATAAATGTGCGACCATATTTTGGGTTAATGTGCTCTGCCCAATCACCCAGGTAGCCGCCGATAATATTAGAAAGGGCTGTACCAACAACAATTCCAGCAAATACCAGCGTCGCATTCTCAGTCGGGATATTTCTGTCATTTACCAACCAGGTAATTAAAAAAGATGCCATAACAACCCAAGGCATGGATCCAGCCAATCCTTGCAAAATTGCGACCCAAATCGTAGGTATTTTTAATACTTTTGGAAAATCAGAAAGTTGAAAAGTAAACTTTTGTGCATCCTCTTCAGTAATTTTCCCCGCTAATTCTGGCTCGGCTTCACCTCGAACGGGTTCATCTACCATAAGCCAAATCACAAGCCCTGTAATGACACTAAATCCACCAAGAAGGAAAAAACCCCAACGCCACAAGTTAGGTGTTGCTAAAAAGCCCAAGCCTACTGTCGCAATTACAATCCCTAAAATCCCAGTCGCTTCCATTAAACCTAATGCTTTTCCTCGATCTTTAGGTGGAAATGTATCTGACATAATTGAAAATGTTGCTGGCATTAAACACCCTAACCCAATACCCGATATTGCCCTAATAGTTAATAATTGTCCAAAGTTTTGTGTCAATCCTACTGCAACCGTCCATAAACCCCATAAACCTGTTCCAAAGATAATCACCTTTTTCCTTGAGAATCGGTCTGCCATGAAACCCCAAAAAGGAGACGACAGAGATTGAAGCAAATTGCGAATTGTGCTAATCACACCCAGGTTGCTATACGAAAGACCCCATATTGCCTGTAAAGTCGGAAAAAGAACTGACATTGCTTGTCCTTCTCCCTGGTCAATAAAATAGCCAAACGAAAGGGCAAATAAGGTTTTTCGCTTGCGCTTATTCTTTTCTTTCATATCTTCGATAGGCGATAAATCGGTATCCATAACTCTCCTTTAGTAAATTTAGAATTAAAAGGTTGATTCCTATGGTGTATTATAAAGCATCTTGTATTTCCAAATTAAAATATCCTCAACACCTTTTTGCTTTTTAATTCGGTTAAACGAAACAGGTTGGAAACCTATGTCTCCAACCTGTTTATTAGAATGTCTTTTTGAGTACTGTTTTGGTTAGCCCTTAACAGAGCCCGCCATCATCCCTCGAACAAAATAACGCTGGAGGGCAAGGAAGACGACTAAGGGCAGAATCATGCTAACAAATGCTGCCGATGTCATAAGGTGCCAATCTTGACCTTTTTCACCTACCAACTGTGCAACCGCGATAGTGACAGTTTTGTTTCGCTCACCAAGAAATATTAAGGCGACAAGGTAGTCATTCCATAACCATAGAAATTGGAAGATCGCAAAGGAAGCTAAAGCAGGAACTGAAAGCGGTAAGATAAGTTGAAGGAAGATCGTGAAATTTGAAGCCCCATCAATAAAGGCAGATTCAAGTAATTCTCGCGGAATGGTACTAATGTAATTAAATAATAAATAAGTCGCTAAGGGTAAGCCAAACCCCGCATGGGCAAGCCAAATCCCCAAAAATGTGCCATTTAATCCCATATTAACATAATCTTTTAAAATTGGAACAAGGGCAATTTGTAAAGGAACGACTAGTAAAGCCACAACAATCGTGAATAAAAGGTTGCGCCCAGGAAATTCTAGCCAGGCAAACCCAAAAGCAGCGAAGGCAGCAATTAATATTGGAATAATGGTGCCTGGTATGGTCACTGCCAAGGAATTTAGAAATGCGCCCCCTAAATTATTGCCGGTACGTGTAATTGTGCGTCCTTCTGCATCTGTATATGAGATATTTTTACCGGATATTACATCTTTGTAATTTTTTAAGGTGAGGTTGGTATCGAAACCAGCCCAACGGTGATCATGTATGCTTAACTCCCGCGAGCGTTTATTTCCTTTCCATACCACTCTCACCCCATCTTCAGTTTCTATTCCTTTACGAAACTCATCAAACGTCCCAGACAAACCAAAAATCGGGGCACCATCGTAATCAAGCTCCTCTCCGTCATTCGTTTTCCTAACAATTTTTGCAGAATCGGCGTTTAACGTAATGATGCCTTCCACGTCTACTGATGGATCTAACAGAATACGCCCGATTTCCATTTCAGTTCGGTGAGGAAAAACTGACCACCACCCAGTTCGGAAAATATCTTCACTGGGCCTAAATGAAGTAATTAATATGCCGAGGATCGGAACCATCCATATCACACAGATAATAATTAGAACGAAATTTACGACAAAACTTTGAGATCTCTTTTGTGACTTTGCGCTTTTTTTCATCAGAAACCTCTTCTTTCTTTATTGAATTCACGTAAATTGTTAATAATCACCGGGGTCACTAATAATAATAGGACGATGGCAATTGCTGACGCACGCCCAGTATGATTATAGGTAAACATCTGTAAATAAAACTCGTTTGCAATAACATTGGTGCTATTATTTCCTCCCGTCATCACACGAACCACATCAAACAACTTTAAGCTAAAAATCACAATTGTTGTGGTTACTGTAATTAAAGTGCCCTTGATATAGGGGATCGTAATATAGAAGAACGCTCCAATTTCTGTCGCTCCATCGATTCTGGCGGCTTCAAGAAGTTCAGCTGGGACGCCCTTAATAGCTGATGATATAATTACCATAGCGTAACCGGTTTGCAGCCAAATCATAATCACAATTAAGAAGAAATTGTTCCAAGGGGCCAAGGTTAACCACGGTTGGGGTATGCCACCTAGTGCGATGATGATGGCATTTAGCAAACCAATTTCTTGTATCCCTGCTCCCATTCCCTTATAAGTGTAAACAAACTTCCAAATTACACCAGCGCCGACGAATGAAATTGCCATAGGAGCAAAAATAATTGATTTGTAAACCACCTCAAATTTGCTGCGGTCTGCCAAAACAGCGACAAGCAATCCTAAACCAACGCTAAAGCCTGTTCCAAATACCAACCAAAGAAGGTTGTTACGGAACGTTTCCAGCATCCTGGGATCTGTAAAAGCAAAAATATAATTTCGTAGCCCCACCCAATCAGTACCGAGTGCGTTCCTGAAGCTGGCAATTAAAGAACGAACAACAGGAATTGCCAGAAACCAGCCCATAATAACTACAGCAGGACCAACAAACACAAAGGGTTGCAAGCGTTTAGACCATTCCTTTGGTAGCTTCATAACCAGCCAGTTTGCCACAAGATAAAGCAATGCTACCCCCCCTACGCCCCAAAATATAGCTACGATGACAAGAACAACTTGAGAAACTTTCGCATTGCTTAAAAAAAGAAAACCCTGCCACAGTACAAGAAAAGTAATAGCAGGAACAAATAAAGAGATGATTAACTGCCCCAACGTTGAGCTAAACCAATGGATAATCCCAAATTTGTCGGAATTCGTGTTTTTTGCTTTTTCCATAAAACCTCCTATGTCCAAGATTATAACATTAAGGGCAGAAGGTTGTTTCCTCCTGCCCTTAAGTAGTTTTTATTCTCAGGTTATTTCCCAACTAACATAATTAGCTTCGCACACATAAATCACAAGGTGTACATCTGAGGTGTTGCACCTTTGCGAATATATAGCAAAGTTCAACTGAATTAATCTGGCCAGGAAGCATCGATTTGCTGTAAGGCTTCTTGCCGACTAATTGTTCCACTGACATAGTCGGTCATATATTTCCAGAAAGTCCCTGCTCCAACTGCGCCAGGCATCAAATCTGAGCCGTCAAAGCGGAAGGTCGTTGCATTACGAATTGTTTCAGCAACACCTCGAGTTACAGGGTCGGTATACCAGTCTAAATCTGCGTCATTGTGAACACCAATGGCACCGCCGGTTTGGATCCAATATTTAAGCGATTCACCTTTTGAGAAATATTGGATTACAGCACGAACTTCAGGGCGATCATTGAAGACAGCATAAATATCTCCGGCGCCGAGCACTGGTTTACCCAATTCTGGTTTGATGGGAGGCAGGTAGAAGAAGTCATAATCAACACCCGCTTCTAATTCTTCAGGGAAGAATGTGGTCACAAAGTTACCTTGGCGGTTGAACCAACAGCCCGGTGGGTCTTCAAACATTGGTTTGGGGGCATCTCCAAAGCTAATGGTGGGGATAGCAGCTCGACCACCATAGACATAATCGTCATTGAACCAAATAGCTTCAATATAATCGAGAGCTTCGTTGACCTGCGGTGAATCAAACGGTAGTTCACCCACCACCCAGGCATCATAGTCCTCTGGAGGTGCAACACGCAAAAGCGTATCTTCAATCCAGTCAGTCATGGTCCATCCTGTTGCAGCACCTGACTCAATCCCGATACACCATGGTGTATCTCCGTCAGCAGCGATCTGTGCAGTCAATTCCATCATTTCATCCCATGTTTCAGGAATTGAATAACCAAACTCGTCAAATTTTGCCTTTGGGTAAAACACAAAGGATTTGCCATTTGCGCGAGCCCAAATGCCAGCGACCATCCCACTCATCGTAGCAAGGTCTTGCCAGGCTTGCGAATAATTTTCCTTTATCCAACTTGGGTTGATCAATGTTTCCATATCGATAGCATAACCCTTATCAACCGCTGTTTGCAATAAACCAGGCTGTGGGAAGTCCACAATATCAGGTCGATCACCTCCGTCAAGGCGAATCATAATGTTAGCTTCAAATTCCTTTGAGCCTTCGTATTGAATATCGATCCCAGTTGCTTCTTCAAATTCTACAATAGAGTCATTAAAAACAACTTCATCCTGATCGGTAAACGGTCCAGCCATAGTAACGACAGTGCCTTTGTACATCCCTGCGTAAGCATTTGCCAGCTCTTGGCCTTGTGGCAATGCGGCAACCTCTCCGCCGTTTCCACCTGGTTCTTCACCTTCTGGTGTTTTTTCACCTGCTGGTGCACATGCACCCAAGATCATTGCAAAGATTGCAAAAATCGTGAACAATACGAATTTCTTTTTCATTTCTAGTTATCTCCTCCAAAATATACTATAGTGGTTAAAAAGTGGTCGTCAAAGAGAAAAGATTTTTGTTTAATATCACCTCCCTTAATTTCATGAGCTATTTTTGAATAAAAGTTGTGTAAACTTGCACAATTTACTTGATTTACCAATTCAATAAATAAAAATTTTTTAGCCCCACAAACTAACCACTGGCACAGTATCAACATTATATTGTTATAGTATTGGCCTGAAAAGACAGTCATCTCTTTCCTTCTTTATTCAGACTTTGTTAAGAAACTGCTTTTATGTAAGCACTTACATCTTATTTTATTAATTAATACCATAAATAATGGTTGTAGATTTTATTCTACTGCAACCTAACAATTTATGTCAACCACTAAAACTCTTTTTAGCCACTTTTGTCGACTTAATAGAATAACCAGTATAAATTTCAATACGTTCCTTATTTATCCCTTAACTGCTCCTTGCGTGAGCCCACCAACAATCAAATCCTGAAGCGATAAATAGATAATCATGATCGGTAAGGCGCTGATTAAAGCACCAGCGGCAAAAATGCCCCATTTTTGAGAAAACATTCCCGATGTGTATATCTGTAAGCCCACCATAACTGTATAAAGTTCAGTTGTTTTTAGTAAGGTTCTGGCTACAATAAAATCACCATAAGTGCCAATGAAACTAAGAATACCAATAACAACCAAAATTGGCTGTAGCAAAGGCAAAATAAGTTTCCAAAATATTTGCCAATCTGTAGCGCCATCCACATGGGCAGATTCATCAATATCTCTGGGAATCGTATCCATATAGCCCTTCATTAGCCATATGTTCATCCCCATCGCCCCTCCCAGATAAACAATTATTAACCCTAAATGCGTGTTTAGCCCTATCACAGGCGCAATGGTGCCAAACTGAGATAAGATTAGGAACAAGGCCACGATAGAGAGCAGATTTGGAAAAACTTGGATTAAAAGTATCGACTTCAATAAAGATGTGCGGCCCTTAAATCTAAAACGCGAAAAAGCATACGCGGCCATCGTCGTTAATGAGAGCGTAAGCACTGTTGAAATCGTTGTGATCTTAATTGAATTCCAAAACCAACGAAAGAATGGAAATGTCGGGTTGCCAATTAAATCTTGAAAATTCTTAAAACCCGGGTTCTTGGGGATTAATCGGGCAGTTGCCAGTGTACCTGTAGGATTTAAAGAAGCTGAAATAATCCAAAGCAAAGGAAAAACCGAGAAAAAAATGAGGAATATAGCAATAATCCAGCGGATTATTATCCCCAAATGCTTTTTCTTTTTCATAGAACGAGGTTTTTTTGCAGTTTTTATAATCTCAGACATTTTCACTTACCTCCTCCCACATATTTGTAAATTTGAATTGTACTAACGACATGATCGCTATGAAAATAAAAATGACAATCGAGATAGCCGATGCAAACCCATAATTGACACCTCGACCGCCAGCAAATGCCAGGTTATATACATAGCTGATCAATATATCGGTGTAGCCAGCAACGGTTGATGCCCCGGGGATTGGTGGACCTCCCCCAATAAAAACATAAATTATATTAAAGTTGTTGAAATTGAATATAAATGAGGCAATCAGTAATGGGCCAACTGCCACTAACAGCAGTGGCAATGTGATATACCAAAACTTATTCCAGCCATGCGCTCCATCAACCTCTGCGGCTTCATAAATATCACTGGGTATAGACTGAAGCGCTCCACTTGTTACCAACATGAAATATGGGTAACCAAGCCATAGGTTAACGATTAAAACAGCTGATTTTGCCCACCATTGATTTGTTGTCCAGGCAGGTGCATAGTTAAACAAGTTTCGCAGAACAATGTTTACAATCCCAATATTTTCATTTAGAATACCTCGCCATATCAAAATCGTAATCAAACTTGGTATCGTGTAAGGGATTATCAATAAGGACCTAAGGATCTTTTTTCCGGGAAAATTGGGATCACCATAAAAAATTGATATCGCCAGTCCTAATGAAAATGTAAGGAAAACGCTTAGAAAAGCAAAAGCAAAGTTCCACGAAAGAATAATAGCTAAAGGCCCTCTTAAAGCAGGGCTTTTCAGGAACTTCCTGAAATTTTCGAAACCAATATTTGCACGAAAACCGGGAGCTAGCGTTTTTCCCTGTTGTGACATATAGGTACCTTGTTTTTCAAAAAATACTATTCCAGTAACCTGGTCGGTAAAAGTGTCAGCACGGGGGTCGTATTCAAAACGCGGTAATAGTTCAGCAGCTTCAGTAGGGGTTCTGACCTGGATCGTCTTTTCAGGGTCACCAAATTTAATTTGAGTTAATTTAGTGTCCGTGGCTGCCTGGATCCGATTTAAACGTGTAAATCCTTCAATTTTAAGCGGCGATCCATCATCATCAAGTTGTAAAATGCCAAATTGGCCCACGGCAACAGGCAAAATGTGTTCATCGTAGTCTGCATCCGTTTGTCTGATCAGGTTTGAATTACCGTTTGAATCAATAATCCATAATAGGTATTCACCGTCGTCAGAACGAAAGGCTGTCCATTCAAAGGCTCTTCCCCCTTCGGGCATAAATAATTCTTTTTCGATTTGATGGATGGCTTGAGTTTTACTTAATAAATGACCGTCACCATAGTTGGTGAAAGCAACATAAACCGTATATAAAATTGGGAAGATACCAAATAAAAGTAGAGCTGAAAGGCCAACAGACATCCATCGCAAAGGGTAAGCCTTTGGGGCAATAAACACATAGCCATTAAATGCTGCAATAATCAGCATCACAATTGCAATCATTGTAAAGCCAGCTAAAAACAACTGTGCGATTAACCAAATTAAACCAATTTCAACCAGGACGAGAAGTGAGATTTTTAATAATGATGAAAATTCAAAATGAAGTTTTTTTGCTGTTTTCGAGAAATACCCTTGATTTGAATCCATTTACAGCCTCTCAGTTTCTTAATATCCAAACTGGAGATCAGAACAAACCGATCTCCAGTTTTATGTATTATGTTTTAATATTCGATTTCGATATCCAAAAGGTTAGTTTCGGGATCAAAGGTAAATGTCACTTTACCATCTTCGGTGAGTTCAAAAGAGTAATTATCGCCATCAGCGACACCGTCAACACCAAAATTAATTGCCCAGCTGCCATCGAGGGCAACTTTTGCATCGTATTCCCCAGCAGGGATTTCAAAGGTGCCAACATAAAGACCATCAACCTCTTCCAAAGCAGTCAGTTCACAATCGGGCATCCAATCACCACCGCAGCCTGCGTGAGATTGCCAGCTGCCAGGAACGTTAACCATACCAGCAAAGGCACCACCAATTAATTCTTGGATTTGATTTTGAGCGTTTCCCAAAGCATCCTGTGCACTTTGCTCACCTTGAAGGATGAGGGTTATTGCAGAATCCCATGCACCCCATACGTCGCCCATTTAAGCCAGTGCGGGCATAGGCATGGCATTTCCACCAGCTGAGTTGAAGGCAGCCATATCGGGATCATCAACCAATTCAAGCGCAGGTTTGAATGCAGGGGGACGATCGCCAGTTTCATAAAGTTCGTACATAACATCAGTTGTCGCCACGAATTCACTTAGGAAAGCTTGCGCCAGTAGTTGGTTTTCGCTCATTGCATTGACAATAAAACCCTGAACGCCCAAGAAAGACGCGCTATCATACTTACCTTTCGGGAAATCAGCAATGGCATAAGGGACGCCAGAAGGGCGAATTCGTTCCAAAGCCCACGGACCAGCCATCAACCAAGGAACTTCACCGGTTTCAAATAATGAGTGAGCGGTATCCCAATCGGTGTTATTTGACATGAAGCCTGCATCAACCCATTCTTTCATCAATTCGCCGGCTGCGATCATCCCTTCTGCACCGACGCCAATATCATTTGGATTCCAGTTACCAGCGCTATCGCGGCCGAAAATATAAGCACCTTGTGCGGTCATCAAGGGGAATGCGTCATAAGTTGTTCCAGACAAGACAAATCCCCAATCAACTTTGTCTTCATCCTGGAGTTTTTTGCCTTCTTCGTATAATTCATCCCAGGTCTCAGGCGCTTTTTCAACCAGGTCGGTATTGTAGAAGAAAGCCAGGTTTTCAATTGCATAAGGCAAGCCATATAATTGACCATCAAAAGTAAATGCTTCAATCGCAATATCAACGAAATCGTCAGCTTTTGAACCTAAATCAATGGGTGATAACAAACCGCTGGCAACCAGTTGACCTGCTTGATCATGCGGGACAATCGTGATATCTGGGCCTTCACCTTCAGGTGCTGCAATGATGAATTGATCACGTATGTTTGCAACTTCTTCAATGATCACTTGCACGTTGTATTCAGCCAGGAAAGCATCTGCCAAGGGTGCCAAGATTGCTGAACGGGTGTCGTCTGCCCAAATACGAAGGGTTGCATCTGGTTTTACGTCTGTCGCAGGTTCTTCGACAACGGGTTCTTCGACAACCGGCTCTTCTACGGGGGGTTCTTCAACAGCTGGTTCTTCTATGGCGGGCTCCTCAACAGGAGGAGGTGTTGATTTAGGGCTACAAGCCCCAAGTATAATGCTTGCAACCATGATGATTGCTACTAAAGTGATTCTATTCTTCATGTTTACTCCTTAATATTTATAGTTTATTAGTCTACTTATGCGCCAATTTTGGTCTTCTGACGCTGAAGATCAACAAAGTCAAAATTCATAGTTTTATCTGGCTTTAATATCTCTTCAATAGTTTTGCTCATTGAATCGTATACCTTTAATTGATCATCTAAAAACCTTGCTAACAATTTAAGTATTTGTTCTCGATAAGCGTAATTTACCTCCTGATATATCTTTTATCCCTTTTTAGGAAGAAACAGATATTAATCTCTTCTGTTTTTTAGGGTTAATAATTCTATTAACAAAACCATCTTTTTTCATTTCGGTTATCACCCTGGTTGCGTTACTTTTTATTCACAGCAACATGTTACTTAGTTCAATATTATTAATCCCCAGCTGATGATAAACATTTTGCAAATATAAAAAAACGTAGGAGCGATAATTCAAATTTAGTCAACAAATTTTCCTCCCAATTCTCAATGTGAAGAAAAATGGATTTTAACAAAAAATATAAAGAAAAATCTCTTTCTGCTTGTGACATTATTTTTCCCGAGGTTCAATCAATTCAATAAAAAGATCATTTAGTTTATAAGTAAACAATATAGGTTTTTATTAACAAAATGTCAAGAGTTAAGTAATATGAATAATGGTTTATTAACAAAACTTCAATATAAATTAATAATTCATGATACCAATAGGGATTGTCAGGATAATTAAGGAACCTTTTAATTAAATCTTCAATAGGTAGCACATGGAGTTTGAATCGTATAGTTATGCATTGATTGAAAACAAAGGTATGATAACCATGTTGGGATAACGGTATCCGGTGAAAAATGATCAAAAAAGCATTACTGTTTTATAATCCTAAATCAGGACGTAGCGAAGTTGGGTCGCAGTGGGAATTGATTAACAAATATTTCATAGATCGCGAAATAGTGCTGCATACAGTTTTTGTTCCGCTACCCGATGATGTCCTAAAAGCTATCATAGATTCTGCTATAGCGAGCGGTATAAACTTTTTTATCGCTGCAGGAGGAGATGGGACTATCTCTATGGTGGGGACCCACTTAGTAGGAACAAATCATCCCCTTTGCATCCTCCCTCTTGGCACAGGAAATTTGCTATCGAAAGCTTTGGGTATTCCACAAAACCTTGAAAAAGCCTTGGAACTTATTACCGATGAAAACCATACAAAGGTTAAAATTGATACACTTAATTCAAATGGACGTCATTTTTTGATGAATATTAGCGTAGGCGTGTCTCCAGAAGTGATGGGAATTACCTCTGATCGCAAGCAAAAGTTTGGGACTTTCGCTTATATTCATAATTTGATGCAAGAAGCTTTCGGTTTAAAAATGCATCGTATAAAAATTGACATGGATGGGCAAAAAAGGGTATACCATGCAACAGAAGTTCTGATAACAAATATCAAAACTGCAGGAATCGACCCTTTAATTTGGTCAGAAGACATCGCACTCGATGATGGTGTGCTCGAACTACTAATTATAAAGGCTAAAAATTTCTGGGATGTTATTTCTCTCTTGTTGTCTGTTTTTAAGAAAAGGGTTAACACGAATCCAGAGGTAAAATTTATTAAGGTGAGTAACTATTGCCGAATTGAAACGCAAGTTCCTTTGAAATTGCAAGCTGATGGAGATCTATTTGGCTATACTCCTGTTGAAGTAATAGTTAACCCAAGATCGTTAACAATTATTGCTGCAAATGATTTTCAAATGATGAAAAAAGAAAGAGGAAAAAATGAAAACATATAAATACATAATTATTGGTGGCGGAATGACTGGTTCATCTGCGGTCAAAGGTATCCGTAAAAATGACCTTGATGGGTCGATTGCGATGTTCACAAAGGAACCTATTGGGCCTTACAATCGCCCTCCGCTCACGAAGGGACTATGGATAAACAATGATATTGAAAGTATTATGCGCCCACTTAATGATGATCAGGTTGATCTCTTTACCGAATCCACAATCGTAAAAATTATCCCTGAACAAAAGCAAATTGTTTCAGAAAAAGGCGAAGTTTTTACCTACGGGAAACTATTAATCGCAACTGGAGGCAGTGCAATTCAATTACGTGGCGCACCGGAAGGTGTTATCCCATATCGCACACTTGACGATTACACTCGCCTACACGACTCCCTAAAAGATAAAGATGAATACTGTATTATCGGAGGTGGGTTTATTGGGTCAGAATTAGCTGCTGCACTGAACCAGCAAGGTAAACATGTTACGATGATCTTTCCAGAAGATGGTATTGCTGATCGATTATTTCCTGATGATCTTTCTCATTTCTTGGTTGATTTTTACCAGGCTAAAGGGGTTAAGGTTGAACACAACCAACTTGTCGATTCAATTACAAAAACCGACGATCGCTATACTGTTCAATTCCACAATACAGTAAACAGCAAAATTTCGTCAGCAGAATTTGACGTTGTTATATCAGGTGTAGGTATCCGTCCGAATGTATCCCTCGCCCAGGAAGCTAACCTTGAAGTAACTAACGGCATTGTCGTTAATGAGACATTACAAACCAAAGACCCTGATATATTTGCTGCAGGCGATGTCGCAAATTTTTTGAATATTGGTTTAGGCAAACGAGTACGCATTGAACATGAAGATAATGCGAACTCCATGGGCTTGGTCGCAGGTCTAAATATGTCGGGAGAGATAAAAAAGTACGACCACTTCCCTTTCTTTTATTCTGATTTATTTGAGCTTGGCTATGAGGCGGTCGGCGAAATGGACAAAGACCTGGAGATTTATGAGGATTGGATTGAACCATTCAAACAAGGAACCATTTATTATCTCGACGAGGGCAAAATCAAAGGGATAATTTTTTGGGATCTTTGGGGAAAAGTCGACAAGGGTCGCGAGTTGATTGGGTCTGGAAAAGCTTTTAGCAAAAGTGAACTCAAGGGTATGTTTAAGTAACAATTAAAGATAACGAACAAAAAGGCCTTCTGATTTATGGAGGCCTTTTAAATTTTTTCGTAGAAGATAAAATTGAGTAAACATGATGCTTGACAATTTGTCTTCGATAGCATAAAATAAAAATTACATTGCGGGGTAGAGCAGTGGTAGCTCGTCGGGCTCATAACCCGGAGGTCAGTGG
>CAYPKT010000005.1:0-152414 GCA_964411385.1 uncultured Candidatus Brevefilum sp. | reverse complement strand
ATTATTATATTAATTATTAAAAATTGTTTACCATATTAAATAACCTGATAATTAATATAATTATATTATAATTTTATTTTTTTCTGGGTTATATCATTCACTTTTCAAAGGATATCCCAAAATTTACAATACACGCGTGTAATCAGTTAGAATTACTTCACCAAGTATTTATCTTATGAGAATGATAATGAAACAAACTACCCTTATTGGCATAAACAACTCGATTATTTTAATCCCCAAGCCAGGAATTAATTTACAAAAGTGGTCGGTTGTCGCCTGCGACCAATTTACATCCGAGCCAGAGTATTGGCAGCAAGTCGCTAAATTCGTAGGTGATGCTCCTTCAACTTTAAACATGGTTCTGCCAGAGCTGTACCTCGACACTCCTGATGAAGAAAAGTTTATTCAAAACACCTCTAGGGCTATGCAAGATTACCTTTGTAAGAATATTTTTCATGAGGTTAATGCGCCAATTTATGTGCGGCGAACAGTTGATGGGATAACTCGTCATGGTCTTTTGGTTTGCTTGGATTTAGAACAATATGATTTCGGCAAAGGGTCTCGAACTTTAATTCGGGCTACCGAAGGGACGATCGTCGATCGTTTACCTCCGCGTATTCGTATTCGTAAAGATGCACCTCTCGAAATCCCACATATTTTGGTCTTGTTTGACGATCCTCACGATACTGTACTTGGACCATTAGATAATTACATTAAAAACCAAACTCCTCTCTATGATTTCGATCTAATGCTGGAAAGCGGCCATTTAACCGGTTATGCTGTCGATTCTCTCCGTTATCAAAATCAAATCTTCGAATCTCTACAAACGCTTATCGATCCAAAAACCTTTGCAGAAAAATACGAACTCCCAATGGATCAATACCAACCTTTATTATTTGCCATGGGAGACGGTAATCATTCCCTGGCGACTGCGAAAGCAGCCTGGGAGACCATTAAACCTTCTGTAGGCATGGATCATCCAGCCCGGTACGCCTTGGTAGAAATTGAAAATATTCATGATCCAGCCCTGTTTTTTGAACCTATTCATCGCTTATTATTCAACCTTTCTGTAAATATTCTCGACCAAATGATTGCACATTGGGGTGAACGTTTATCCATAATCGGTGTCCCTACAGCCGAAGCGCTGATAAAAAGTATAGACTCATCAAAAGGGCATCATCATAAAATCGGTATGATCTCTTCATCCGGCTTCAAAGTGCTTACCATCCACCAACCAATCGACAATCTGCCTGTAGGAACGCTTCAAGGGTTTATTGATGCCTTTATGGATAATGGTTATGCAACAAAAGTAGATTACGTCCACGGTACACAGGTACTTTTTAGAGAAGGGCAAATTCAAAACAATGTCGGGTTTTACCTCCCCGCCATTGAAAAATCTGACTTGTTTAAAACCGTCATCCTCGATGGCGCCTTACCGCATAAAACCTTCTCAATGGGCGAAGCAAAGAGTAAACGTTTCTACTTAGAATGCCGTAGAATTACACGCGGATGAAAATTAATTTATTTCCTCTCCTCCTCCTTTTTCTTTTGGGCGCCTGCCAGGTAAAACCGCTTACTGTAGAGGATGCACCAACACAACCAATCCTTTTACCATCATCATCCCCAACCTCAAATCCGACTTTAACGCCAACAGCAACCGCTACGCTTCAACCTACGATAACGCCACATCCTTCATTTAACGTATGCTCCCCTCTCGAAGATGAGACTTTTCAGAGTTTATTATTAATCCTGGCAAACCCCTTAATAATTCCTCCTTCTTTCGGCATGGATACAGGGCATCATGGTGTTGACTTTGCCTATTACCAACGCGGAGATCGGATTTCAATTGAAGGGATCGAAATTTATGCTATTCTACCTGGCGAAGTTGTTTTTACACTCGAAAACAATATTCCTTATGGGTATGCCCTCTTATTAGAAACCCCGTTGGATGAACTTCCCCACCTGCTCCAAGAGCGACTTTTATCAGGTTACCAACCTGTCCCCGATGACCCTCATTATCGCCTTTATTGTCCCGAAGTCGAAGCTCCGATTATTTCAGGCAATTACTCGATCTATCATCTTTACGCCCACATGCAAGCCAAACCAAAATTTAATCATGCTGAAAAAATAAAATGCGGCCAAACGCTTGGTACCGTTGGTTCCACTGGTTATTCCAGTAGCCCGCATCTCCATCTTGAAACGCGTATAGGGCCGTCAGGGGCAAATTTTCGCACGATGGCTCACTATGAAAACACAAACACAATTGACCAAATGAAGTCTTACTGCCTGTGGCGCATGAGTGGATACTACCAGCTATTCGATCCATTCATCCTCTTTGACACGACGGAAGCCGAAAGCCCTTGACACACTGAACATATGTGCTAAAATATATTTATAGCTTTTCCATTCAACTGGATTATAATTAACCTGAAATTAAATCGTAAATAGACCAATATCCATAATAACAAAGTATGCTCAAAAAAAGGATAACAAGATGAATGATGCAAGAAAGACAGTTCTCGACAAGGCGTTAAAAGAAATTACCAAACGCTATGGTGAAGGCGCAATTATGATGTTGGGTGATGCCAAACACATGGCGATTGACGCAATCCCTACCGGTTCACTTTCTTTAGACATTGCGCTTGGCGTTGGAGGCATTCCGCGTGCACGCATTAGCGAAATCTTTGGGCCCGAAGCCTCTGGCAAAACAACAATCTGTCAGCATATTGTCGCAGAAGCCCAAAAATTGGGGGGCACTGCTGCTTTCATCGACATGGAACATGCGCTTGACCCGGTCTATGCAGCCAAATGCGGCGTCAATGTGGACGAATTATTAATTTCTCAACCTGATACAGGGGAACAAGCGCTTGAAATTACCGAGACTTTAGTGCGCTCTGGCGCGATTGATATCGTTGTCGTGGATTCTGTCGCTGCCCTTGTGCCCCGCTCTGAAATTGAGGGCGACATGGGGGATCCAACTATGGGAACCCAGGCCCGGTTGATGTCACAGGCAATGCGTAAGCTATCGGGCGCCATCAATCAAACCGGTACCGCTGTGGTATTTACCAATCAACTTCGGCATAAAATTGGTGTGATGTTTGGCAACCCTGAAACAACAACCGGTGGTAATGCACTTAAATTTTATGCTTCCGTTCGCTTAGATGTTCGCCGTATTCAATCCATCAAAGCTGGCGCTGAAATCACTGGCAACCGTGTACGTGTAAGGGTTGTTAAGAACAAAGTCGCTGCACCTTTCCGCACTGCTGAGTTTGATATTATGTACAATGAAGGCATTTCTAAATTTGGCGATGTGCTTGATCTCGGTGTTGAAATGGATATTGTCAACAAACACGGTTCTTGGTATTCCTATGGCGATGTTCGACTTGGACAGGGTCGTGAAAATTCAAAAGAGTTCTTGCGACAAAACTTAGAGCTGACACAAGAAATTGATAAAGCTATTCGTGAACAAGCCATGGTGAACTCGCCAGCTACTAGCTGGTCTGACGATGAGGACAGCAACACCGATGATGAATTGATCGAAGATTAATAGCTCACACACAACACCATAAACTTATTCTTTTTGAAATCAAAAAAAGGGTTATCTAAATAACAAAAATAACCCTTTCTTGTTTAATCCTGCGAGTTTTTATGTTCCTTCTTGCCAGGAGTTCAAATATGCAACCTGTTGTTCAGTTAGCGTATCAATTTTAACACCCATTGAATCTAATTTTAAACGGGCAATTTCCATATCGATCTCTTCTGGCACTGAATAAACCTTATTTTCAAGTTTGTCAGCGTTTTTAATCATATATTCCGCGCCTAATGCCTGGTTGGCAAACGACATATCCATCACACTGGCTGGATGGCCTTCAGCAGCGGCAAGGTTGATCAGCCGACCTTCACCCAGAATGTGAATCCGACGTCCATCTGGCAGATCATAAGCATCAACATAAGGGCGTACCAGGTGTTTATCAATCGCCATTTCTTCAAGTGCAGGGATGTTCAATTCCACATTAAAGTGACCAGAGTTAGCAACAATCGCACCATCTTTCATCACCTCAAAGTGATGCTTGTCCACCACATTAATATCCCCGGTAAGGGTAACAAAGATATCCCCAATAGGAGAAGCTTCCATCATTGGCATCACGCGGTAACCATCCATGGTTGCTTCCAGAGCTTTTAATGGATCCACTTCAGTGACGATAACGTCAGCGCCCATGCCTCGGGCCCTCATCGCCAAACCGCGTCCACACCAGCCATAACCACCAACCACGACGGTTTTGCCAGCAATTAACATATTTGTTGCACGGATGATTCCATCCATAGTTGATTGCCCCGTCCCGTAACGATTATCAAAAAAATGTTTTGTCATCGCATCGTTTACCGCAATCACCGGGAACTTCAATTCTCCGTCAGCAGCCATCGCCCGTAGTCGAATTACACCGGTTGTTGTTTCTTCTGTTCCGCCAATAATATCTGCCAGTTGGTCGCGTCGATCAGTATGCAGCGTGCTGACTAAATCTGCCCCATCATCCATTGTCAGGTGCGGATGGTGGTCTAAGGCAGCGTTGATATGTTTATAATAAGTTGCATGGTCTTCACCTTTAATAGCAAAAACCGGGATTTCATAATGCGAAACCAGGCAAGCTGCCACATCATCCTGGGTAGAAAGTGGGTTCGATGCTGTTAACACCACGTCTGCGCCACCAGCTTGCAGCGTCTTCATTAGGTTGGCAGTTTCAGTCGTCACATGCAAGCAAGCAGACATGCGAATACCTTCAAATGGGCGTTCCTTCTTAAAGCGTTCCAGAACAGTTCTCAACACAGGCATTTCGCGTTCAGCCCAATCTATACGACGCCGTCCGCCTTCAGCCAGGTCTAAAGATTTGATATCAAAATTTTCCATTAAATCCTCCGATATTAATTTTCGTAATTTTCAAGCTAAGGTTACTTAATCTTCTAATAATATATTCAATGCGCCATGATCGTCAAAGAAGGTTCGGAAGCGGGCGACAAAATCATTCAGTAAAAAGCATTGACCTTGAGGGCCTGTTTCTTCCAAAGCGTAAGTAGCTGCCAGCGCCCCCATTTGAGCGCAAAGTTCCAAGTTAAAACCTGTCACATAGCCTTTAATAAACCCGGCTCTAAATGCATCACCAACACCGGTTGGGTCCAAACTTTTCGTTTCAGGAAAAGCCGGCACGTCGCATAACCATACCCCGTTTTGATAAATAGAAGAGCCGTCTTTTCCCCTGGTGACGACAACAAAAGCCAAGCCATCAAGAATTTCATCTATGCTCATTTGCGTATGTTTTTGTAACAGCTCAAACTCGTATTCGTTGACGAATAAAGCATGGGCACCCTCAATCCCAGTCCTTAATGCATCTTCATCTAAGCGTACAATTTGCTGCCCTGGGTCAAAAATATAGGGCACGCCCAATTCTATACACTCCTGCCCATATTTAATCATCGCATCGGGTGCATTCGGAGAAATAACCACAAGGTCTTTTGCTGTTAGGCCCAGGTCTTTCATCGAAATTAAACCTGCGTCAGCCATCGCGCCTGCATAAAAAGTGGCAATCTGCGCATTTGATAGGTCTGTATTAACAAAAAAAGATGCAGTAAATTTTTCGTTGATAATTTTTACACCCGATGTGTCAACTCCAGCATCTTCCAGCATCTGTCGGTAATCACCAAAATCAATCCCTGCAGTAGATACCAGTCGCGGTTTTTCACAAAGCAAACCCAGCGTATAGGCAATGTTTGCCGCCACGCCACCAGGTCGCCGGACCATTTCATCAACTAAAAATGAAAGGCTGACATTTTCGAGATGTTCTGGAAGGATGTGTTCTTTAAAATATCCCGGAAAAGACATTAGGTAATCGTAAGCAATTGAACCCGTTAAAATTATGCTCATCTTATTTCCTTTATTCTTCCATTGCAGCTTTCATATTGACCTTAAACGGTGGTCGGATAACGCCTTTTTCGGTAATCCAACCCGATAATAATCGGTTGGGAGTAACATCGAAGGCAAAGTTTCTCGCGGTTGCACCTTTTGGTGCCACTGGTTCGCCCATCAAAGTTAAATCTAAGACTTCCTCATCGTCACGCTCTTCAATTGGGATCAAATCTCCACTTGCCAGGTTGAAATCGATTGTTGAAATGGGGAAAACGCTGTAAGCAGGCACAGCATTATCATAAGCAGCCAATGCCAGCATATAAGATCCAATTTTATTTGCCACATCTCCGTTGGCTGCCACTCTATCTGCCCCAAAAAATACTTTTTGAACCATACCTTTACGCATTAAAAGTCCCGAAGAGCCATCGGTGATAATATCATAAGGGATTCCGTATTGTTCAAGTTCCCAGGCAGTAAGCCTTGCCCCCTGTAATCGTGGACGTGTTTCATCAACAAAAACATGAATACGCTTTCCCTGCTCATGCGCCATACGAATGACACCCAAAGCAGTCCCATAATCAACAGTTGCTAACGCGCCAGTATTACAGTGATGAACAATGTGATCGCCATCTTCTATTAACTCTGCACCATATGTGGAAATTTGTTTGTTAATTTCCACATCCTCATCAGCCATTTCCATCGCCAGCTGTAATAATCGGGTTCGCAAACCATCTGCATCGCCATCAAATTCTTGGGCGTTATGCAACACTCGTTGAATTGCCCAGGGAAGGTTTACAGCTGTTGGGCGAGCCTGATTCAACACTTCGCCAGCAACTCTCAAATCGACAATTAATTCATCTTTAGAAGTTGCTCGTGATTGCAAGGCTGCTAAAGCCATCCCATAAGCAGCTGCAACCCCAATTGCTGGGGCGCCACGAACCACCATTGTCTGAATTGCATCTGCAACTGCTGTGTAATTATCATATTCCAGAAATTTAAATTCTCGCGGTAAAATCCTTTGGTCAATCATTTCAAGTACTTGTTTTTGATCATTCCAGATTAATGTTCTCATTGATCTACATCCCTTACTCATTAAAAGACGCCCTTTTGGGCGCCAGTTCAAAATTGAAAACGGTAAACCACTGGCGGGTGGTTTGCAAATTTACGACTATTTCATTATATCCCTTTAAAATAAGCAGAGTCATTTATTTCTTTTTATTTTTAATAATCGATAATTCGAAATTTTCTTGAAGCCATAATATGTTTAAGATGTTTTGCAGTTCTCTGTACAAAATATTATCGTTTTTCTAAGTTCCCGTGTTGACAATAATAATATTTTAATTTATATCTTGAAAAATAAATTAGGCTTTACAGAGATTGGTACAAAATCACCCATTGTGTTTTTATCTGGTACAATATTGCCTACATATTTTTATTAATAGCAACCTTAATTGGGTCAAGTAAGAAAAGAACTCATCAGGTAATTTTACAAGCCAATACGAAAGTTTTTTACAATTAATCTGGAGCCATAACATGCGAACATCCATATCAGAGGAAAAAATTCGCGAGCTTGTTCAAAAAGCAGTTGCTCAAACGCTCGGTACGAATTCATCCGGAGAACAAGTTAATCAAACTTCAGAACCGACATCTTTAGAATTTCTTTCGACACAAAAAATGAATGCTACTCGAAAAGTCGCCCTGGGAACCGATCACGGTGGCGTCGATTTGAAAAATACTCTCAAAGAAGAGCTTGCTAACCTTGGTTGCGAAGTTATTGATTGTGGAACACATACCAAAGATGCGGTTGACTACCCCGATATTGCCCGCAAAGTGGCTGAATTAGTAGCCAACGGCACAGCTTGTTGTGGAGTAATTATCGATGGTGCAGGGATTGGTTCTTGTATGGCTGCCAATAAAGTGCCTGGTGTAAGAGCCGCATTATGTTATGATTATGCAACGGCAGTCAACAGCCGCGAGCACAACAACGCCAACGTCTTAACCTTGGGTGCCGGGCTGATTGGCGTAAATCTCGCAAAACAAATCTTAAAAACTTGGCTAAGCACACCCTTTGCCGGCGGCAGACATGCCAGCCGCGTTGACAAAATTATGGCCATTGAAAAACATTACTTAAGAGATGGGAAATAATTATGAAACCAGACCTTAAAACAATTGAATCTATTGTTGAAATCATCACACGCGAAGTTTTACTTGCGATGGCAGAACAAGCCGAACAGGATAAATACGACCAAGGGGCTTTTTGTAAAGTTGAAGTTGCTGATGGTTTAAAGGTTAAAACATGCTTCGATAACGCGGGCCATGTTATTAGTGCCGGGGCAGAACGAATTACTTCAACTCTTGGAAACATCCCTGAAGACAAATCCTTTTCAAAAATGATCGACCACACGCTGCTCAAACCCGACGCTACAGCAGATATGATCGCCCAATTGTGCTTTGAGGCGCGTAAGTATCATTTCGCATCGGTTTGTGTAAACCCAACCCATGTCAAATTATCTGCCGAGCTTTTACAAGGCAGTGATGTTAAAGTCTGTACGGTAATTGGCTTCCCCTTAGGCGCCACGATGACAGATGTAAAAGTTTTTGAAACCAAAAACGCTATCAAAGACGGTGCTACCGAAATTGATATGGTAATCAATATTGGTGCCTTAAAAGCCGGCGATCACCAGTTAGTTGCAAATGATATACGCGAAGTTGTCAGCACGTCACACGCAGCTGGCGCCATTGTCAAAGTTATTATTGAAACTGCTTTGCTGAACGATGAAGAAAAAGTTGTCGCCAGTTTATTGGCAAAAGAAGCAGGCGCCGACTTTGTAAAAACATCTACTGGTTTTTCCAGCGGAGGAGCCACCGTTCATGATGTTGCCTTAATGCGCAGGGCAGTTGGGCCTAGCCTGGGTGTAAAAGCCGCAGGAGGCATTCGTACACAACAGGATGCTGAAGAAATGGTTGCAGCAGGCGCCACCCGGCTTGGTGCCAGTGCCGGCGTTAAAATTATGCAAGCCAAACAAACAGGTTCTCAACCTCAACCGTCAACCGCACCGGCAAAAAGTTCTTATTGATGAGGAGTAAACACCATGTTGATAGCTAAAGTAATCGGTACTGCCGTATCAACGATCAAAGATCAACAATTAACAGGTCAAAAACTGCTCATCGTTCAACAAACCGATGAGAAGGGTGACCCCATTGGAAAGCCATTCATCGCCATTGACACTGTAAATGCTGGCGTTGGCGATTTGGTGCTCACAGCACATGGCTCCAGCGCTCGCCAAACCACAGTTACCAAAGATCGGCCTGTTGATGCTGTCATCATGGCAATGATCGATTCACTTGAAGTCAATGGAAAACTGACCTTTCAGAAAGGCTAATCTTTGTGCCTGAATTTGACCGCGATTTAATTTCAATTCAAGAAGCTCGGGACTTATCGACCCGTGCCTTTGCTGCCTGGAAGCAGTGGTCAACCGCATCACAAGAACAGGTTGATCGCGTGTGCGCAGCAATGGCTGAAGCAGCTTTCAACGCATCTGAACGACTGGGTATCATGGCTCAAGAAGAAACGGGCTTTGGAGTGGCTGAACACAAAAAGCTAAAGAATATGTTCGCCTCTCATAACGTTTGGGAAAGTATTAAAGACCTCAAAACAGTGGGCGTTATCCATCATGACACACAAAAAAGAATCTACGATATCGCCTGGCCTGTTGGTGTCGTAGCCGCGTTAACCCCCAGTACCAACCCAACCTCAACAGTTATCTATAAGATTTTAATTGCAGTCAAAGCACGAGATGCAATTATCATCGCCCCACATCCCTCCGCTGCGAAGTGTTCTATTGAAACGACGAAGTTGATGGCGCGCGTTGCTGAAGAAAACGGTGCACCTCCTGGTTTGATTTCTTGTATGCAGAATATCAGCCTCCAGGGCACGCAGGAATTATTGCACCACAAATACGTCGCATTAATCCTTGCTACCGGTGGAACTCCAATGGTTCGAGCAGCCCACTCTACAGGAAAGCCAGCCTATGGCGTAGGACCTGGCAACGTTCCGGTTTACGTCGACCGATCTGCAGATTTAGAAAAAGCAGCCCGTTACATTGTCGCCAGCAAATCCTTCGATTGCTCAACCATTTGTGCTTCTGAACAGTCTGTCGTGGCAGATCGTCCCATTGCTAATCGCCTGGCATCGCTGATGCAGCAAGAAGGTGCTTACTTCACTGATGATCATCAAACTAATCTGCTCCGTAATCTTCTTTTCTACGCCGATGGCAGCATGAATACAGCTGTCGTGGGCAAACCAGCAGAATATGTTGCCGCAATGGCAGGGTTCGAAGTCCCTA
The DNA here is from genome assembly GCA_964411385.1 of uncultured Candidatus Brevefilum sp. Classification (GTDB taxonomy): domain Bacteria; phylum Chloroflexota; class Anaerolineae; order Anaerolineales; family Anaerolineaceae; genus Brevifilum. The sequence continues at coordinate 142,169 of CAYPKT010000005.1, read as the reverse complement.
AAGACACCCGGATTCTGGTCACCCGCTTACATAAAACCGGCAAAGAAGAAAATCTTTCACGTGAAAAACTAACCACGGTAATTGGGTGGTACGAGGAAGAGGGCTGGGAAGCTGGCTGTGAACGGTGTATTGAATTGATCCAATTTGGCGGCCGGGGGCATAGTTTAATCATTCATGCCACCGATCAAAATGTAATTATGGCCTTTGGTTTAGAAAAACCGGTATTCCGGATTGCTGTTAACACGATGGGCACTTTAGGCGCAATCGGGTTGACCACTGGCGTTATGCCCTCTTTAACCCTCGGCGCAGGCGGTGTCGGTGGTTCTATTACAGGTGATAACGTCACCGCACAACACTTAATTAACGTCAAACGTTTAGCATACGAATTATCAGCGCCTCCAGCTGCTGCAATGATCCCTGGCAGGGCAAAAAGTGGCCCTTCAGCCGGAGAAATTGAAAAAGCAGTACGAGAAGCGCTGGATGAAATATTAAAAATTCGAAATTGAACTCTTTTAATGATAGAAAGGATTTAATAAAATGGCAGTAGAAACAGCATTAATTGCACTCGGGATGGTTGAAACCAAGGGCTTGGTTGGAGCGGTTGAAGCCGCAGATGCCATGGTCAAATCGGCCAATGTCGTCCTGATTGGCTCAGAATATGTTGGCGGTGGTTATGTAACCGTCATGGTTCGCGGCGATGTCGGTGCAGTCAAAGCAGCTACAGATGCAGGTGCGGCAGCAGCAAAGCGTGTTGGCGAACTGGTCTCAGTCCATGTCATCCCACGACCTCATGACGATGTCGAGATGATTCTGCCCAGGCAAACCAAGGGCAGCATCGGTGGCAAGAGCACAGCAGCAAAATAAGCCAGGTTTAACCTGTGTCCGAGTTCGATATTCATAGCGCAGGGCATAGCTCTGAGGTTATTCTCTCACGTGCCTATGACGTGATTTTGCCAAGCCCAAACGGTAACCAACTATCCCCCATACCAAGCCCATTGGGTCCTTTGCGTGTGGGGGTTGATTTGGGAACGGCTTACACGGTTCTGGTGGTATTGAACGAAGAAGGATTACCTATTGCTGGTGAATATCGCTTTACCCAGGTTGTTCGTGACGGCTTGGTCGTTGATTACATTGGCGCAGTCGATATCTTACGAGAAATGAAGAGGAACGTCGAAGACCGCCTTGGTAGGAAATTAACGCATGCCGCCAGTGGATATCCACCAGGAATTTCACGAGTTGAAGTGCGTGCCACCGGGAATGTGGTTGAAGGCGCGGGCATGACTTGCCCCGATTTGATCCATGAACCGGTTGCTGCTAATAGTGTCCTTGGTATTCAAAATGGAGTGATTGTTGATATTGGCGGTGGCACAACCGGGATAGCTGTATTAAACAACGGCGAGGTTGTCCATACAGCCGATGAACCTACTGGCGGAACGCATATGTCTTTGGTGATCGCTGGTGGAGCGAATATTCCTTTCGAAGAAGCTGAGCAGCAAAAAACCGACCCTTCACAGCAATCTCGTCTTTTCCCTATGATCCGTCCGGTTATGGAGAAAATTGGTACGCATATTGCGAATAACCTTCAGGGTTACCGGGCAGAGACGATCGTCCTCGTTGGCGGCACTAGCCTGTTCCCAGGGATTGACAAAGTGATCCAAGAGGTCACCCAAATACCGACCCAAGTAGCACATCACCCGCTCTTTGTTACACCAATTGGGATCGCTATGAATGATCATCTCAAAGATTAACATAAGAAACCATTAGGAGATTTTTTATGGCTGATAATTTTTCATTACGTTGTTACTGTTTTATCGATCGCATGCAGGCACAATATGCTGCATTTGTCGGCACCGTCACCCAGGGTGACTTGCCAGTCGAGGGGATGGCATCTTTATACGTTGAAATGGCACCCGGTAACGAAGCCTTTCGCATGGTTGACATCGCTGTTAAAGCGACCGAAGCCAAACCCGGTGCACAAATTGTTGAACGTGAATTCGGTATGTTTGAAGTTCACTCGCTCAACCAAGCCGCTGTTCTCGAAGCCGGGCAAGTTGTTCTCGATCGCCTTGGGTTGAAAAAAGAAGACCGTATCAAACCAGTTGTCGCTTCCAGTCAGGTGATCACCCGTGTCGATTCATACCAGGCACAGCTTCTTAATCGTTTCAGACGTGGCAGCATCCTTGTTCCCGGTGAAACCATGCTGGTATTAGAATGTGCACCTGCAGCTTACATTAATTACGCCTGTAACGAGGCAGAAAAGAAAGCAAATATCAAAATCATCCATATTTCATCGGTAGGACGTTTTGGGCGCATGTGGCTTTCAGGTAGTGAAGCAGAAATCATCACAGCAAAAAACGCTGCTATCCAGGCTCTCGAGTCGTTAGATGGCGTTCCCGGTTAATCTTCACTTGGATTAACGAATAGGAGAGTTTTATGGCAAAACAATTTTTTACAGAAAGAGACATCGAGGATTTGGCTGCACGGGGCGTGTTTACGCTAACGGTATGCGATGACGTAGTCTTAACAGAGTTGGCATACGAAAAAGCAGAGCGATTAGGGGTTGAGTTAGTCCAACCGCACGACCAACCGCCAGCAGCACCTATCAGGCCATATCTTTCAGAACCGATTGCACCGCAAACTGTTAAAACTGGGGTATCCAGCGTTCCAAAAGATAATGAGAGTTTACGTCAGCGGATTCGAACAGCAGTTCAGGCTAAATTCGGTAACGAAGTAGATGCAAAATTACTCGAGACAATTATTACGCGCGTTTTAGACAACGTCGGAGCATCCTAACCCATGTTGTTTGGTCGCGTCCATGGCACGGCAGTTTGCACCGTTAAGTACCCAGGCACAGAGGGTGTCAAACTGCTCGTCGTACAGCCGTTAAATAAACACCTCGAACCGGTTGGGGCGTTACAAGTTGCTGCTGATGCCGTACAAGCAGGCACAGGCGATTTATGTGTAATGGTTCGAGCACGAGAAGCTGCCCTGGCTTTACCAGATGAGCACTTTGTACCAGTTGACCTGGCTTTAATTGGCATTGTTGATGAGTGTTACATAAAACCAGATGGAGACTTTGATTTTACACTCAAACCTGGTAGAACTCACTTTACCTGATTGGAACATGCATGATACTCGCTAAAGTTGTTGGAACTGTCGTCACAACCATCAGCCACCCAGCTTATAATAGTCAGCGTTTGCTCGTTGTTCAGCCCTTAGTTACCGAAGGAGAACACGCCGATGAAGATTTCATCGCAGTCGACAGTACCCATGCTGGTATCGGGGATACAGTATTGATTAATCGCGAAGGTAACAGTGCCCGGCAGGTGTTAAACCTCCCCGATGCATGTATTATCTCGGTTATCGTCGGGATCATCGATGAAGTTAACCTTCCGCAGCTTTAAATAGTTACTCCCCCGTTTATATTCAAATTTAATTGCACTACTTTTTATTTACTGAGTAGTAAAACTTATGTTAGTCTACAGCTTTTAACCAAAGCCCTTGGTAGGGGCTTAATTTAATTTCTAATATTCCTTTTTTAGCGGAATATTGCTTTTTCGTAATCAAATCATAAAAATTTTCGGCGTTACCCAAACTTGTCTCCGTCAATTTTAAGTGATAAAAACCATTTTGATTTGTTACATTGATAAGCGCCAAAACACTTGATGCTTTATCCGGGCTAACCCGCTCAAGTGCGAATACTTTCTCCGAAACCCGCAAAATCTGTTGATCGCCTCGGGGGTGAAAGGCTGACTCCGAAGTCCGAACAGTTAACATATGAAGATATGCATCAAAAACTTTGCGATGCGTGTTTGAAGGATCCTGCAATAGTTTCTCTAATTCTTCTAATTGGAAATTTTTTCGATTGATTGATCGAGCTTGCCCCGTTTCTTTGGCGTATGCTAACGCGTTATGAGAACCTAACAAACTATGAAAATAAATCCCTGGCACTCCCGCTAAGGATAGCATAATCATCTGCGACGCCATAAACCTGGCGAGGTCCATTGCCATGTCTGGATGGTAGGGATCGTTTAGTGCATCATACAATGTTGTATTTAATTCATAGACAGTTTCACTGCCATCGGGATTTGATTTATTCGAAACTAAGCCGCCATGTGCCAGTACCTGTTGGATAATCATATTAATTTCATCGGTATCTAACAGCCCCAAGGCTGGCATCATCCCAATCCCATCATGCGAAGCAATGAAGTTCATAAAATAGCCAGAGGGCTCCAAACTTTCAACCCAATCATTCAGTTTATTAGCTTTACCGGCAATTAAAGTGTGCAAAACTAAGGGGGCTAACGGAAATTGGTATACCATATGGGCTTCATCACCAATACCAGTTTCTTCATCAATTTCACCGAAATAACTGATATTTTCTTGATGAGGAACATTTGTTTCTGTAATTAATATCACGCCAGGAGAAATCATATCCAAAACAGCGCGTATAGCTTTAATTAGATGATGCGTTTGAGGCAAATGAATGCAGCTTGTTCCTGATTCTTTCCACATATAGGCGATGGCATCCAAACGGATGACCGAAGCACCCTGCTTCACATAAAACAAAATCAACTTGATGATTTCAATAAATACTTGTGGGTTTTCATAGTTCAAATCAACCTGGTCGGCACTGAATGTTGTCCACACTCTCTGTATGCCAAGCACCGTTTCCACATCAGTTAACAATTCTGAAGTTCGCGGCCTGACAACTTTTGATAAATCCCATATATCTGCATTTGTAATGAAATAATTTCTATATCGGTCATCCCCTGCTAAGAAACCTTTAAACCATTCGCTCTGGCTTGAAATATGGTTAATAACCGCGTCAACCATCAAGCGTTGTTTTTTCGCAAGTTGATGTAAATCTGCCCATGTCCCAAATTTTTTATTAACCGCCCAATAGTCAATCACCGAAAACCCATCATCAGACGAATAAGGGTAAAAAGGTAAAATATGAATGATTGAAATTCGTCCTTGTAAATAATCTTCAAGAAAATGTGTCAGTGTTTGTAATGGAGCCTCACCCTTTTTATTTATAAAATCCCCATAGGTAATTAAAATAATATCTTTTTCAGTTAGCGTAGAATTTAGATCGGGTATATGTTGCTGGAGCTTATCAAGTTTAAACAATTTAATTGCTCGTAAAATATTATCGAAAACAAATTGTGCTGTTTCTTTACCATACACTGCAACAAGGTGCTCGCTCAGCCTTTTTTCTGCGACCATAAACAAGGTTATCCTTTTTATAAATTTTCCAACAAACCACTAATTATTATTTTTAACGTATCCATTGAATAATACCTCTCACAAACAAAACGGTTATGTTTCACCATTTTATTTCTCAATTCAGAATTGGTAAGAACATCCGTCGCTATGTCTGCTGCATTTTCAACCGCTCTTTGATTAACTCGCACTAATCCTGATGCATCATCATCATATATTTCTGAACCCAGGCTAATTACATCAAAACCTTTGTCTTTAAGATCTTGAACAAAGACTGGGTATTCAAATAAAATCACCGGTAGATTGGCATGAAACGCCTCTAACAATTGATTCCCCCACCCTTCCCATAGGCTGGGGTAGGTTATCAAATCAGCTGCTGCATACGCATCCCAAAATGAGAATTGTTTATTTATTTGATTGCTTGCAAAGTCGTGGGCGATAATATCTTCAATTGGGATAATATCAACGTCGCAGTTATGTGCCTTTTCAATTAATTTCTCTAAATAGCCCCCAGAAAAATCATCTTTGGCATAACCGCTCAAAACTAAGACAATACGGCTATCTTTTGTAAAAGCCCTGCCGCGGTTCAAATCTGATTCAATTAGTTTCAATCGCCTTTCAGGAGCATTTAAAGCAGACACAAAATCAATAGCCAGCTCAATCCCTTTACGTGGGACAATTCTTGTCGCTTGCAAAACAAATATATCGGATTGATCTAACCCGATTTTTTTACGTAAAACTGCCCCTTTTGATTGATCGAACTGCGAAGTTGATGAGAAATCGAGTACATTCGGAACAATTTTCGCTTTTATCCCCTTACGTGTTTCTAATTGCTGCTGTGCCAAGCTGTTTATTACCAGGTGTTTAATACAAGGGTCATGTGGTGGAAATACCTCACGCAAAACGTTCTCAACAGCATCGCAAGTAACCGAAACCCCGTCAAGACGTTCCCAATAAAAATCATGGTGATGTCCAATAGCAGGTAAATTATTAGCCTTTCGAACTCTTTCAATCGCTAAAGCAGCGGGCAAATTTAAACCAACACTCCAAATATTATTAACAATTAAAATGTCAATTTCATTCTTTCGAACAAATAAATCCAATTGTGATTCAATTCGATTACTAATCTCCTTAATTTTATTGCCCAAAGATTTTGAATCATAATCGGTCAATTCATAGAAAGAGTTTCTATCAATCTTCCTGATCTCGTCTAAATGGTGAAAAAGTTCAACGATTGTAAACCCCTCTTCAGACCCCAAATCTCCAGAACACAAAAATACACAATGACCTATCTCTTCTAACACTTGCTTCCATTTGTTTATCTCCAGGGAAACACCATCTGTGTGTCCTGTTTGATAGTGTAAGATTGCAATATTTTTTCTACATTTCATATTATTTGTGTTCCAATAATTTTCAGCAATAAACGGTTGCTCTCACCAGGAATAATGGTTAGCTTATTAATAGTTTCTTTATTCTTTATCGGACGCTATCCAAAATTAAAAACAAGCAAAACAGGTTTATTTAATTAGCACGTTCAAGCCAATCCAACGCCAAAGCCGCAGACCACGAAAAACTTTCCGAGCCACAACCTGAACCGTCTCTCGGGTCGTAATATTCACGATAGCCAGATTTTTCTATTAAGCTCAACGAATCATCACGCAAGGATTTAGCTTCAAATGCATAGCTGTAATTTTGTAAACCTTGATAAATAAGCCAATTTAGCAGAATCCATACCGGTCCCCGCCAATACCTGCGCGGGTCCCAATAAGGGCTACTTTTACTGGTGGAGGTTAATTTATAATTGATATTTTCATCAACTTCATAAAGCGCAGGTTGACGATAATAATCCTTTATCAACCGTTCTGCTTGTTTGGTAGAAGCCAGCTCAGCAAACAAAGGCATAAAAGTTGTTCCGGTATTTACTTGAATCGCTTCCTGTTTTACGACATCAAAATCGTAATACAAACCGTCAACCCCATCCCAAAAACGATTATTAAAATTCGCCTTCATTCGTTCAATCCACCGGTTAATTTCAGAAGTATCCTCGCCCGCAATTTGCCCAAGAATTTTTAAATCGCGGTTAGCCTGGTATAGGATGGCATTAAGATGAACGTCTTGCACCACAAAAGGTGATTTGGCCAAGATCTCCTTTTGGTTATATTCCAATTCTCGAAACAGTTCGATTAAATAAATAAATCTTTGGTAATCCTCTGGGTACGGGCGTTCTCTTGCAGCGACATAGCGTGTGTCGCCCCTGGAGAATTCTATAACCGTCTCAGGTTGAATTGTTCCTAATATTTTCAACCAGCGAGGAGAATCATCCGTACCAGATTCCCACGGATGAATAATACACACTAAGCCGGACCCATCCGCGTCTCTATTGGTATGAAACCAGCGATGCCAGGCTAACAACCTCGGATAAATTTCCTTAATAAATTCTTCAATTTGACCCTGCTCTCGTTCGTGCATGATTCGAACAACAGTAGCCAAGATTGGGGGTTGGGTAATGCCAGAGGTCAGCACTTTAGGCGCATAAGGGCTTTTTTCGATCCCCCAAAACTTGGGGGTTGGAAAATAATCAGATGGATTGTCATGATAAACAACATGAGGGAGCATGCCATCATCCCATTGACCGCTTAGCAATGCATTAATTTCAACCAAAGCGCGCGGCAAATCAAAGTAGGATAGCCCTAATGCAATTAGGGCGGAATCCCAATTCCACTGGTGCGGATATTGATGAGGTCCTGGTTTTGTAAACACACCCATATCATTTCCTTGCAACACAGCACGGGCATCTTTAATGATGCGAATTGGATTAAATGTAATCATAAAGTAAGTTAAAACCCTTTGATTAAATGTCTAACAATATCTTCAATTTTTTTATTGCTTTTCAGGATACAAAGCAATACCATTTTCTTTATCAAGCCAGCGGATTTTTTCTGTTGGAAACTTTAGCCAAACATGTTTTCCCGGTTCTGCATCAAAGGTTGGATGAGTTGAAACTTTGATAATATGTTCCCCGATTTTAATGGTCAAAAGATTTTGGGAACCTAAAGGTTCAACGACTAAAACTTCTACACCCAACGCATCATCTGCAGGTTGTGTTAAGGTTTCCATATTTTCTGCGCGAATACCCAAAACGATTTTTTTATTATGGTAGGGCTTCAACAGAGAGAACATATCAAGTTTAGGAATAATTTTAAAGTCATCGATGTAAACCTCTACTGACCCATTGTTCGATTGTACATTTCCATCCATAAAATTCATCGGGGGGTTGCCAATAAAACTACCCACAAAATAATTGGCAGGTTTATCATACACAACATCTGGCACATCGCATTGTTGTACAACCCCATCTTTGATAACCGCAATTCGATCTCCCATGCTCAGTGCCTCAATTTGATCGTGTGTTACATAAATTGTGGTTGCCCGAATTTCCGCTAACAGCCTTTTTAATTCTGCCCGCATTTCTAAGCGAAGTAAGGCATCTAAGTTACTTAACGGTTCATCCATCAGTAGTACCTCAGATTTCATCGCAATTGCCCGTGCAACAGCCACACGTTGACGTTGACCTCCACTCATTGCGCCGGGGTAGCGATCAAGCATATTTTCGATGTGTAGTAATTTTGCTGCTTCCATGACCCTTTTTTCAGCTTCAACCTTTTCAACTTTATTCATTTTTAAGCCGAAATCAATATTATCGTGAACAGACATATGCGGGAAGATCGCATAATTTTGGAAAACCATCGAGATTTTTCGATCGCGCGGTGGCAGATAAGTAACATCTCGATCGCCAATCATTATTCGACCCTCATCTGCCATCCCAAGGCCAGCAATTGTCCGCAATAAGGTTGTTTTACCGCATCCACTGGGTCCCAGCAAAACCATAAATTCCTGATCTTTTATAGCCATGCTTACATTATCCACAGCTACGAAATCACCGAAACGTTTAGTTACATTTTCAATAAGTATTTCAGACATAATCTCACACCTTTAGAACTATTTTGTCACCTGTCCCCACATATTGAATAAATATTTACGGATGATAAATATGAAAACAATCGCTGGGATCAACATAAAAAAGCTTCCGGCAAATTTATATGGATCAGGTGAATAAGGAAGGGCCGCTAGAACCTGCGCAGGCAATGTACGGTTTTGAATAGTAAGGATGCTGGCTGCAAATACTTCATTCCAAGAGAGGACGAAGCTAAATATCGCTGATGCTGCAATACCCGGTAAAACCAGGGGGATCACTACATAACGAAAGGCCTGGATAGGCTTGCACCCAAAAACCATCGCAGCTTCTTCAAGTTCAAATGGAATACTGGCGAACACACTCCCCAAAACCAATACAGAAGTTGGCAATACTAAGGCAGTATGCATCAATGCCAGGCTAAACACATTATCGTAAATCCCTAATCTAATAAATACAACTGCCAACGGGATCGATAGAACAACAACTGGAAAAGCCCTAACCGCTAATATAGAAAGACGAAACACATCTTTTCCGCGAAACACATACCTTGAAAGTGCGTAACCAGCTGGTGCTGCGATCAGCGTAGAAAGAACAATTGTGATTAAGGCAACAATAATGCTGTTGATAATCCCATCCATAATCCCATAAGAACTCAAGAAAAACTTAAGCGTATCTAAAGAAAGTGGGATAAAAGGCAGCACGCTTTTTGGGTAAGCTCTAACCATTGCTGGGGTTGTCAAGGCCATGGAGGCAATAAAAAAGATTGGGATTAACGTCCACAATGAAATGACAATCCCAACGAGATAAGCCAAACCGCGTCGAAGCTTTTGCCTTTGTTTCATTTTCAAGTGCACTGCCATAACCTCGGGGGCGGCTTCGACTTTTATGCTTTGGATACTTTGATCGTTAGTTTTCATCCTGCTGCCTCCTCTTCAGTACGCACCGCTTTCAAATAAAAGACCGAGGTTACCATTGACAAAAGTAAGATAAAAGTTGCATAGGTAGCAGCCAGGTTAAAGTTTCGCATATCGTAGTATTGTCGGTAAGTTTCACGTGCCAAAACCGTAACCACGTCTCCTCCCCCAATTGCCATCACGACAGAAAATACTTGCAAAGCTAAAATCGTCCGTAAGATTAAAGCCACCTGTAGGCTGGGCTTTAACAATGGGAGAATTACATGTTTAACTCTCTGCCACAAGGTCGCGCCAAAAACTTCGGCTGCCTCTAATACATCATCAGAGATGGCTTGCATTCCCGAAACTACAATCACCATCACAAGCGAGGTGGCACGCCAAATTTCTGCAATTACAATCGCAATAATTATCCAATGCCGCGAATCTGCAGACAGGTATGTAATCGGTGTGCTAATAAGCCCTAAACCCTGTAAAATTGAATTCAGGTACCCAAAATTTGTGAAAACCGCATACCACACAATTCCAACAGCTAAGTCTGAAACGCCCAAAGCAATTGAGAAGATCCCCAAGAAAATGCTGCTGCCTTTCAACTTTGCTTGAATAACCAACGCCATTATAATCGCCAGTACAAATTGAATTGGGATAATAATGACCATTAATAAAATTGTCGTTCTGAAAGCCGGCCAAAAGAAACGGTCATTAAACATTCTTTTTATAAATTTCAGTGTAAATTGTCCTGAATTTCCCCGATCTACACGTCCTTCGGTTGCTTCAGAAAAGGTTCGAATATACCGAGATTGCACCCATCCTGTGCTTCCATCACCCTCCCCTTTTTCAGACACCTGAAACCAAATTTCTAACGTCATTTGGTCAAGAATATCTACAGAGGTTTGAGCCTCTAAACTGGCAATTACTTCACTATTTTCACTTGGCTCTTTGTAAACAAGTGTTTTCTGGTTAGCGTCGCCTCCAATCATTGGGCGCACAGTACCCATTGCTGGCTTCCCCATTTCATCAGTCTCTCGGATACGAAATCGCCGTTCTGGCGCCCAACCGATTATGGGTTCGCTGGAACTGTCTTCAACTTGAATTTTAAACCACAACTCTGTAATTAAGCCGGGTTCATTCAATTCTGCTTCAGATAACACATTTGCTCTTTGGTCTAATATCTCAACTGAAGCTCCGCGAGACAAAGAACCAATTGTTCGGCTTGATCTTAATGGTTCTTCCTGAAGTTTAAGTATTACATCATCTTCTCTTACGGTGAGGATAAGAGATTGAACCATAGGCCAAGCAAAAAATACAATCAAGTAAATAAAGGAAGGCAGGATCAGTACATAGGGTGCCCAATTTAGTGTCTTACGTTTTTGGGGTTTTGGTAGTTCAGTCATATGATCCTGATTCTCTTAAAATTTTGAAGAGGTAGTGCAAGCAAAATCCTGCACTACCTGTCTTGTTTGTCACTCAAATTTAGTCAAATAGAAACTAAATCAGGCTTAAAACTCTATTTGGTTATTCTATGGGGCAAGGCCCAACGCTTGCAGGATCCGGAGCCCAACAAGGAGCGCCTGTAGATTGAATCAATTCTTCAAGATTGGCACCTTCGTCTGAGAGTACTCCTACAATGTCTTCGCCCTCAAGGACAACCCTATCAAAAGCATTTTTGAAAATTTGGTTAATGTCTCCTCCGCGGTCGCCTAAACCTACCGGCAGCAAAGCTGCAATTGCCTGGGGATGATTCGCCTGGGCGTTAACAGCTGCAGCTTCAATTGCTACTCCTGCCGGCAAACCTGATAAATCAACCCCACCAACAACCGGGAAGAAAGCGAGTTCGCGCAACACACGAGCTTGAACTTCAGGCGTTGTCAGGTAATCGATGAGTGCAACTGCGCCATCATAATTGCCAGGGTTATTTGGAATACCCAATCCAACAATCACAGGCATGAAAGCCAGCCCTTTGGGCCCAGCAGGCGCAGGGAATCCAACAAATTCATCGGGTTTTTCGTTGAATGCGTCAATCAACCTTGCGGTATGATCAAACGCAACCCAAACCTCACCCGATAAAAGGGGTTCCTGCATAAAGTCGTAGGTAACCGATTGTGGGTGGATTGTTGGCCACAAATCATCTCGAGCCCACGCTAACATGTCGGCAGCGTCTTCGCTTTTGAAACGGCTAACCATGCCGCCAGTATAGGCAGGCCATAAATATCCTTGTAAGAAACGGTTGAACAAGCCTGCATGTGGTAACCCACATTTTGGCCCACCGGTCTCATCCATCAAAATTTGGCACCAATCTGCCAGATCTGACCAAGTCATATTTTCTGTAGTCACACCTTCTGGCAAATAATCAAGCGCGTCTACATGGGCTGCCATAATATAGGTAGCCTGCATCCAGGGGATGTAATACAGTGTATCGCTTGTGCCTAACAGGCCAGTTTCAAGGAATGCTTCTGGGAATTCGCGATCAGCTGATAAATCTTCGTAAACATCGATCATGTTCATCATATCATCAGTAACTGGTGGGAAGGTTCCATGCAATGCGCCAACGACATCCAATTCGGCTTGTCCGACTTCCGTTCCTGCTTTAATTAAATCGATAAGGGGTCCTTCTTCAGTCCCCACGAAATCGAAACCGCCATCTTTTAGAATTGCCCTAAATTTTTCCTGCTCTTCCACTGGAACAAATTGGGTTGAGAAGAAGATTACCTCTCCTAATTCTTTTGGTTCTTCCGCCTCTGGTTCTTCAACGACAGGCTCCTCTTCCACGACTGGTTCTTCCACAACTGGTTCTTCAACGACTGGTTCTTCCACGACTGGTTCTTCAACGACTGGTTCTTCAGCCGCTGGTGGTTGACAAGCTGTTAAGATTGCGCCTATAAGCATCAGCACAACAATAATTATTGAAAGCTTTCTCATTATTTTCAACTCCTTTTTAATATTTGATTATTTTTGATAGGTGAATTAGGTTTTACTTTAATGCTTTATTTTTATTTACCTCCTCTCAGATTTCTATATACAAAGTTAAGATTCGAGAAAACCTGTTGATTTTCTTATAGCCAGTGTTGGCTTTAAAACAACTTGGGGGAATTCTTTAAGTTCCCCATTAACCATCTTAATCAGCATCTCACAGAGCATTCCAGCAATTTGATACACCGGCTGTGAGATGGTTGTCAACGGAGGGTGAGAAAATTCTGCCATTGGAATGTCGTCAAACCCCGTTATTGAGATATCTTTACCCACAATCAAACCCGATTCTTGCGCTGCAGACATCGCACCAAAAGCCATCAAGTCATTAAAGGCAACAATCGCTGTGGGAAAGTTTGGCAGCTGTAATAATTCGAGCGTATTCTCATAACCGCTCTTTTGTGTCAAGTCCCCTCTTTTAATAAACTCGCTGTTTAAATTGATTTTATGTTCAGCAAGGGTTTCTACCAATCCATCCATGCGTGATTTTGTAAAATTTAAATCATTATTGGAAGTAATGCAAGCAATATTTGAATGACCTAAACTTACGAGATGTTCTGCAATTAATTGCATCCCATGATAGCCATCTTCATCGACATAGGCATAATCAGCATTTAATTCTGTCCTGCCAAAAGCAGTAAAATGAAAATTTCGGCTTCGTAAATAAGCAATTCGAGGATCTTTTGCCCGCGTTCTAACAATAATAAACCCATCAACGCTGGTGCCTTCAATAAGTTTTTTGTATGTTTTAATTTCTTGCTCACCAGGAGGACGTGTCGAAACTAAAAGATCAAAACCCAGCTCAGCTGCTTTATTTCCAATACCCGCTATTAATTCGCTAAAATATGGATCGGCAAAACGTGGGCTGAAGGTTGGTAAAACCAAACCTATTGTGTCGGTGCGTTGCTTTTGAAGGCGTTGCGCAAAAATGTTTGGCGTATACCCCATCTCCTTGGCTGTTTGAGCAACAAGTTTTTTTGTTTCTGGGCTTACGTCATTATAATTGTGTAAAGCGCGTGAAACTGTTGTGATAGAAAGATTAACTCTTTTTGCAACGTCCTTGATAGTAACTTTCATTATTTTCCTTTGCCAAAACGTTTTGGATATTATATATAGTAAACCAAAACGTTTTGGTTGTCAAGATTTTTTAAGGTTTAATATTTGTACAACTCTCTTTAGTTACACTTTCTCTCTACTGTGTTAAACTTGAAAGTATGATTAAAACCATTCGAGTCGTTCTTATGACATCACTTTTGCTGTCATTAGTCGCCTGTTCAAACCAAAACGTGAAGCCAGAGACTGAATCCCAAACAACACCGCTTCCGGAATTTACTCTTGCAGTCAATCCATTACCCACACAGACTGCTACTCCCTTTCCACTAACCAAGTTTTTGATCTCCGAGGGAGACGATGCCCTTTCTATTGGCGACTTCCACACTGCACAATCTATTTTCCAAACCACGATCGCCGAAACTGATAACTCAATCCTTAAAACTCAGGCAGAATTAGGTCTAGGCTTAGCATTTTTAAAACAAAATGAAATCAGCGACGCGTTAAATCATTTTCGACAAGCTGCCCAAAGCACGGATCCTATCACAGCTGGAAGAGCGCAATACCTGTTAGGAAAAACCTATACCCGGCTTCAACGCTATGAAGATGCTCTAACTGCTTATCAAACCTATCTCGAGCTTAGTCCAGGTTTGATCGACGAATACGTATACGAACTGCGTGGCGACCTGTTTTTAACACTAAACGATTATCCTTCAGCCATCTCAAGCTTTCAAGATGCCTATGTAGCCCACCCTTCTGGCGGTACAGACACCCTTGCAGTTAAAGTTGCACGAGCGCATCAATCAAACAATGATGATGAACAAGCTCTCTTGCTTTACTGGGATATTTATAACACTTCCAATTCTGACTATACGAAGGCGCAGATGGCCCTACTTATCGGGAATATTTATTTCGAGCAAGGTAAATTTGAGCAAGCTTTTGAAATCTTTCAAACCTCTATAGAAAAATTTCCTTTTGCTTATGATGCGTATACTGCCCTTGTAATTCTTGTAGACAACGAAATACCCGTCAATGAATATTATCGTGGTCTAGTAAATTACCATGCCGGTAATTATCTTTTAGCCATTCAAGCTTTTGACCGTTACCTGGAAGATTTTACCGCTGAAGCTGCCGATGCAGCCCTTTATTACCAGGGGCTTGCTAGGCGAGCGCAAGGCGGTGAAGGCAGCTATGAAAATGCAATTCAAAATTGGAAAGTGTTAATTGACGAATTTCCAACCAGCGTTTACTATGTAGATGCATGGGAGGATATTGAATTTACATACTGGGCCTACCTTGACGATCCTCTTTCAGCAGCAGAATCCTCACTCGAATTTGTTCTTCATAGCCATGATGATCCCGATGCGCCTGGGTTCCTGTTCAAGGCGGGTCGGTCGTATGAACGTGCTGACATGCTCAAAGAAGCGATTGATACCTGGGAGCGCATCGGTCGGGAATATCCTGGGTCAGAGGATGCCTTTTACGCAACCTTTCTTGCTGGCATCACCCGGGTTCGCTTAGGGAATTGGGCAGACGCCCAAGCTTTATTCTCTCGAGCTCTGGTTCTTACCACTGAGCCACCCGAATTAGCAGCCGCATACTTGTGGATTGGCAAGTGTCAGCGCGCACAAGGCGAGTTTGGTCTTGCGTATGATACGTGGAAGCTCGCCCAAACCACCAACCCCTTTGGATACTACAGCATCCGTGCAGAAGATCTTCTGATTGGGCGCGAGCCTTTTTCAGAACCTGTTCACTATCAATTAGATCCCGATCTTTCCTCTTATTTACCTCAAGCAGAAATCTGGTTACGTTCTACATTCGGAATAAGCCCTGAAATCAATCTGGAAAGTCCCGGCATGTTTGTCTACGATCAATCCTTCAGGCGCGGGTTAGAGTTTTGGGCCTTAGGCGAATACGCTGCAAGTAAAGCCGAATTCGAAGCCATCCGCCTATCTTATGCTGACGACCCCTTGCAAACTTTTCGTCTCATCCCCACCTTGGTTGAAATTGGCCTTTATCGAACAGCTTTAGTCGCTACAACCCAGCTGCTGCGGTTGGCAGGCTTAGAAAAAGGCGCTGCTCTTTCAGCCCCTGAATATTTTTCTCGCGTGCGATTCGGAGCATATTTCCTGAGTTTAGTTGAATCCGCTTCAGAATCTAAAGCCATCTCTCCTTTATTACTGCTTTCTGTCATGCGGCAGGAGAGCGCTTATGATAGCCTCATCCAATCGGGAGCCGGAGCACGTGGATTGATGCAAATTATGCCGGCAACAGGCGCACAGATAGCCGAAAATCTTCATTGGCCCGAAGGATATTCCGTCAATGACCTTGACCGTCCTTTTGTTAATATCCCATTTGGTGCCAGTTATCTAAGGCAACAAAAAAACCTCTTTGATGACGACATTTTCGCTATGTTGGCAGCCTATAATGGTGGACCTGGCAATACCCTTGCCTGGAAAGAGATGACTCCTATAAATGATCCTGATTTGTTCCTCGAAATTATTCGTATTGAAGAGACCCGAAACTACATCCGCCTGGTTAATGAGATTCACTATATTTACGGCTGGTTATATGGCGAACTGGAAGATTGGTAATTAAACTTTATTTCTCTTCAATTCACTTTTTGTTAATCGTAAAATCCATATTTTTAAACGCAAGTAAGTTTTACAGGTGTGCTTCTAACCATTCTTTTACATCGTTCAACACCTGTTCTCGCTCGGGTTCATTAAAAACCTCATGATATAAACCATCATAGATTTTCAAAGTCTTATCCATAGATCCAGCCCGACGATTAAGGTTTTGAGAGCCAACTACCGGTGCCAATTTATCTTCACTGCCATGCAACATTAACAAGGGCAGGTTAATTTTTTCCATCTCTTCACAAATTCTAATCATTGCTTTTAACATTTCAGACATTAAACGAACCGGTGTCTTTCCGCTAAACACCAATGGATCATTGATGTAAATTTGCACAACTTCAGGGTCTTTTGAAATATCATTGGCGTCGAGTTGCATCATCCCCATTTTCGGTGCCAGTTTCGAAAGGATCTTCGCGATGTGGATTGTCATCTGGTTGATATCTTGGGGGACCGTAATTGCAGGAGCTGATATAATTGCACCTTTGAAAGCGTCCGAATGATCAAGCAAATAATAACTACTGATTAACCCACCCATACTATGCCCAATTAAAAATACTGGTTTATCAGGTTGTTCCGCTTTCACCATCTGAAGATATGCCGTTAGCGTTTCAGTATAATCTTCAAATCGTTCAACAAATTCGCGTACGCCCTCAGATTTACCATGTCCGATATGATCAAACCCATATATGGCATAACCCTGTGGCACCAGGTGGTTAACAACGTTCATATAACGACCGCTGTGTTCACCTAACCCATGCACGATAAGAAGGATCGCTTTTACCTCCCCTTCAGGCAGCCAGGTTTGATAGAATATCTTCAAATTTCGCACACCTTTAAATTCACCCACATCGTGTTTCATAAAACCTCCTCTTTACTCCTCTGACAGATAATATGATTTCATTAACAAGTACAATATTCATTTTAACATGGAACGAAGAGACCGTATCGATTAAAACAAAAATCCTACCAGCGAATAACTGGTAGGATTTTAATGTTAATTATTTTTACACAAATAACCGTAATGGTTCCTCAAGATATTCAGCTAACACAGCCATAAACTCTGCTGCCTCAGCACCATCAGTCACACGATGATCAGCAGATAAAGTCGCTTTCATCCTGGACCCTATCTTCAATTCGCCATCTTCAGCTACAGGTACGTTTTGTACCGCACTGACTGCAAGGATCGCGGCCTCTGGTGGGTTAATGATCGCAGAAAACTCATCAATTCCAAACATGCCTAAATTGCTTACCGAAAAAGTTGAACCTTCAATATCTTCAGGTCTCACCTTGCGCTCTCTGGCGCGACTTGCCATCTCACGCACTTCGCGCGCAATCAACCTGATGGGTTTTTGATCGGTGTCCTGGCATACTACCGTCATCAATCCACCTTCAACTGCAACGGCTACCCCAACATTAACGTGGCCATGTCGCCGAACATAGGTGTCTTCTTCAATTGAGGCATTCAAATTAGGATATTTTCGCAAAGCCAAAGCCACAGCCTTAAGGATAAAGTCGTTGACTGAAAGCTTATCCTCTTCAGGTAAGAGCTGGTTCAGTTCTTTACGCATTTTCATCAATGCCTCTGTTTTATAGCTGCGGGTTAAGTAAAAATGGGGAGAGTTCTGTTTCGAATCTTGCATACGCCGGCCAATTGCTTGACGAAGGCGGCTCATTGCAAGAACTTCATCTTCAGGGATTTCTCCAGGGACAAAAATCGCCGGGGGTTGTAAAACCTTTTCAACTTTTTCAGCTTCTTCCACCCGACCTTCTGCTCTCAAAGAATCCAAATAAGCTTCAATATCCTGTTTGACAATCCTACCCAAAGGTCCACTTCCCTCAACTTCTGTCAGTGGGACGTCTCGATCTTTTGCAATTCGTCTTGCCAGGGGAGAAGATCGCACACCACCAGCTGGTTTACCTTCCTCAGAAGGTTCTTCAACTGGCTTTTCAAGTGCATCAACTTTTGCTGTATCTTCTGCTGGTTTAGCATCACCAGGTTCATGTTTTTCTGGTATATCAAAGCCTGTACCCTTGAGCAAGGCATTGATGTCATCTTCACTCAGCTCTTCACCCTCATCAACAATTACCGCCATTGGTGCGTTGACTGGCAAGTCGTCTCCCTCTGCCGCCAAATGGCGGTACATAATTCCTTGGTCATCAGATTCCACCTCAACTGTAGCTTTATCGGTTTCGATTTCAGCAATTACATCACCTTTGACGATGGCTTCACCCTCGCCCTTCACCCAGCGCACCAGGGTCCCTTCTGCCATGTCAAAACCCAATTTGGGCATTGTCACTAATTTAGCCATTCAATACCTCCTTAACAGCGTGATAAATATCTTTCATTTGTGGTAATGCCATTTGTTCCAGCGTTGCATTATATGGCAGTGGAACTTCAGCCTGTGCCACGCGCTTAACTGGAGCATCTACATAATCAAAAGCTTGTTCGTAAATTCTGGCAGAAACTTCTGCCCCTACACCGTAGGAGCGCCAGCCTTCTTCTACAATTACAGCCCGATTTGTTCGCTTAAAAGATGCGATAATTGGTTCCATATCTAATGGCCGTAAAGATCTAATATCAACCACTTCAGCCTCAATCCCTTCATCGGCTAACAACTTTGCGGCTTCTAACGCTGGTGGAACCATCTTTGAATAGGCCACAATCGTCACGTCATCTCCCTCACGTTGTACCTTAGATTTTCCCAATGGCTCAAGATAATCGGGGTCATCTGGCACTTCGCCCTTCAGCTGGTATAGCGTTGCGTTCTCGATAAATAAAACAGGATCTTCACTGCGAATAGCGCTTTTCAATAACCCTTTAGCGTCGGCAACGGTTCCTGGAGAGACAACTTTCAATCCAGGGAAGTGAGCAAAAATAGCATCAGGGGATTGCGAGTGTGTCGCCCCTAACTGCCTGCCTGCGCCACTAACTGTTCTAATCACCATAGGAAGTTTCATTTGTCCAGCGAACATATAGTGCAGCTTTGCTGCTTCATTTACAATATGATCCATCGCCACAAAAGCGAAGTTAATCGTCATCAACTCAGCAATAGGTCGCATGCCAGTCAAAGCAGCCCCAATCGCCCCGCCAACAATGGCAGATTCCGCAATAGGTGTATCTCGCACGCGTTCAGGGCCAAACCGATCGTAAAAGCCCTTGGTCACTGCATAGGTACCACCCCATACGCCGACCTCTTCACCCATGATAAAAACTTTTTCGTCGCGTTCCATTTCCTCCCAAAGGGCTTTTGATATCGCTTCGCGCATTGTCATTCGAGCCATTTTATTTTTCCTCGCTTTCCTGAGATAAAGCATAGCCACGATACTCAATCGGGGTAGGCTCTGCATAAATATGGGTAAACAAAGTCTCAACCCCTGGTTCGGGGCTGGCTTCAGCAAAATCAACCGCGTCATTCGTTATCTTTTCAGCAAGTTCATCTTGCTCATCCAGCTCGGCTTCTGTAGCAATACCTCCTTCAATCAAATATTTACGAAAGATGCCGATTGGGTCTTCTTCTTCCCATTTTTTCACTTCATCTTTTGCGCGATAGCGCTCGGGGTCACCCATAGAATGACCTCGATAGCGATAGGTCATAATTTCCAGCAGATAAGGACCTTCACCATTCCGGATTTTTTCCAAAATTCGAGAGACTTCCTTACGCACATTCATCAGGTCCATGCCATCAATGCGTTCATTCGGCATTCCATAGCCTTCTGCTTTTTGTCGAATTTCTGAAACCGCAGAAGCTCGATCAACCGCAGTGCCCATGCCGTATTGATTATTTTCACAAACCCATAACACAGGCAAGTTCCAAACTTTACTTAGGTTCAATCCCTCATGAAAAAAGCCAATATTGGTAGCGCCATCGCCGAACATACAAATGGTAACAGCGTCATTATTACCCTGGTATACATCGCCAAGGGCTAACCCTGCCGCCATTGGGATATGGGCGCCAACAATAGCATGACCGCCCCAAAAGTTCTTCTCCACATCAGCCATATGCATAGAACCACCCTTACCGTGTGAACAACCATCAATTTTACCCAACAGCTCAGCCATCACCGCATTGGGGTCAATCCCAGCGCTGATCGCCCAGCCATGGTCGCGATAGGTTGTTATTAAACGATCCTGTGGCTGACGCACCGAAGCAATTCCAGTACAGACTGCTTCTTGCCCAATGTAAAGATGCAAAAAACCGCCAATTTTTCCCTTCTGGTACAACTCAGCAGAGCGTTCTTCTACACGGCGGATGACAACCATTTCTTGGTAAAGGTCAAGATAATCAGATTTTTCCATACGATTTCGTCCCTTCACGAATAATTAACTGCTTGTTATTTATATAATGTTAAATTCTATTCCTTTAAGGAATATTAATAAAGTATACCTTTTAAATCTAGATAAAAAAATTTTACTTCTTAAGATAACAAACTCATTTAAATCAATAGAGGCTGCTCATATTTCATGGCAGCCTCTATATTTATCTTAAGTTTTAGCCGTTTTTAATCTTTGCCTGGGCAGCTGCTAAACGTGCAACTGGCACCCGGAATGGTGAACAGCTCACATAGTTGTTACCAATCAAGTGACAAAATTCAATTGAACTCGGGTCACCACCATGTTCGCCACAAATACCAATTTCAAGATCAGGCCTTGTCGCACGACCTTCTTTAATGGCGATATCCATCAACCGGCCAACACCTTTTCGATCCAAAACCTGGAAGGGGTTTTCAGTCAGGATACCCTGGTCTACATAGGTGAACAGGAAGTTTCGTTCAGCATCATCACGACTGTAACCAAAAGCCATTTGTGTTAAGTCGTTTGTACCAAAGGAGAAAAATTCAGCTACTTCAGCAATTTCGCCGGCAGTCATTGCAGCACGAGGAATTTCAAGCATGGTTCCAAATTTATAGCTAAAATTTGCGCCCTTTTCTGTCATCACCTCTTTCGCGATGGCTTCTAATTCTGGCTGAACACGTTTTAACTCGTTGACATGACCAGTGAGCGGAATCATGATCTCAGGATAAACTTTGATTCCCTTATTCGCTGCATCAGATGCTGCTTCAAAGATTGCCCGTACCTGCATGCGCATAATATCAGGGTATTCAATACCTAAACGAATACCGCGCATACCCATCATTGGGTTACTTTCGTGTAATTTATTGACTGCTCCCAGAAGGATTTCTTTTTCTTCCAATCCTTCGGTTATGCCCTTCACTCGCATTTCAGTAACTTCCACCAATAATTCTTCTTGTGAGGGTAAGAACTCGTGCAGTGGTGGGTCAATCAAACGAATAATAACCGGTAGCCCGTCCATCGCTTCAAACAAACCATAAAAGTCATCGCGTTGGCCAGGTAAGAGCTCGTCAAGTGCATCATAGTAATCTTTAACAGCCTTTGAACTTTCCAGTTTTTCCTTCGCCTCTGCCAGTTCATCTTCTACTATTTTGCGCGATTCATCAGTTAGTGGGCGTCCTTCCAATCGGCCTGAGCTCAAAAATCCACCGAGGCGTTCAACAATATCAATTTCACGTTGGGCATCTTCAGCGTTGAGAATCATTTTCTCAACATGAGGAAGGCGTGTTTCTTCGAAGAACATATGCTCCGTTCGACAAAGACCAATGCCTTTGGCACCAAAAGCGCGTGACCGACGAGCATCGGATGGATAATCTGCATTTGCCCAAACTTCCAAGCGAGCAATGTCATCTGCCCAATCCAAAAGAGTCAACAGGTCAGTCTGTTCTTCAAGGTCTGGCATGGATAGTTCTAATTGGCCGAGGAATGCTTCACCGGTTGTTCCATCTAATGAGATCCAATCCCCTTCCTTAACAACCTTACCATTTGATTTCAATTCTCGTTTATCCATGTTAATGGTCATCATGGAAGCGCCAACCACGCAAGGCACACCAAATTGTCTTGCTACAACTGCAGCATGAGAGGTTGCGCCACCTTCACTGGTCAAAATACCTTTAGCTGCCAGCATCCCGTGGACATCATCAGGCTTCGTGAAAGGTCGAACCATAATCACGTCTTGACCATGCTCATGCGCCATTCTCTCAGCGGTGTCAGCGTCAAAATATACCTGCCCGACAGCAGCACCAGGAGAAGCATTAACGCCACTGGCAACCAACCGATTGTCATGGCGCGCTGCTTCAGCTGCAACTGTGTCAAATTGAGGGTGTAACATCTGATCGATTTGTTCAGGCTCAACACGCATAATTGCTGTTTCTTTATCAATTAAGCCTTCATTGACCATGTCAACTGCTGCCTTGATTGCAGCTTTTGCAGTTCGTTTACCAGAACGAGTTTGAAGCATCCACAATTTACCGTTTTCAATGGTGAACTCTACGTCTTGCATATCATGGTAATGGTTTTCAAGTCTCAAGGTTATATCTGAAAACTGCGCAAAAACTTCTGGCATTTCATCAGCCAACTGGCTAATCGGCTCGGTGTTACGGATACCAGCCACAACATCTTCACCCTGTGCGTTTATCAGGTAATCGCCATATAAAACTTTTTCGCCGGTTCCTGGATCGCGCGTAAAAGCTACGCCTGTTCCAGAATTCTCGCCCATGTTACCAAATACCATGGTTTGAATATTGACTGCGGTACCTAAATCATCTGGAATATTTGCCCGACGGCGATAATCCACTGCACGTTTCCCGCCCCAAGAGTCAAACACAGCTTTGGTTGCCAATTCGAGTTGCTTTTCAGGATCTTGTGGGAACTCAAAGCCCATCTCTTTTTCGACAACAGCTTTAAATTTGTCTGTTAGTGTTTTCCAGTCTTCTGCGTTAAGGTCAGTATCGAGTTCAACGCCTTTGGCTTGTTTGTACTCAGTTAAAACATCTTCAAAAGCATCATCATCAATACCCAATACAACCGAGCCAAACATCTGAACTAAACGTCGGTAAGAGTCGTATACGAAACGATCATTCTCTGTCAACTCAATCATGCCCTGGGCAGTTTCATCGTTCAAACCGATGTTCAATACGGTGTCCATCATACCGGGCATCGAGAATTTCGCACCAGATCGACATGAAACTAACAGCGGATTTGATGGGTCGCCAAATTTTTTGCCAGTTTTCTTTTCAACGCTGGCCATTGCATCCAAAACTTGGTCCCACATTCCGTCAGGAAAGCGCTGATCATCTTGATAAGCATTACAGGCTTCAGTCGTAACCGAAAAACCAGGGGGAACAGGAACGCCAATCCTGGTCATATCGCCCAGGTTTGCACCTTTACCGCCCAATAGGGAACGGACATTTTCCCAGTCGCCCACAGCCTTTTCAGCTTGATCAACCTCATCAAAAAGGTATACCCATTTTTTCATTGAAATTCTTCCTCCAAAAATAAAAGATTGTTCTTGTAACCACGCCTTTTGCGTGAATTTGCACTCAAATGTTGTATGATACTATTAAATCAAGTTTAACACTACCGTTAACTTGATTTCTAATGGTTAAGGTTTTGTAAGTGATAAATCAACTAATGAAATTTATTAAATCTGTGATAATATCGCCAACCAGAATTTGATGTGGAGATCAATGAGCATCCCCAAAAACATAAATAAAATTACAATAATTCTAATTTTTATTGGGCTTTTATTGACGCTTTTTTCAAGCTGCAATGCGTTCAATCTTCCAATCAACCCCGAATCAGAGTCACCAGCCAACCCAAAACCTTCACCAACGCCGAAAGACCAAAACATTTTTGCTAATACACAGATCGATAAACCCGGCCCTTTATTGTTAATTCAAACCGATATCTTCGAATTTCAATTTCTGAACCCTGTCACAGGGAAGACAAGTGCATTTGACTTCCCCATCGATGACCTTCAATTTCGATTGCAAGATCATCAATCACCAAGTGGGAATTTAATGCTTATTCCTAGTGGTGATTCAACCGGTAAAATCCTTGATTTACAAACAGCTAAGGTTGCCCAATTCTATGATTTTAAAGGGCAAATCCTGTTCAATCCTGAAGAGGCTGCAGCTGTTGCAGAACCTCTTATAAACGATGCTTCTCTTAGCCATTCAGATATTTTACAATCAATTATTTATGCCCATGACCAATCAACACAATTAGCGCGTTGGTTCCAAAGCGATCGTTTTCATCTTTCAGTTAAAGATACGGGGTCATCTTCGACCGGCCTGTTCTTAAACGACCATCAAACAGACCATTCGCGCCAATTAGAAGCTTTCCCTGGTTTTGTTTATGACGTTTCCATCAGCCCGTTTAATGATTTAATCCTTTTAAAAAAAGGCTTTATCTTTACGCCCACCATAAAGCAAGATAAGCTTTATTATTTAGTCGACGCCAACGAGTTTACAACACAATCTATTCAAATCCCTTCCGATATCATCAATCCGTCTTTATTCTGGGTATCCAATAATATGATAGGGATGGTTCACCGCCCGCACCTTTCTGGTGGGTCTGGTTTCACTTTGTATGATGTTGAAAGCCATCGGTTTACACGAATAATTGATTCCGACTTTCAGGATCTGCGCCACTTTCATGATTTGTTTTTAGTATTCAAAAACTATAAAGAAACAAATTCCACGGTTATTGAGTTGGTTTCTTTCACGGGAGAATCCATAGCTGCACTAAACCTTGAAAAAAGATGCCGTTTCCAGGCCGCATATGCATCAAAATTCATGATTCAGTGCGAATCAACCACCTATATTCTGGATAAACAATTAGGAATCAAACCTTTCGTTGATTCATTTACGCTCCTATCCCCATCTCCAGATGGGCAGTATTATGTGATGGTCAACCATCAGAGCAAGAGTTTTCTACTAGATGATAATTTCCAAATTATCACTGAACTTAACCTCCAAGATACGCCTTTAGAAATCCTTTGGCTGGGGAACGCAGTGGGATTTATTTATCGGTCGCTTGGTCAGGTTTATTTTTATAATTTACCCAATCAAACCAATAATTTATTATTTGAATCAGATATCTATAGCGATTATACCAATCTCAATGTTATTCTTATTGATGATGAGTAATCGTTTTTAAGTCTGCACGAATTGATACTTATTGTATAATAGAAGCTTAAGGTCTAATAAATTTTAGTAACATATCGGCAGGTACATCATCCAGTGAGGTGTTAATGAAAGTTTTAATTTTAGGTGGCAAAAAGTTCTTAGGGATAGCCTTGGTTGAGGCCTTGTTGCAGGCAGGACATATACCAACATTATTTAATCGCGGATTAACCAATCCTGAACTTTTTCCAAAAGTCACAAACCTAATTGGCGATCGAGATGGAGATTTGAACGCTCTAAAACGACGCAAATGGGATGCTGTTATTGATACCAATGGATTTATTCCTCGCGTTACAAAGCAATCTGCACTGGCCTTATCCGGCAAATGCGATTGTTACGTTTTTATTTCTTCTGTGTCGGTATATAAAGATTATCGTACACCAGATATTGATGAAACTTACCCTTTAGCCCACTTGGATGACCCAAACAATGAAGATTACACCGGTCCCGCTTATGGGGCGCTAAAAGCTTTGTGTGAATATGAAATCCAAAAATCTTTCGATGGCAGAGTGCTTGTTATCCGGCCAGGCTTGATTGTTGGTCCAAACGACCCAACCGATCGATTCAGCTATTGGCCCTGGCGTGTCTCCCTGGGTGGGGATGTATTAGTGCCTTCGCCACCAAGTGCAAACCTTCAATTCATTGATGTGCGAGACCTGGCAGATTTTATCGTCCACGCTATTGAGATGCAAAGTGAAGGGGTTTACAATGTCACCGGCCCTCGCCGACCAGCAACTTTTGGCTCCTTGCTGGTTTCGTGTCGCGAAGCCGCTCTTACAGATGCAAAATTTATATGGACTGATGAAAACTTCTTGCTTAGAGAGGGCGTCATGCCCTGGAGGGACCTACCGCTTTGGGTCCCATCGACTGATCCAGCTTATGCAGGTTTCTATAACTTCAACATCAATAAGGCCCTGAAAGATGGGCTTAATTTCAGGCCTCTATCTCAAACGGTAAGCGAAACTCTCGCCTGGATTAAAGCCCGGGCAAAAACTACAAAACTAAAAGTTGGTATGGATATCGCCACTGAAACGCAGCTGTTAATAAAATATCAAAAAGAACAAAAAAAATAGCTCTTCCTTTTTATAGCTGTTTCAATAAGTCTCCCAATGAACATTCCCCTCGTCATATTGTGTGCGAGGGGATTTTTCTTCCGCCGGGTAACCAACATAGATAACATTCAAAGGCTTCACATTCTCAGGTAATGACAAGATTTTCGAAATCCGTTTACTTTGTAAGTGGATTGGGTGAACCCCGCACCACACAGTCCCTAATCCCAGGTCAATTGCGGCCAAAAGAATATTTTGTGTGGCAGCACTGCAATCTTGAACCCAATATTTTTCGGCGATCACTCTTTTTTTCCTGGCATAATTTCCACATACAGCTATTGCCAAAGGCGCTTGGATCTTTCCATAAATCAAGGCAGTACCAATTGAATTTAATTTTTCAGGCTGGCTTATCACAACAAATTCCCAGGGCTTAATGTTCATAGCCGAAGGCGCAGCCATGGCTGCTTTTAATAACATCTCTATCTTTTCAATTTCAACAGGCCTGTCATGGAATTTTCTAATACTTCGACGGGCAAAAATTGCGTCTTGAATACTCATTTTTCTTCTACTTGTCTTTTAATTTCTTTAATGTTAAAAGCGTAAAGGTTTTCTCATTCAATCTTGAACCTGTTTGCTCAACGATAATAATGCACCAGCGAGCGTTTTCGGTGTTTCCATCATTGGTAGGTGGCCAGAATTATTCAAACCAATAAAAGTTCCCTGAGGCAGGGCTTTCGCCATGGTTTTCGACGCGTCATAATCCGTAATTTGATCCGATTCACCAGCGATAACCACGGTAGGCACCTCGATACCTGGCAGAAGCGCCGATCTATCACTACGTTCAGCCATTCCGCTTAAAGAGCCAATCAGGCCCAAAGGGTTGGTATCAATAATCATATCATGCGCCCAAGCAATAATTGTTGGATTATGAGACAATCGTGGAGCCAAACTGTCCGCAACTGCGATTGAGCCTCTCTTACGAATATCTTCGATTTGTGCATATCTTGCAGCACGTTTACTGTCGTCATCTGCAGCTGCATTGGTTGTGATCAACCCCAAACCAGCCAGCCTGTCAGGAAATTGTTCAGCAAAAGCCAGGGCAATATACCCGCCCATAGAATGCCCACATACGATGGCTTTACCAATATTTAATGAACGCAACAAGCCTTCCAGGTCAGCGGCCAACAATTCCATAGAATATTCTCCCTGGGTAGATTCGCTCTCGCCATGTCCACGGGTATCCAGCGAAATTATGGGAACCGAAGGGAGGTAATTGCTTATCATTTCCTGCCAAATTGAGCGGTTCATCGCAAAACCATGTAACAAAACAAGCGGTACCCCATTGCCTTCCTGTTGTTCAAAAGCTAAATCAGTTCCATTAATTTTTCGTTTCATGTTTTCACCTACCTTTATGGTCAGATATGCCTGCGCAAAAAATCTATCGCCTCTTGAGTTGTGTTCACCGTGCCGCTGGCTTGTTCTTCAACCAGCAAGCGCAAGAGTTTACCAATTTTTTTACCAGGTTTGATACCGAACATGTCCTGCATCTCAAACCCATCGATCAACGGGGTTGGTGAAACAATCATCTCAGATGCATCCCACCAGGCATGAAAGAGATTTTTGACAATCATCAGCGCCTGCCTCCATAGGGCATCACTTAAATTTTCTCCAAATACAGTCAAAATTTCAGCCAAAAAATAAACGGCCACCCCAATCCCCGCCTCTCCTGAGCTTTTAAAATAATGATACAATGCGCGCCGGTTTCCCAGGGTTTCCTCATTGTTTAAACCTGCTAAATCAATTCGCTGGTTGACGAACTTATAAACCCAACTGGATTCAGCATTGCTAAGTTGAAATTGGTTAGCCATTCTAATCGCAACCTCTCCGCGTTTTTTATCCACCTCATCAAAAGTAGTTGGTGTTAGTTCGCGGTTCTTAAATGCCCATGCACGTTCAACATCATGCAGTAAAGCTCCAAAATAAGCCAGCGAGTTTTTCGGGCGCCCAGGTGTAATTTCTTCTAAGAAATAAGCATTTATTTGCTTATGATAATTGCCTAATTCTGCATGTAATACATCAAGATACCATTTTTCGGCGCTATAAGTGAAAGGTTCAGATAAATATCTTAAAATTTCATCAAAATAAACGATGATCGTATTTGAATGATCAAATTTTACCAACTTACTTGAGAGCTGGTTGAGGTTCGTTTTAAGCTCGATTGGTGTGAAAAATAAATTATTAAAGATGTTTAGCCTTCGACACAAGGCTAATGCATGACCAAGCTCTGGCCCCATCAATATTTTAAAAAATTCATCTCGCTGACGCTCATAAGATGTTTTCGATAGGAATTGCCCTGCATCTTTCAGCGTTTCTTCCATCCCTGGGGCAAATTTCAAATGATATTGAACAACAAAGCGAATAGCACGTAAAACTCGAACAGGGTCATCGCATAAAGCATGATCGCTGACACACCGCAAAATAAGTTCTGCCAAATCATCCAGCCCGTTTAGTGGGTCAACCACTTGTTCGAGATCATTCAAGCGGATAGCCAACGCGTTTAAAGTAAAGTCGCGATTTTGAAGGTCTTGTTTTAAATTTTGTCCAGTGAACTGAACAAAATCGAGTGGAAAAAAATTGCCTTCAGCATTATGGTAAGTGACTCGTGCTGTATGGCGTACGTCGTCTAACACAAAAAAACCTGCCTTTAGCTTTTTTGCCAATCGTTTTGCCAAGCCGTATGGGTTTTCAGCCATAGCAAAATCAATGTCATGAATAGAGCGGCCTAAAAGTGCATCGCGCACCGCACCGCCAACGACATAAATTTCCTGGTTCTTTTCGTTCTCTGCTTGAATTAACGAAAATAGTTCAAGTAGTTCACGATCAAATTTGACCTTCATATTTTTCCAGGTCTACCACGCCGATAAACGGCAGGTTTCGATAAAATTCATCCATATCCAACCCATAGCCAAACACAAACTTATCAGGGATGACAAACCCACAATATTTAATTGGAATGTCCACCTCCCTTCGAGGGGCTTTATCTAATAACGTGCACACCTCAAGGCTTGCTGGGTGTCGGGTTTGCAGAAGTTCAATCACTGAAGCAAGTGTATTGCCGCTATCTATAATATCCTCAACAATGATGACATGTTTACCACCTATATTTGTGGTTAAATCTAAATTGATGCGCACATGTCCATCAGAACTGCGCGATCCTACCCCGTAGGATGAAACCCCCATAAAATCAATCGCCACTAATGGCTTAATATGCCGGATAAGGTCGGTTAGAAACATCACACCGCCTCTTAGGATACAAATCGCCAAAATTTCTTTGCCTTCGTAATCGCGGCTTATTTCCATCCCCAATTCTTCAATCCTGGCTTGTAATTTTTCTTCAGAAATCAAAACTTCAGAAATAAAAGAATGGTAGTCTTGCATAATTTTCCTTTGACTTTAATCTTTCGGTACTTCGTGATGTTTGCGACAGCGTGCCTCGTACATTTCCAAAGCCCCAATCACCACTATTGGTTCGTAATAATGAGCCGGCTTACCATCAACAAAACGTTGCGTTCGGCTGGCTGGACCACCACATACCATACAAATAGCATGTAGCTTGTCTACCCGTTCAGCACGAGCCATTAATTCAGGAACGCACCCAAAAGGTTCACCTCGAAAATCGGTATCTAAACCCGCGGCGATTACCCGCAAACCTTTTTCTGCTAATCCCTCGATAACCTTTACAATTTCATGATCGAAGAATTGAACTTCATCAATCCCAACCACTGTTGTCTCTTTATTTAATAGCTTTAGTATTTCTGAAGAATGGGCAATCGATTGTGCCTCTAAGTCAAATCCAGAGTGTGAAACAACCTTTTTTTCATCGTGTCTGTTGTCCACCGCTGGTTTAAATACCTGTACATGTTGTTTGGCAATCTTTGCCCGTCTTAACCGTCTAATCAACTCTTCAGTCTTACCACAAAACATCGAGCCACAAATAATTTCAACCGTACCTACATTTTGTCCCATCAATCACTCCTGAAATTAATAAAAATACAGGCAGATGATGTGTCCACCTGCCTGATAATTTTACCGGATATTTTAATTCTGGAGCGAGCCTAAACAGAGATTTCTCTGGCTGCTTCAGGGATCTTATAACCCAATTGACGTAGCGATTTTTTCAGGTCGATTAATGATTTTCGCCCGAAGCCGCCTATGTCGAGTAAACCTTGTTCACCGCCTTCGAGACTTGCCAGAATATCGCCGACGGTATTCATTCCTGCGCTGACTAAAATGTTCTCTACTCGGGTTCCCAAGTCTAATTCGCCCACAGGTCGATCCAAGAAAGCCTTGCCCTCTTCTTTGGCTTTTTGCTCATCAAGAAAATCTTGCCGAACCTGCAAACGTTTATAGAAGCGGTCAACCTGGCCTTCACGGTCCAATATACGTTGTTGTTGACCAGTATAAAAGGGGTGACAATTGGAGCAAACCTCAGTGCGGATTTCAGGTTTGGTCGAGCCTGTTTTCCAGGTTGCACCACAAGAGCCACAAATTACAACAGCCTCAGGATAGTATTGAGGATGGATATCTTTTTTCATAATTTAGCCACAGTCCTTTCTTAAATTTTGGGCTTTATACTTCATCTGCCGGGACAGTTACGACATGGACTTTTTTACGGCCACCACGCAGCGTCTCAAAATGAACGAGCCCATCGGTAGTTGCAAAAATTGTATAGTCTTTGCCCATGCCAACATTCCAGCCAGGGTGAACTTTCGTTCCACGTTGACGAACGATGATATTTCCACTAAGGACATATTCACCGCCAAATTTTTTAATGCCTAATCGCTTTGATTTACTATCGCGGTTATTTCGAGATGAACCGCCACCTTTTTTATGTGCCATAAGACTTACTCCACTTCAATCGATTCGATCAATAAACGGGTGTACTGCTGTCGATGACCAGATTTTACCCTGTATCGGTTCTTCGGACGGTATTTCAAAACCAGGATCTTTCGGCCTTTGAAGTGTTCAAGAACCTTTGCCTGAACTTTCGCGCCTTCAATCAACGGTGTTCCAATGATGACTTTTCCATCATCTGCAGAGAGAAGGACATCCTCTAACGCGATAGTGTCCCCCACCTCGTTCGGCAACCGATCAACAGCGATCATATTGCCTTCGGCGGCCCGATATTGCTTGCCGCCTTGTTCCACAATTACAAATTTCATTTTTCTACTCCAATCTTCACTTAACCAATCTACTTGCGTTCAACCGCCAGTGATCGGGAAAGTTGGGGTTACAATATTTTACCCCAGCTTGAATATTTCGCCGGGGTAATGTTGCATTATTTTATTGCGAACTTCCATTAAAGTCAACTGTTTGTAATGAGAATAACTTGTGTGCCCCTCTATTTATTTTATTACCTTCTTGTCGTTTAAAAATTTAGTGAGGCTAAATTTTAGCCCCACCCTTTTCGCATCTGCTAACAATATTTTGGCTTAATAAGCCCAGCTCTTTGACCGACTTCGAGAATCGCCAAATGTCTTCTGATGATCATATCTTTTACGCAATGTATGCTCAATTGAACGTAAACGTTTTTTTAAGTGAAACATTCTTCGTTCAAGGTCAACTTTCTTCATCATCAGTGAATGGCTTGACTTGTTTTGATGTTGGTGCACCGGTTTCCGGTAGTTACCCGAAGTTTGTCGCTCCCTAAGATAACCTGCTGTCGAAGGATGTCTTCGCCCAAAGCGATATTCTGGCCCAGTTCGATATTTCATTTCCCAGTTAAAGCGTCCATCTCCGTATGCGTCCCGTCCCATTCGTCCGAAGTGGCGCCCTGGCTTGGTTCGGTATTTCATTTCCCGGTTGAAGCGTCCATCTCCGTATGCACCCCGTTCCATTCGTCCAAAGTGGCGCCCAGGCCCGGTTCGGTATTTCATTTCCCGGTTGAAGCGTCCATCTCCGTATGCGCCTCGTTCCATTCGTCCAAAGTGGCGCCCTGGCTTGGTTCGGTATTTCATTTCCCGGTTGAAGCGTCCATCTCCGTATGCACCCCGTTCCATTCGTCCAAAGTGGCGCCCAGGCCCGGTTCGGTATTTCATTTCCCGGTTGAAGCGTCCATCTCCGTACACACCCCGTACATTATGCCTAACATGGCGTTCATATCTTTTACCATATCCTATTTCAGGGCGATAGCGATCCTCATGGTGTGGGTTCTGGGATCTATCAAATCGACGTTCATTGTGTCCTTCACGGTTGATATTGTCATTATATTTTTCTTTATTTTGTTTATTCATATTCTCCTTATTCCATTGGCTTGATCTATTCAAATTATCCTCTTTCCTATTTATTCTCAATATGTTTCTTTTGTTAAGCAAAAGCACTCCGTTTTTTACGCATATTAACTCCTTTCACTACCTACTCTGTTGATCAATCAGTGATTGAAGGATCTCCCGAGCTTTCAACAATTCATCACTCCAAGCGTCGCATGCAGCTAAGCCTTCTTCAGTAAGGCTGAACAACTTTCTTGGGGGTCCTTGAATGTTATCAACATCCCACTCAGTCCTTACCCAGCCCAAGGATTCTAGTTGACGCAGATTACGATAAACAATCGAAGGGTGTACAGGTGCGATACCTAATTCTGCTAAAGAAGAATGTAAGCCATACCCGTGGCGTGGTTTTTCTTTAATCAACAATAACAGGGCTGGTTCTATTAGAGAATTGATTAAAGGCTTTCGCCGCCTTCTCGGTTTGTATTCTTCCTGATATGGATAACTTCTTTTACGTCTTGACATCGCAACACCTTTCTTTATTTAATCGTACTTAATTATAAGATAGTATTCTCATTTTGTCAATAGTTACAATATTAGAGTATTGTTAGAATTTACAGACAAAAAAGAAACGATTTTTAACATCCCTTGTCCTCTGAATAGCATTTTTTTCAAGGTATAATAAAGACAATAAATGACCTTTGATAGTAAACCCTGAAGAACAATTGCATCAATAGCTTTATCCTCTTTTTTTAGGGTATTTTAGTAAATTGTTCAAAACTTCCTCTTGATTTATTTCGAATACTACGCTATACTTTTTGAAACTAGTGGTTAATAGTGGAGATTAGTGGGACGAAGTGGAGCGCCATGAATATGGCGCTTCGTGGGTCTAAGGAGTTAAAGAACAGATGTTCTTAGGTCGCTACGAACACACAATCGATGAAAAGGGTCGAATCACAATTCCCTCAGATTATCGTGAGGAGTTAGGTGACGCAGTTTATGTGACTCAAGGTTTTGATGGCAACCTCCAAGCTTTTTCCATTGCTACTTTCGAAAAAATGGCAGAAAGAGTACGTACAATTAGCCTTTTAGATTCAAATAGTCGTATCCTTCGCAGACTAATCTTTTCCAACGCAAAATTAATCAAATTCGACAACGCTGGGCGAATATTACTACCCAGCTTTCTTCGAGAGGCTGCAAACCTCGAAGGAATTGCCTCCATCGTTGGCATGGGCGAATATTTCGAATTCTGGTCACCAAAGAAATGGTATGACCAGCAAGTTTCGCTCAACGATGTCGATGCAAACGAGCTCCGCTTTCAAGCCCTGGATTTAACTACCCTGCTATGAACGGTTCATACACAGGTGGGGGTACCGTCACTGGAAGCCCCAGCGATCGTTTTCCCCACTCACCAGTACTTTACCATGAAGTTCTGGAGGCCTTGGCGCCAGTTAGTGGCAAAGATTATCTCGATGGCACCCTTGGCGCTGGCGGACATGCTGAAGGCATTTTGCAATCCTCAGCCCCGTTTGGAAGGTTACTTGGTCTCGATGTTGACTCGCAGGCATTGGAGATCGCCCAAAATCGACTTGCTCCTTTTCACCAACGGGCAGTATTGCGAAAATCTTCGTATGCAAACGCTCTGACCGTCCTTCAAGAAATTGGCTGGGCTCATGTGCATGGCATCCTGCTGGATTTAGGCGTCTCTTCAATGCAAATTGACCAGCCCGAACGAGGGTTTTCCTTTATGGAAGACGCTCCTCTCGATATGCGGTTTGATTCAAATTCTGGCCTATCTGCCAGTTATTTGGTCAACACGCTTACCGAAACTGCCTTAGAGAAAATCTTACGGGATTTCGGAGAAGAACGCTATGCAAGGCGAATTTCCAGGGCAATTATTGCAGCGAGGCCTATCCTAACAACACATGCGTTGGCAAAAGTTGTTCAAAAAGCTGTTCCTTTTAAAGAGTCCGCTATTCATCCGGCTACACGTACTTTTCAAGCAATAAGGATTGCGACCAACCAGGAGCTGGAAACTTTGAAGCTCGCCTTACCGAACCTGGTAGACTGCCTTGCACCGCAAGGCAGGATCGCGGTGATCAGCTTTCACTCGCTCGAAGATCGGATTGTGAAATCTTTTTTCAAAACCGAAAGCAAAGATTGCCTGTGTCCGCCAGAACAAATTGTTTGCACTTGTGGCCATCAAGCGTCATTAAAAATATTGACTAAAAAACCACTTAGGCCAAGCGAGCAAGAAATCCAGGTAAATGTGCGTGCCCGCAGCGCTCGTATGAGGGTAGCGGAAAAGATCTAAACGGCACACAAATTGCAAGGTAAATGACATGAAAAACCGAATCTTACAAGCCTATAAACAAGCACCGTGGCGAACCCAAACCCAATGGGTTGGTCTATTTCTCCTTGTTTTGGTTTTAGTGGCTTCAATTACCGGTATTTATCTTGTCATTAGCGGGCAAGCAGCAGAAGCTGGCAGAACGATTCAAAAAATCGATTCAAAAATTAATGATGTTGAAAATGAAATTGCACAGTTAACTACCGATCTCGCAGTAGCAAAATCTGTTGAGAAAATGCAAGAAAGAGCAAAGGAGTTGGGTTTTTTCTCTCTAAACCCACATGAAGCCATCTACATGGAGATACCAGGTTTTAACGCTCGAGCTGATCTTACCCTTGCACCTCCAAAAGTAAATATTATCGTAGAATCACCGTCTCTCTTAAGTTCTTACCGAACGTCTCTTTGGGATTGGATGATGAATAACATCTGGTCGACATCAATTACACCAGACAGGGGAAGCACACCATGAAACCGCCCTTCTATCATCGTTACGTCATTTTGGCAGCATTAATTGGTTTAATGGGTTTTGCAGTCTTTATCCAAATGGTCCGGTTAAACTACACACCTTATGCTCAGGTCCTTTTAGAAAAATCAGAAGACTATCAAGGTGTAAAAAAAACCATTTATCCACCTCGAGGGACGATCTATGATCGCAAAGGGAACATTCTTGCTACCAATCAAATAGGTTACGAGCTTGGAATTAATCTCAATAATGTAATTGACCCTGAAACATTAGCGTTTTCAGTATCATCAATAATCGACGAATTAGACTATCAATCGGTTTTCAAAATTGCATCCATAGAAAAGAGAAAAGATGAAAATCGATATTTTGTGATTTCAAACTATGTGAGCGAAGAGCAAATTCAAGAATTTGCCTTATTAGAAAGTACTTATAGCGAAAGACGCACAGAAGCAAAATCATTCATGCCCAATTTATCCGGTTTGGTTTGGGTGCCTAAGTACCAACGTACCTATC
Organism: uncultured Candidatus Brevefilum sp.; assembly: GCA_964411385.1. GTDB lineage: Bacteria > Chloroflexota > Anaerolineae > Anaerolineales > Anaerolineaceae > Brevifilum. The sequence continues at coordinate 105,720 of CAYPKT010000005.1, read as the reverse complement.
CAGAGAAAACCCTGGCTTCAAATGTGCTTGGGTTTTACAATTTCTTTTCTCTTCAAACTGCTCAAGGTGTATTTGGTATTGAGGAAACATACAACCGCTTACTTACCGGCAAACCAATCAACGTCTTTTTGCCTAATGATCCCAATCTTGTTGAAGCCCTACCCGATATCGAGCCAGGGGCAAGCCTGATTTTGACCATCGACCGTGAGATTCAAAAGATGCTCGAGGATTCATTAGAAGAAGCTTTAGACTGGTCTGGCGGTGATGCAGGCACTATTCTCGTTGCTGATCCAAAAACTGGTGAGATTCTCGGCATGGCAAGCACGCCTTTATTCAATCCTAATCAATATTGGAAATATAAAGAGACTTTCCCTGGGATTACCCCCTTTAATCGAGCGATCGGTTCCGCTTATGAACCAGGTTCGGTTTTTAAAGTGATAACGATGGCAGCAGCCTTAGACAGTGGGGTTGCAGATCTCAATACAACTTATTACGACGGGTCAGGTGTCTATTGGGTATCTGATACCTGGCCAATTTATAATTGGGATTATGGTGCCTGGGGATTACAGGATATGACCGGGTGTATGCAGCACTCACTTAACGTTTGTTTAGCTCACATCGCTATTGATTTACTCGGCGAAGAGTTGTTTTATGAATACCTTCAAGCTTTTGGGTTTGGTCGAGCGACTGGGATCGATCTTGCTACTGAAGCAAACTACCCGCTCAGAACGCCTGATAGCAACCAATGGATGACTTTAGATTTAGCTACTAATTCTTATGGGCAGGGTATTGCCGTTACCCCCATTCAAATGGTTACTGCTGTTTCCGCGATTGCCAATAACGGCAAAATGATGATGCCGCACGTTGTTCGTAGTGTTATCGATCGAGGACAACAGTATAATGTTACCCCCCAGGCGATAGGCAACCCAATTACAGCCGAAACTGGGCAAATCCTCACTGAAATGTTAGCTGTTTCATTAGAAGAAGAAGCTTCTTCAGCACTGATTGAAGGATACCGGGTGTCTGGGAAAACCGGGACTGGCGAAATACCAACTGAACTGGGTTATTCCACTACCCAGACTAACGCATCTTTCGTAGGCTGGGGTCCATCCGATGACCCTCAATTCGTCGTTTATGTTTGGATCGAAAAACCAACAATTTCACCATGGGGTTCTGAAGTTGCAGCCCCCATTTTTAGCGATGTTGTCAGCAAGCTTGTGGTGTTGATGAGAATCCCTCCTGATAATATTCGCTTACAAATGGCTCAAGACAGATAAGGAATTGTGTGCTTAATCTTATTGATATAATCACTGCGCTAACCGGTCAATCTTCACTGCTTTTGGATGTCCCCATCAGTAGTGTGGCGGTCGATTCGCGCCAGGTTAAAAAAGGCGGTTTGTTCATCGCCCTTCCAGGAGAACGAGTCAACGGCCATGATTATGTTAAATCTGCTTTTGACCATGGTGCGTCTTTTGCAATCATCCAACAGGACACCCATATAGAAGTTCCCACCTTCGATTTACGCCCGGGACATTTTCAAGCGCCATCGTCAATGCCCACATTGCCTATTTGTTTACAAGTTGAAGATTCACTTTTAGCACTTCAGGCGATCGCTTCATACTGGCGAGACAAATTCTCCATCCGTAGCATTGGAATCACCGGCAGTGTTGGGAAAACGTCAACCAAAGAGTTGGCAGCGTCAGTTTTATGTGAAAAATATTCTGTATTAAAGAATCCTGGCAATATGAATAATGAAATCGGGTTGCCTTTAACCCTCCTCCAGCTAGAAGCGCATCATCAAGTTGCGGTTCTAGAAATGGGCTTTTATGTCACAGGTGAAATCCAAACCCTGTGTGATATTGCCAAGCCTCAGGTTGGTGTGATCACAAATATTGGCACGGTTCACGCTGAACGCGCAGGGTCGCAAAAGCTAATTGCTGAAGGTAAAGCAGAATTGGTTCGTTACTTACCTACCGATGGGGTTGCCATCCTGAATATGGATGACCCATGGGTTAAAAAGATGTCCACAATGACCCAGGCAAATGTGCTAACCTATGGCATTGAACAAAATGCCGACCTAATGGCGCAAAACATTCAATCCCATGGCTTAGAAGGGGTCTCTTGCGATTTGGTCTATCAAGGCGCTAAACACCCCATCCACTCACCGCTTCTGGGCACTTTTTCAATTTATACCATTTTGTGCGCAGCTGCTGTCGCCATAAGCGAAGATATGGATTGGGATGCAATTATAAAAGGTCTCTCCCACAGCCGCTTAGATTTACGCTTACATCCGGTAACCCTTCCGGATGGAACAATTATCCTTGATGATACTTATAATGCTTCACCTGCTTCTATGATTGCAGCGCTGCACCTACTGCAAGGTTTGTCAGCTCGTCGGGTAGCAATTTTAGGTGACATGCTTGAACTGGGGCAGTATGAAACAGCTGAACATTTTGCTGTTGGTTTGGCCGCAGGTTGCTCTGCAGATATCCTCATTCTGGTAGGAGAGCGATCGAAGAAAATTGCTGAAGCGGCAATTTCGCAAGGTTTCCCGAAACAAAATTTATTTTGGTTTGCAGATTCAACCCAGGGAGCAAAAAAAATTAAAAACCTGGTTAATTCAGGCGACATGATATTGATCAAAGGGTCAAATAGTATGCATATGGATAACATTTTAAACGCTTTGGTAGGAGGTAAATCATGAAAATGGATAGCCCACTTGCCATTGCCATAAGCGGTCTTAGCTTTATTATGACAGTTATTTGGGGCGAACCTTTGATTCGGCTATTAAATGCCTGGAATATAGGCAAAATTATTCGTGAAGATGGGCCAGACGAACACCTTAAAAAAATGGGCACCCCAACAATGGGCGGTTTCATGTTCATTATTCCCGTTACGCTATTGACCATCTTATTCAACGCTGTATCATTGTTTGGGTTCAACCTATTAGGAAGGTCAGTTTTATTGCCCTTAGTCACAATGTGGGCGTATGCCTTATTAGGGATGCTCGATGACTGGGAGGGCATTCGTGGCCCTCGCAAAGGCCTCGGGATGCGAGCTTCGGTAAAATTTGGTTTCCAAGTGTTATTTGCAGTTATTATTGCATTTTTATTACGAGATGTATTAGAGGTCCCCCAGCTGGTTTGGTTTACCTCCAGCGAACCCCTCAACCTCGGTGCTTTTTATATTCCAATTGCCGTTTTTATTATTGTCGGCACCTCTAATGCTGTTAATTTTACCGATGGCTTAGATGGAATGGCAGGCTTAATCTCTGCTACCGCTTTCATTGGGTTTGGCCTTGTTGCTGTAATCCAAGGTCAAACTTACCTGGCAAGGTTTTGTTTTTCGTTGGTGGGTGCCTTGTTCGGTTTTTTATGGTTCAACATTCACCCAGCCATGCTCATTATGGGCGACACCGGTTCACTTTCATTGGGGGCCACTTTAGCAGTAGTCGCCTTAATGACCGGTCGTTGGACGATTATTCCTTTATTGGCGATCATCCCCGTTAGTGAAGCAATTAGTGTTGTCGTACAGGTTTTGTATTTTAAAGCTACCAAGGGTAAGCGGTTCTTTAGAATGGCACCACTTCACCACCACTTTGAATTATCAGGGTGGAGTGAAACCCAAATCGTGCAGAGGTTTTGGTTGATTAGTTTGGTTTTTTCTATGCTGGGCATTGCCCTGGTATTTGTGGAGTAAATGATGAGTAGATGGGAAGGCAAAAGAGTAGTTATGATCGGTGCAGCCCGCCAAGGGTTAGCCCTTTCGCGCTATCTCGCCAGCCAAGGTGCTAAAGTAACGCTCAACGATCAGCGCACCGAACTTGAACTTAAAGATCCAATAACAGCGTTATCAATGGATGACATCACTTGGGTAACAGGTGGTCACCCGTTTGATATCCTTGATGATACTGACTTGGTGTGCTTATCAGGCGGAATTCCATTAAGCTCGCCCATTGTCCAGGAAGCTGTAAAACGGGATATTCCTCTATCAAACGATTCCCAAATATTTCTTGAAGAAGCTCCCTGCCCAGTCATCGGAATTACTGGCTCCTCAGGGAAGACGACAACAACCGCGTTGGTTGGCGAAATAGCTAACCATCATTTTTCATTGAGAAAACCTGATAGAAGAGTGTGGGTCGGCGGTAATATCGGTTACCCATTAATTCAAGACCTCACACAGATGGACCCCAACGACCTGGCCGTGATGGAATTATCTAGCTTTCAGCTCGAAATTATGGATCGTTCTCCCCAGGTTGCGACCTTGTTAAATTTAACGCCCAATCATTTAGACCGTCATCAAGATATGGCACACTACATTTCGGCTAAAGCGCAAATCCTTACCCATCAATCGACAAACGATATCGCGGTGATGAACCGTGATGACCCTAACGTTCGCAAACTTTTCCCCGATGTTAAAGGGCGTCTTATTACTTTTGGATTAAACCCTCCACACGACAATCAAAATGCAACATTTATAAAACGCGACAAGCTTTATTTGCAAGCCAGCGGTCAAATTGCAAAAATTGCTCATACAGACCAAGTCAACTTACGTGGTCAACATAATTTATATAACGTATTGGCTGCCCTGGCTATTTCAGCTGCAGCTGCTTTTTCTATTGAGGCTATTTATGAAGGTGTTACCGGTTTCACAGGGGTCTCGCACAGGTTAGAACTTGTACGTGAATGGGGAGGCGTAAAATGGTACAACGATTCAATCGCCACCTCTCCCGAACGTGCGATTGCCGCCTTAAACTCATTTGAAGAGCCAATTGTCTTACTGGCAGGCGGTCGCGATAAAAACTTGCCCTGGCAACATCTCGCTAAATTAATCCATCAGAAAGTGGATCACTTGGTTCTCTTTGGTGATGCAGCAAATTTAATTTATCATTCGCTGGGGTCATGGGAACCGGAAACTCGACCATTTACGGTTGACATTTGTGCCGGGCTCGAACAAGCTGTTCAACGAGCTGCTCAACACGTTACCCCTGGTGATGTTGTTCTCCTTTCACCGGGAGGAACCAGCTACGACGAATTTTTAGATTTTGAAGAACGCGGAAAGAAATTTAAACAATGGGTGAACGAACTTTCGTAAACAAACCAAATAAAATCGGCCAATCTCGCACGATTAATGTGCCCTTCGATGTGCCCATGCTGCTGATTGTAATCGTGTTATTAATTTATGGTTTGCTGATGGTCTATTCAGCAAGCTGGGATTTTTCAGCGCGGGTTTTAGAATTAAAGCCTACCGAGATGTTCAGGAAACAAGTGATTTGGGTGTTGATCGGCTTAGCTTTTGGAACGATTGCAAGTTTTATAGACTATCACCATTACCGCAAGTTAATTGTCCCAGCAGGTTTGGCAACTCTTGGGTTATTAATCGCGGTTTTAATCGTCAATGCATCAAAAAGTGCAGGCGTTACCCGGATGCTTATTAGCGGCTCAGTTCAGCCTTCTGAGTTAGCAAAAGCAATGATCATCATTTATCTATCATTTTGGCTTTATAATCGACAGGATACCATTAATGACATTCATTTAGGGTTGATCCCATTAGGCATGATTTTGGGCGTTACGGGAGGCTTTATATTACTTCAACCCGACCTGTCTGCAACTATAACAGCGATATTACTCGGTATATTATTATTATATTTTGCTGGTTGTAATTTTAAAATTACTCTGATCATTATCATCATTTCAATAGCTGCAGGGCTTCCCCTAATATTCTTTAGCTCAACGGGTCGCGATAGAATGGCGGGTTATCTTTCTGGCTTAAATAATCCGCTTGAAAGTAGTTATCATATTCAACGCAGTCTCGAAGCAATAATTAAAGGGGGGTGGTTCGGGGTTGGCATCGGTCAGGCAAGCACCAAATTTACTGGTTTGCCCCTAGCCCCAACAGACAGTATCTTTGCTGTGATTGCTGAAGAAACAGGGATCATCGGCAGCTTAATTTTGATTGTTTTATTTGGTCTTTTTGTGTGGCGCGGTTTAGTCATAGCGAAAAAAGCGCCCGATCAATTAGGCTCTTTACTTGCTTTTGGGCTCACTTCTTGGATTGCCTTAGAAGCGATGATGAACATGGCTGTGATGGTTGGATTAATGCCCTTCTTGGGCAATGCCCTTCCTTTGATAAGTGCAGGCGGCTCGAGCATGGTGGTAACCCTTACGTCAATAGGTATTATTCTAAACGTCTCTAAAACTACACATAAGCAACAAATCTCAGAAAGGAGTCCACGCAGTGCGGTTGTTGATATGCGCGGGCGGAACGGGCGGGGGAGTGTATCCCGCGTTTACCGTTCTTGAAGCCCTAAATCTCAAAGAAGATCAAATCCTTTGGGTTGGCGGCCGTGGCGGAATGGAGGAAGAATTGGTGACCAGACATAATTTACCTTTTACAACAATTCCAGCTGCTGGCGTTCATGGTGTTGGCTTGCGCAAGCTTCCAGGAAATATCCTTGAGCTTGTTAAAGGCTTTTTCGCCTCGCTTCGTATTCTGAGGCAATTCAACCCCAACTTGCTGTTGTTCACCGGCGGTTTTGTTGCTGTTCCTATGGCTGCAGCTGCGCTTAATAGGCCTTCATTGCTGTACGTCCCTGATATTGAACCTGGCATGGCCCTCAAAGCTTTGGCTCATTTTGCAGATCGTATTGCCCTCACAACTGAATCATCAAAGGCTTATTTTCCAAACTCGTCAAAGCTCTCCGTCACCGGTTACCCAGTACGACCTGGGCTTACCCAATGGACGCGTGATAAGGCTCTCCAATATTTTGATTTTGACCCAGCCCTGCCCACACTCACTGTGATGGGTGGAAGCAAAGGTGCTCGTTCAATCAACAATGCGTTGATCAAAATCCTTCCTGTTTTGCTTGAAGATACCCAAATAATCCATTTAACCGGTTATCTCGATTGGGAATTAATTGAAAAACAAACAAAAAAGCTGCCCTCGTGGCTGGCCCATCGTTACCAAGCTTTCCCCTATCTCCACGAAATGGGAGCCGCTTTGGCAGCGCCAAATTTAATTATTTCCCGCGCAGGTGCTTCCGTCCTTGGCGAATATCCTTTATTCGGTCTACCAGCAATCCTCGTTCCATATCCCCATGCCTGGCGCTATCAATATATAAATGCCAGTTACCTGGTAGATCATGGCGCTGCTGTGATTTTAAGAGACGAGGACCTCGAAAGTAGTTTACTCAAACAGATTCAAAGTTTGATAGCCGATCCAAATCTTCTTACTAAGATGAGTACAGCGATGGCAGCATTAACATCGCCGAATGCTGCTCAAAATATCGCAAACCTCATGTATGAAATGGTCGACATCTCCGATGGAGGATTTACCGCATGATCAGTTTATCAGTTCTCTTTTGGGTGTTTGTCATTATGTTTGCATTAATTGGGGCTATGCGAGGCTGGGCCAAAGAGATCTTGGTTCTCGCTGGAACCATTCTGGCTTTATTTTTAATCTCTATTATCGAAACCTACATACCATTAGTCAAAAACAATCTTACAGATATGTCATCCTTCTGGATGCGGATTGGCATCTTACTCGCCTTGACGTTTTTCGCTTACCAAGGGCCAAACATGCCCCGGATGATCGAAAGCAGAAGGTTTGCTCGTGATCGTTTTAGTGATGTTTTACTTGGCTTTTTTATTGGCAGTTTTAATGGGTATATGATTTTTGGCTCTATCTGGTATTTTTTGATCAAAGCAGGTTACCCCTTCGCATGGATTACACCACCCGATCCTGTAACCGAAGCAGGGCAGACAGCTTTTAGATTAATTGAAATTCTACCACCGCAAATCTTAACAACACCAGCAATTTACATCGCTGTCGCTGTTTCGTTTGCAGTCATCTTGGTGGTGCTTATATGATGAAGCACATTCACTTGATCGGCATTGGCGGGGCTGGCCTTTCCGCAATTGCAAAGGTTCTCATTGAGCAGGGCTTTACCGTGAGTGGCTCAGATCGCCATGAAACACCCATGCTAACAATGCTCAAAAATATTGGCGTTCAAGTTTTTGTGGGTCATGCCCCTCAAAACATCCTTGGCGCAGACCTGATAATTCGCTCTTCTGCTATCCCAGACAACAACTCAGAAGTTATCGCAGCGCTCGAACAGGGTATTCCAGTTCAAAAACGCAGAGACTTTTTAAGCACCCTAACTCAGGGTAAACGAACTATTGCCATAGCAGGAAGCCACGGAAAGACAACCACAACTGCCATGCTGGTGTGGATGTTTCATAACATGGGGTTAGATCCAAGTTTTATTTCAGGCGGCATCGTTAGTCAATTGTCGACAAATGCCCATGCGGGCAAAGATGATTTCTTTATCATCGAAGCGGATGAATATGACTACATGTTCTTAAGTTTGTACCCAGAGGTTGCTATTATCACCAATGTTGAACATGACCACCCCGATTGCTTCCCTACCCCTGCAGATTACCAGGCTGCATTCAAAACATTTATTGAACAGGTTCAACCTGGTGGAAGTGTTATCATTTGTTGCGATAACCCCGAATCACAGGCATTAATTTCCAAGCCTTTGCCAGCTCGTATCAACGCATATGGATATGGCACTTCTGAAAATGCGCATTACTTCGCAGACCAAATTGAATTAATCCATGGCTATTATCAATTTGATCTCATCTTTAAAAATGGCAGCGGCTGGGTTAAAAATTTAGGCTCAGTTAAGCTCAACCTTCCGGGCTATCACAATGTTCTCAATGCAACCGCGGCTTTGGGCGTTGTGCACCAACTCAACCTTTCGCTTGTGGAAGCAATTCAATCTCTTGAAACTTTCTCAGGTGTGGGTCGCCGATTTGAACTTTTAGGAACTGCAGCTGATATCACCATCATTGACGATTATGGTCATCACCCCAGTGAAATTGCAGCTACGCTCGAAGCAGCCCATTCTCGTTACCCAAACCATCGAATTTGGGCTGTTTGGCAGCCGCATACCTACACCAGGACACAAAACCTTTCAGAAGAGTTCATTAAATCTCTCAGCTTAGCGGATAAAATTCTGGTGTTAAAAATTTATGCTGCCCGAGAAGCCTCTACCGGATATTCCTCTAAGGCAATTGCTTCTTTGCTGCCGCGCGATAAGGCAGATTATGCTGATAATTTTGATGAAGCGTTCGATTATTTACTCAGCCATTTATCTGCTAATGATATTGCCATTTTCTTCTCAGCTGGCGATGCAACTGTTCTCAGTCATCATCTTCTGGATTGCTTAAAAGAGCAAGAAAATCGGCTTTAAGGATAATAATTTATGCAACTCGAACAAATCGATTTACTTAGAAATGCCTTTGGCGAAAAATTACAAGAAAATGTAAGGTTATCTAATTACACCACCTCTCATGTTGGTGGATTAATTCCAGCATTGGTTTCAACACACACCATAGAAGACCTTGTGTTCACTGTAACCAAGCTTTGGGAACTTTCTGTGCCCCTAATTGTGTTGGGCAGCGGGTCAAATATTTTAGTCAGTGATAAAGGACTCAACGCAATTGTCATCCACAACAGAGCCCATAATTTGTTCATTGATTCAAAGTCAGATACCCCCTCAATTCAAGCTGAATCCGGTGCCATCTTGGGGACGGTCGCCAGGCAATCTGCTTTGCGAGGGTTAAGCGGAATGGAATGGTCTGCGCCAATTCCAGGAACCGTTGGCGGTGCAGTTTATGGGAATATAGGAGCATACGGCAGTACGGTTAAATCTTGTTTAAAAATGGCAAAGATCTTGCACAAAACAGAAGGAATCACAGACTGGTCAGTTGAGAGATTCGATTTTAAATATCGCAGCAGCATCCTTAAACGCGAAAACGTCCCAGCTGTTATCCTTTCGGCTACGTTTAATGCGATCCACTCCAGTCGTGAAGAAGCATGGGAGAAGATAAACGCTCATCAAGCCCATCGCAAAGAGACTCAACCCCCTGGAGCAACCATGGGCTCTACGTTTAAAAACCCCAAGGGAGACCATGCTGCCAGATTAATTGAAGCAGCTGGTTTAAAAGGGCGCAGGATTGGCGGAGCAATGATCAGCCCCCTGCATGCAAATTTTATTATCAACCTGGACAATGCAACCGCCCAGGAAATTTGGCAATTAATTAATTTGATGCGCAATACAGTTTACGAACAATTCGGCGTCAAATTAGTAACTGAAATAGAAATATTAGGCGAATTTGTTGATGATTAGAAAAATTAAACTCGGTGTCATTTTTGGTGGACGTTCCGGAGAACATGAGGTTTCTCTGATGTCTGCGCGTTCTGTCCTTTCGGTGATTAACCTCGAGAAATTCGATTTAATTGAAATTGGGATCACCCGCCAGGGAAATTGGTTGATCGGCGAGCATTTGTTATCTAAATTCGAGCAAAACGATTATTCAGGTCTCACCTCTGCTTATATCTTACCTTCGCCTTATCAGCCCGGTATTTATGTTTGCTCTCCAAATGGGCTAACTTTAGAATCTGCATTAGACGTCGTCTTCCCTGTTATGCATGGGTCATTCAGTGAGGATGGATCTATCCAGGGCCTTTTAGAGCTTGCCGACCTTGCTTATGTTGGTGCAGGTGTTTTAGGTTCGGCGATTTGCATGGATAAAGGTTTGTTTAAAGACTTAATGTCTGCCTTTCAAATACCTGTTCTCCCCTTTAAAGTATTGACAAGCTATCAAATTCAAAAAGATTTAGATCGCTGTGTTGATTTAGCTGAAGAAATTTCAAGTTACCCTCTGTTTACAAAGCCTGCTAACCTGGGATCTTCAGTCGGTATTAGTAAATGCAAGGATCGCAAAGAGCTGCGTGAAGGCTTAACAAAGGCTGCTTGCTACGATCGACGTGTTTTGGTCGAGAAGGGGCTCGACAATCCTCGAGAAATTGAGGTCAGTATCTTGGGCAATGAGGAACCGATCACATCAACACCAGGAGAAATTTTACCGAAAGACGCTTTTTATACTTATGCTGAAAAATATATCAACGATACAGCAGAATTAATCATTCCTGCTAATTTAACCGAAGAGGTCGCAAGCCAGGTTCAGAAGCTTTCGATCAAAGCTTACCAGGTTTCAGACTGTGGTGGTATGGGAAGGGTTGATTTTTTGATAGATCGTATAACAGGCGAGCTTTTCCTTAGCGAAATCAACACCATTCCAGGTTTTACATCCATCAGCATGTATCCCAAACTTTGGGAAGCATCAGGAATCCCTTATTCTGAATTGATTGAAAAATTAATCGATCTTGCGCTACAGCGAAAACAGCTGCGTGATCAGTTAGAAAGAGAATATCGAGGGTAAGATGTCGGGCCATCAGTCAAACGAAATGAGTCGAGCAGAAAAAGTCCGCGCCCGGCGGCAGCAAAGCCAAAAAAGCGTTCCGAACGTACCGGTTGGGAGCAGTGCAGTTCGCAAACCTAAGAATACTTCTATCCCTGTTACACGCCGACCAATGACACCCATCCCTCATGTTACACGGAAAAGAAACAAGGCTTACATTCCCTTAACTAAAAAGGGTGTCGAAGTCCAGCTTCCTGTGTTCCCCCAGATTAAATTTGGTTGGCGTGCGATTTCAGGTGCAATATTCCTTCTTTCATTAGTGATCGTCATCAGCTTTTCCAGCTTGAGCACCTTCAAAGTTAGTGGGCTAAACCTTAAAGGTGCCAAACGTTTAACTTCAGAAGTTATTTTGCCACAAATTGATATAGTGAATTCATCAATTATTGGTATCGTTCCCAATGAATTAGAAGATGTTATTCAAGATAGCTTTCCCAGCATTGTAAGCGCGCATATCTCAGTTGGGCTACCTGCTGTAATTAACCTTGAGATCAATGAGCGCGACCCAATCATTCTTTGGCAGCAGGATGAAAAGGAATACTGGATCGATGCCGAAGGCATTATGTTCCCTGTATTTGGCGAGGCTGAAAATTTATTGCTTGTTAATGCAAACGGAATCCCGCCAGCACCACCTAAAGCAATTGTTACAGAAGAAGATGATGTAGCCAATGTAATTGATCTTCTAAGCGAGCCTTCACTGTCAAACACAACGCCAGAGTTCGTCCAGGCAATCTTGTCTCTCAGCGCCTATGTACCGACTGAGACAACGCTTCAATATGATCCAAGTTTTGGTTTGGGTTGGCGCGATCCGCAAGGGTGGCTGGTTTACTTTGGAAAAGATTCAAATAACATTGACACAAAACTTACACAGTATCAAACCATAATTAGGGTTTTGGAACAAAGGAACATTTATCCAGCCTTAATTAGCCTTGAGTTTTTACATGCACCTTATTATCGATTGGAGCAGTAATTATGGATGAACCAATAATCGTCGGAATTGATATCGGAACCAGCAAAATTTGCACACTGGTTGCCAGAGTTGAAGATGGAAATAATCTTCGAATTCTTGGGGTGGGCATTGAGCCCTCCCAGGGGTTACGCAAAGGCTCAGTCGTGGATCTAAATGCAGTTTCAGCCGCAGTATCCAACTCGGTTGACAAAGCAGAACGCACCTCAGGTTTTGAAATCAAAGCAGCTCTTGTCAGCCTGGCTGGCTCTCATGTCTCTTCAATTAACAGCCGTGGCGTTGTAGGCATTTCAGGTGGAATTGTCGACCTTGATGATATCGATCGTGCCCTGGATGCTGCTCAAGCAGTAGCCATCCCTCACAATCGTGAGGTCGTACACGTCATTCAACGCAGTTTTATTATCGATGGACAAGATGGTATTCATACCCCAATTGGAATGCATGGTTATCGCCTTGAAGTTGAAGCGCACATCATCACTGCCTCATCAGCGACTATTGAGAATTTGCGCCATTGTGTCAGCGCCTCTGACATCCAAGTTTCACAATTCGTCTTAAACCCACTTGCTTCGGGCGAAGTTGTGATCAGTGAAACTGAAAGGCAAATGGGTGCAGCAGTAATTGATATTGGCGGTGGCACCACTGATATAGCAATTTATATCGATGGAGACATTTGGCACACCAGTATTTTAGAAGTTGGTGGGAATCACGTTACATCGGACGTTGCTCAAATCCTGCGCCTTTCGATTCCCCAGGCAGAAGAAATTAAATTAAAATTCGGCCATGCACTGGCTTCAGACGTTAACCCAGAAGAACAATTTTCAATTCATAGTTTTGGAAGCGATGCACCCAGTCGGATTAAACGTATAGATCTGTCAGAAATTATAGAAGCTCGTATGGAAGAAATCTTTAAATTATCTTTGCAAGAGATTCGGCGTTCCGGGTACGACGGTCTTTTACCAGCCGGTGTTGTCATAACTGGCGGTTCAAGTCAGCTTCCTGGAACACGACAACTTGCCTCTAATGTCATGGGGCTACCTGCCAGAATTGGTCAGCCACAAAACCTGGTTGGTCTTACAGATCAACTCAATTCACCAGCTTATTCTACCAGCGTCGGTTTGCTCGAATGGGCAATGCTGGTTTCTGAGTCAAATCAATATAGTGAACGTCGCCGTCCTAAATCGACGACAAACTGGAATAATAAATTAATGGAGCTATTAAAGCGTTTATTACCTTAAGAAAAAGTTATTCAATTTATGCATTAATTAAGAGGAGTTAATCATGGATAAAAGTTTACCAATCGAATCATATGCTCGTATCAAAGTCGTTGGCGTCGGTGGTGGTGGTTGTAATGCTGTCAACCGCATGATTGAAGAAGGTTTATCTGGCGTCGAATTTATTGCAGTCAATACCGATGGCCAAGCCCTGCAATTTTCAAAAGCAAAGACCAAGGTTCGCATCGGCGAGAAATCCACTCGCGGGTTGGGTGCAGGTGGTGATCCCCGAATAGGCAAGGTTGCAGCTGAAGAATCTTCTGAAGAGCTATATCAAGTTCTAAAAGGAAGTGATATGGTTTTTGTCACCGCTGGTTTAGGTGGTGGTACAGGCACCGGTGGCGCTCCGATCGTCGCTCAAATCGCCAAAGAATTAGAGGCGTTAACCATTGGCGTAGTAACACGCCCCTTTAGTTTTGAAGGCATCCACCGTGCAAAAGCCGCTGAAGAAGGTGCAAAAGCATTGAAAGAACATGCCGACACACTTATTGTCATCCCCAACGACCGGCTTTCACAAATTGTCGAAACTCGGACTATCCTGAAAGACGCTTTCAAACTCGCTGATGACGTCCTTCGACAAGGCATTCAAGGTATTTCAGAGTTGATCACCATCCCTGGGTTAATCAATCTCGACTTTGCTGATGTGCGTACGATTATGTCTGAAGGCGGTGCAGCTTTAATGGCTGTTGGCCAAGCTACAGGGGAGGACCGTGCAATCAAAGCTGCCGAAATGGCGGTTTCAAACCAACTACTCGATGTCACAATCGATGGGGCACGCGGCATACTCTTCAATATAACCGCTGGCGAAAATCTACAACTCGCAGAAGTTGAAAAGGCAGCTGAACTCATTCATGCAACCGCGCACCCTGATGTTAATTTAATCTTCGGTGCTGTCATGGACGAAAAGATGGGCGATAACCTGCGTATTACCGTTATTGCAACTGGTTTCGAAGGTGAAAATTTAAACAAGCCGATTCGAAAAAATGAATCAGCTCGATTTTCAACAGCTAAGCAAGAACCGCTTCATAGCATGTTCGATAAAGGTGAACCTAAAAACAATCCAGACGCAGACAAAAATGCCGACCTAAACGAGTTTCCGACGCGGATCAATACTGATGATATCGATGTGCCTGCATTTCTGAGAAAACGCGGTTTGAACGGTTAGTAAGCAAACTAAGTACTATTGCTACTTTTAATAATGGCCTATTTTGATCATAAGTTGATCAAGTTTAATTGCTATTGGTTATCAGCACATAATTGTTGTGCTTATAGTGTTAATCCTGCCAAAAAATAGGGCAAATAACTCCTCGCCTGAAATCTTGGTAGAACTAAAAACGCAGGTAATAAAACCTGCGTTTTTGTATATAGTGGCTAAATCACCCATTCAAATTCATTTTAATATTTGCTTTTATTTTGCAAGTCAATAATTAATTCCTTCAACAAGTTTAACAAATAACAGTCGAATAGGGTGTAAAGATCTTTGAATTTCTTTTGGTTGTTTTCAACTTAATAACTTATATTTAATTTATTTAAAAAATCTTTACAATAAGTAACCACTTCATCACCCTCGCAAAACGATAAAATATTGTCAGCAAGCTGCTTACATTCTTCTTGATGAAGTTTACTTAACACCTGTTTAATAATTGGGATTCGAGCAGGAGACATGCTAAATTCATCAAGACCCAATCCAAGTAGAATTGGAACAGCTATAGGATCTCCAGCAAGTTCTCCACATAAACCCACCCACTTTCCTTCTGCATGTGCGCTATCAATCGTCATCTTAATTAATGCCAGCACAGCTGGGTTTAATGGGTGTGCCAAATGCGCAACTTTACTATTTGTTCGGTCAACGGCAAGGGTATATTGGGTGAGATCGTTCGTTCCAATGCTGAAAAAGTCCACTTCTTTTGCCAGGTGAGCAGCCAGCAAAGCTGCTGACGGCACCTCTACCATGATCCCAAATTCAATCTTTTCTAAATATGCCTTTCCTTCCTGCTTAAGCTCTTTCTTCGCCTTTTCAAGCAAGGCTTTTGTTTCTCTCACCTCTGCTAAGCTGGCAACCATCGGCGCCATGATTTTTAAGTCGACTTTCGCTTTGGCACCAGCTTGAAGTAAAGCTCTAAACTGGCATAAAAAGATATCTTCTGCCCCATCCATCATCCGAATCCCTCGCCATCCTAAGAATGGGTTCAGTTCATGAGGTAAATTCAAATATGGAATAACTTTATCACCGCCAATATCCAACAGGCGAACAACCACGGGCATGCCTGGATAAATTTTAAAGACCTCGACATAAGCTTCAATCTGCTCTTCTTCAGTAGGTTTAGATTGGCGATCAAGATAAACAAATTCAGTGCGAAATAAACCAATCCCTTCAGCTCCATTTTTTATCCCCAGTGGTGCGTCATCCACACCCCCGATGTTCGCAACAACCTCCACATAAACCCCATCTGCTGTTACCGCCGGAGATTGGGCAGCTTTGCGAGTAATTTCCATTTTTTCTAATGCAACATTTTCTTGCTCAATAAAGGATTCCAGTTCTTTATCATCAGGTTTAACATATATTTTTCCAAGGTCGCCATTAACAAGGACAAGTGTACCGTCTTCAATTGAAAACAACTCTTCGCCTAACCCAACCACAGCTGGTAATCCAAACGCTTTTGCCAGGATGGCTGTATGAGAAGTAGGTCCGCCACTTACTGTGCAAAAGGCAAGGACCATGTCTTTGTCAAGGCTGGCGGTTTCAGAGGGTGTCAAATCTTCTCCCAGGATTACAACAGGCTCTTTTAGTTGAACACCTCCCGTATTCACGCCTAACAAATGACCCAACACTCGTCTACCAACGTCACGAATATCAACAGCTCGGCTGCGTAAAGTCTCGTCTGGGATTTGTTCCATCAATTGAGCAAAATATTCGATCGCATCCATCCATGCTTTTTCAGCATTAATGCCCTGTTTAATATCGATCTCAGCTTTATCAAGCAGGGTCACATCATCTAAGATCATTTTGTGAGCACCAAAAATATCAGCTTCGCTTCGGTTTGCGCGCGAACCAACTGATTCCATTAAATCAACGATTTCAATTTCAGCCTTATTGCGCGCAACATAAAGACGGTGAATCTCATTATCAAAGTTTTCAATTCTATAATTTGGAATTTCTAATTCTTGAAATTTTAGAAAAACTGTTTTACCATGCGCTAATCCAGGTGAGGCTGGTATACCTGTTAGGACCTGGCTCTTGTTAATCATAATAATTCCTCCATAACCAATCGTATTATTATTGAATAAGTATAATCGAAATCTAATTAATTATTAGCTTCCAAGTGCTGTGGTTGTTAATTCACAATTTCGCGTACAAGGTTTTAGCCTTTTTGGATGAGAGTTTACAATGAGTTTTTAAGGTTCAAGAATCCTAAAATATTTGATTATTTAAGGTGAAAACACAATGGATCCCTTCAAAAGGTAAATAATTTGTGCTAAAATATAAATTCTACCCAATATATAGGGGGGCAAATCTCAATCCATCCCTATTGGTAGGGGTAGATCTAAATCAATATTTTATCTAAATGAGTTTTAATTATGAACTGTCCATTTTGCAACAGTCAGGAATCTAAAGTCCTCGAAACAAACAAAAATGCTCCTGGGGGAATTCGTCGACGAAGAGAATGCCTTGAATGTGGTGAACGTTTTAGTACCCTCGAAAGGTCAATCATAGGAACACCTCTATTAATCAAAAAGGATGGTACTCGCGAAACTTTCAATCGTGAGAAATTACAGCAGGGTATCCAAATTTCTTGTGCAAAAAGGCCTGTATCCGCATCTACAATTGAACGTCTGACTGGTGAAATTGAAGCCAACCTTCAACGGATGGGTAAATCTGAAGTTCCATCCAGAGTCGTTGGTGATATGGTCATAAAAGGGTTGAAAGAACTTGATTATATCGCTTATATCCGCTATGCCATTGTTTATTTACAAATGGATGAATTGGAAGACATCCGTATAGAAATTGATCGTTTGCTTTCTGGCGAATAAAAATATCTTTCCTAGGAGATTATTATGCCTAATAAGTCACATGACCCACAAAATAAACAGTTATTTACCCCACCAATACCAGAAGGTTTAACTGGTATTGAATTAAGCGAAAACTCTCAAAAAGTGCTTGACCGCCGCTATGTCCGAAGAGGAAAAGACGGCACACCAATTGAAACGCCCAATGAGATGTTTTGGCGCGTAGCATACCATGTTGCAAAAATCGAAGAAGAGTGGGGGCAAAATTTAGAAAGTCGCGCACGGGAATTTTTTATCATGCTTACCAGTAAAAAATTCTTTCCAAATTCACCTACATTTACCGGAGCCGGCACACCCCTCGGCCAATTGGCGGCTTGTTTTGTGCTTCCTGTTTCAGATGATATGGGCAAAAAAGATGATGGAATCTTTACGACGTTAAGAAATGCAGCATTAATCCAACAAACTGGCGGCGGTAACGGTTTCAGTTTTTCAAGATTACGTCCTTCAGGCGCCAGAGTTAAAGCCTCAGCCGGTGTAGCCACCGGACCGATTGGCTTCTTACGGGTCTACGATCAAGCCTTTGCCGAGATTGCTCAGGGGGGAACTCGCAGGGGAGCCAATATGGGCACTTTACGGGTCGATCACCCCGATATTGATGAGTTTGTGTCTTGTAAAACAAATGAAAACGCCATCACAAATTTTAATATTTCCGTTGGCATCACCGATGCATTCATGCAAGCTGTAAAATTCGACCAAGACTGGGATTTACGCTTTCCAGACGAAAATGCACCCGAATACCATGACTTTAATGGCGATTTAGACGACGCAATCTTGCAAGGTCTTCCAATCAAAACCTATAAAACAATTCGTGCCCGCGATCTATTTAACAAAATAGTTGCCCAAGCACATCATAATGGGGAGCCAGGCTTATTGTTCATCGATGCCGCGAATCGGCAAAACCCTGTCCCCCACCTTTATCGTTTGGAATCCACAAATCCTTGCGGAGAACAGTGGTTAGGCCCCTATGAAAACTGTTGTCTTGGATCCATCAACCTTGCAGAGCATCTCGGCCCAGATCATACACTTGATTGGGAAGCACTCCAATCAACTATTGAGTCTGCTACCATTTTTCTTGACGACGTTGTCGACGCAAATGCATATGTCCCCTCCGTTCCGCAGCTCAAAGAATCCGCTTTAAAAGCACGCCGAATAGGTTTGGGAATCATGGGGTTAGCAGACCTCCTTTATCATCTTCAGATTCGTTACGGGAGCTTCGAAGGCCAAGAGCTCTCAGCTCAAGTTATGGAATTCATTAGATACCATGCCATGCTCACCAGCGTTAAATTGGCCAAGGAACGTGGATCTTTCCCTGCTATCGAAGGCAGCCTTTACGATCCTAATAATCTTCAGTGGTCTCCTCCAACGCCAATTACTCCATATCAAAATCAATATGGTCGCCCAGATATCGATTGGGGATTAATTATCGAAGGGATAAAAACGCACGGCATCCGGAACGCAGCACAAACAACAATCGCGCCTACGGGTACTATTGCAACCGTTGCCGGTTGTGAAGGCTATGGTTGTGAGCCAGTCTTTGCCCTTGCTTATGTTCGCCATGTTAATGATAATGGCAAAGATCTAATCCTCAATTACATCAGTCCAAAGTTTCAAAAGGCAGTTACTGAACATATTAACGACCCTGCTCTTCGTGATGAGGTTTTTGAACAAGTATCTGAACACGGCACCTGTCAGGACGTTCTGATTCTTCCTCAATCAATCAGGGATGTATTTGTCGTTTCAGCAGATATCACTGCAGAAGAACATATCCGTATGCAAGCTGCTCTTCAGGCCTTTGTGGATAACAGCCTGAGCAAAACAATTAATTTCCCTTCTGCTGCCACAACTGAAGATGTCGCTAATGCTTACTTGCTTGCCTGGGAGCTGGGATGTAAGGGCATCACTGTGTATGTAACCGGCTCAAGAGAACAAGTTGTTCTCGAAACAAAACACACCGCTGAAGCAAAAATTTCTGCAACAGGTAATAATGTCAGCGCATCCAATGCTGAGGACCACGTAAACAACGATCAACAACTTCCTATTTGGCATGAATCAAAAAAACCACGGCCGCGTTCTTTAAATGGCCATACTTATTCAATTGAAACCCCTTTAGGAAAAACTTTTGTCACTGTCAATGAAAATGGCGAACAACAACCCTTCGAGGTGTTTATCAACACAGCCAAAGCGGGCAGCGATACAGCAGCGCATTCTGAAGCCATCGGGCGTTTAATTTCTTATATACTCAGGATTGCCTCACCCATCGAGCCTCGTAAACGCTTAAAAGCAATCATGGAGCAATTGTCAAACATCGGGGGAGGGCGCTCACTAGGCTTTGGGCCAAACCGCGTCCGTTCTTTACCCGATGGTATTGCCAAAGCACTGGATGAGTACTTATTTAATTACGAAAATGCTAAAGAAGAAGAGATGCTATCAATATTAGCCAACGACGCTCCTACGCTTCCTTTATCGACATTCAGAGAACCGAAAAAAAATAAAACCATGATTGCCAGTGATCTTTGCCCAGAATGTGGACAGGCGTCGCTTGTAAATGAAGAAGGCTGTCGCAAATGCTATAACTGTGGTTATAGTGAGTGTTAATTTTTAATATAGCCATCCAAGAATCATCCTAACAATCAGGAAGTAGCCTTCTTTTTACATAAGAACACGTAAAAACTCATGTTAATTTCAACTAATGATCATGTATAATAAAACTCAGCATACACAAGTTATCGGAGGAATACATGTTTGAGGATTGGACACAAGGCTCAGTAACCGTTGACGATGGCATTGAACTTAATTACACCCGAACGGGCAATCAAGAAAAACCAGCATTGGTTTTAGCCCATGGTTTAACCGACAGTGGATTATGCTGGCATCAGCTCGCTAATGACCTCAAAGAAACTTATGACATCGTCATGTATGATGCCTATGGTCACGGGAAATCATCTCGCATAGACCCGAACAAGCGCTTCGATATGGTGGAAGACCTCCATGATTTAATTGAAGCTCTCAACTTACAAAAACCCGGTATTCTTGGCCATTCTATGGGTGCAGCAACAGCTGCAATGTTTGCTGCAAAATACCCAGATAAATTGGCTGCCCTGGCTCTCGAAGATCCGCCCTGGCGAGATGAACAACCTGAAGATTTGGGGGCTCAGAGGACAATGCATGAATGGAAAAAACAGAATATTGAAACAAAAAAGAAATCTATCAAAGAATTGATAAAGTTAAAATCTCTCGAGCAGCCCAAGTGGGAAGAAGTGATCCTTCCACAATGGGCACAGGCAAAACTTGATGTCGACCCTTCTTTTTTTGATCTCATCAACCTCAACCCCACGACCTGGAAAGAACTGGCAAACAAGATCACTGTACCAACATTAATTATTACAGGAGATACTGCTTTGGGCGCAATTGTTACACCTAAATTGGGTATAGAAGCCATCCAATTGATGCAAAAAGCTGAATTTGGCCATATCAGCGACGCGGGGCATTGTGTAAGGTACGAACAGTATGCGCCCTATCTGGCAATGGTCCGTTTATTTTTCAAACGTAATCTTTAAAATAGGACTTTAATTTCTTGGATATTCCTGATAAAAATAAATCGATTCAGTCAAAACGCCTGGTTTTACTGGCAGGCAATATTGGTGTAGGAAAAACTTCGCTTACTGAACGTATTGGTGAGAAATTAGGGTTTACAACCGCTTATGAGTCTGTCGCTGATAATCCCTATCTTCCCCAATTTTACGAAAATATGCAGGTTTGGTCTTTTCACTTACAAGTGTATTTTCTCGGCCACAGGGCTGAACAACATATTTACCTGTCCGAATTATCTAAATCCGCCATTCTTGATCGAAGTATTTACGAAGATGCCTTTATCTTTGCTCGAGCTTTGCACCACATGGGAAATTTAACCGACCGAGATTATAACGCTTATCTACGACTTTACCATCTAATCGTCAAAAATCTCCCTAAACCCGATTTATTAATTTATTTAAAAGCACCTGTGCCAATTTTACTCGAACGAATTCGCCGGCGAGCTCGCTCAATCGAATCCAGCATAGACCCTGATTACCTTAAACTTTTAGAGAAATTTTATGAAGAGTGGATAGAGAGTTTTTCACTGTGCCCAGTCCTCACCATCAGCAGTGATGATCTCGATTTCGTCCATCAAACCGAACATCTCGATATTGTGGCACAAAGAATTATCGATCGTTTGCACGGTAGAGAAGAAATGCATTTTTAACCTTATATGTTAAGGGGTGTATTAACCGGGGTTTTTCAGGTATTTATCATGCTATTTCTTAAGCTCAGCAAATTCATTGATCTCTACGTGAATTTTCGCAACTTAAATCCATAACCCTCGTATATCCATGTAGAGGAGAAAAAATTGGCCGTGAAAAAGAACGAAACTTTTTGGGTTAACAAAGTATTACACGGCGATGATAAAGCATTTAATGTCCTCGTGGATCAATATAAAAACCCTGTTTTTGGGTTATGTTATCGAATGCTCGGAGATTACCATGAAGCAGAAGATGCTGCTCAAGAAAGTTTTCTTCGAGCCTATATCCACCTAAAAAAGTATGATCCAAATCGATCCTTTGCAACCTGGCTTCTCTCGATTACAGCACATTATTGCATCGATCAAATTCGAAAAAAACATGTACCAATCATACCTGCGGATGCTATATCCGAGGAATTGATTGCAGACCGCTCCTCAAACAATCCTGAACTCAGAATGAAGCAGATGGAGACTGAAGAGTTAATCGAAAGCTTGTTAATGACACTCAAACCCCTTGATAGAGGGGTAACTGTTCTTCGTTATTGGCATGAGTATTCTGAAATTGAGATCGCTGAGGCACTAAACTTGTCTGTCAGCGCAGTGAAAAGTCGTCTTTACCGCTCGCGCCAGTTCCTCGCAAAATGTTTACGTGAATCAGAAAGTACACCTATCTCAAAGATAAAGGTTCAAAATGAGTCATCAGCCATATGAATTCTACTTATTTTCAAGTAATAATCTAACGGAAGACCAGCAAAAAGATTTAACTAACCATCTTCTCAGTTGTGAACAATGTAACACGCTGGCAAATAAGCTTTATTTTGTTGATGAGTTACTCCATCAAAGTGAGGCCCCTCAACCGCCAGCTGCGTTCACAGCTCGCTGGGAGCAGCGCTTAGCGTCTTATCATACTGGCATACAAAAGCGCAATCATCGCCTTATTGCCCTGGGCTTGGTTGTTTCTCTTGTCATCGTTGTCAGCTTTCTTGGTCTACTTTTTATCAATCAATATGATTATGCTTACAGTTTTAGCCAATTTATTGCACGTTTTAGCCTTTTTATAGCAACTTCCCGAAAAATATCCACAAAACTTTTCTCATCGCAAAATAATTTGGTATTTTTGCTTCCATCCTTAATCCTTTTTGCAATAACATTCATTTATGGTGCCTTTACAGTAACCATCGGGTGGTTTTATTCGTTTTTTAAACTAACGCTGCTCGCCTTTCAAAAGGAATAACACTATGAAATATTTAAAAATAATATTTTTCGTCTTAATCATTACCATTCTTTTTTCTTTTGCCTTACCCATCGTTGGCTATGCAGCCCCGTTGCAAGGCGATCGAATCGTCATGGGAGAAACATACATTCTTGATAATGGTCACACCTTAGAAGGTAGCCTTACGATCATTGGCGGTGTTGTTGAAGTTAAAGAAATGGGGGTCGTCAATGGGGATGTGATTTCAATCAACAGCGTTTTAATGATTGATGGAACCATCAATGGCGATTTGACAATTATCGGTGGAACCGTTACCCTCAGCGAAACCGCCAAACTCGATGGGAATTTAGTTGACGCGTCAAGTTTTATTAATCTCAATCCAAATGCTCTAATCACGGGGTACAACCGTGGTCGCCCTCAAATCAGCTCTGGTGTAGACAGATTTACCAATTTTGATCAAAACCATGCGATAACAAAACGGTTTTATATTCCAACAATCATTGGAAAAATCGCAAAAATTATCGGGACTATTTTAACCTTTACTGTTTTAGGCGCGCTTTTATTATTAATTTTCCCAACGCCCTTTGAAAGGATGAGGAAAACGCTCATCAACTCGCCTTGGGTCACATTTGGTTTCGGCGCTTTAACCTTTTTTGCAGGTACCATGATTATTTTTATTATGATAATCACCATATGTTTGGTGCCGTTGGCTATCCTCTTAGCATTAGCGTTGACATTAGCAAGCTTATTTGGATGGCTTGCACTTGGTTATCAACTCGGTAAGCTCATTGAAGATAGTCTCTCCAAGCCAAATTGGCATCCGGTGCTTACAGCTATTGTTGGCAACTTTGTTTTATCTTTGGTTGTCGAAGGTCTTAATTTCATCCCTTGTTTGGGACACTTTATCATATTCATGATTTATTTGTTGGCACTTGGCGTGGGGGTTATCACTTTATTTGGAACACAAACTTACCCACGATCTGGCAACAGAGAAAATAAAAGTGAAGACCCGATTGTATTATTCCAGAATGATAATCCCACATCAACAAATGAACCAAAGGCTGTTTCGCTAAATAACCCCACCATAAGCGAATCTTCTTCAGAAGAAAGTGCCGACCAAAACACATCATTTTCAACAGGTGGCAGAATTATTGCAACTGATTTATCGAGCCCAATTGATGAACTTCACCTAAGCACTCGTGTCACTAATCTTTTAAAAGAAGCAGGTATTCTAAAAATTAGCGATTTAATCAATCTATTAGAATTTGGCGATCAAAAACTAATGGAAATCGAAGGATTCGGTAAAAAAGCGCAGGATGAAGTGATAGAAAAACTTAAAATGTCAGGTTTCTTAAACCAAAGCTCTTAAGGCATAAAGCGATAACAAAAAATAAAGCCATTATTTAATACTTTAGTTTTTTACTAAAATAATTCGAGTGAGGAATTTATGAAAAAGCCAGTAGTTGCGATGATCATTGCCCTTCTTCTGTCCACGGTTGCATGTTCAATTAAAGGTTCAAGCTTTGATGCCATCGAACCTCAAATTGTTTTCATCAATGAAGAATTACCGCAAGCAAAACAAGAAGCTGAATTAAATTTCAAAATGGGAGCTGGGCGTTTTATCATTTCGCCAGGCGCAGATGGGCTGGTAAATGGAACCATTAAATACAACGCTAAACAATTTGAGCCTAAATTCACCAGGAGCGATGGCCTTTTTGAAATCAAACCGTCGAAGTCTTTTGAGATTAAATCTTTTCCTTTTAATGATCTTGAAAACACCTGGGAATTAAACCTGACAGATGCTATTCCATTGAGGCTTAACATTGAAGGCGGTGCCAGTGAAAATGTTTTTGACTTCTCAGGTCTGCAATTAACTCAGCTGAATATTAATCAGGGTGCCAGCGACACAAAAGTTTATTTTAATTCTCCTAATCCAGTCTCTTTAGATAACTTCTCATTGTCTACTGGAGCATCCTCCACAAAAATCTATGGTTTAGGAAATGCTCATATTAGAAATATGAATATCTCTTTTGGCGCAGGAGATTACACCCTCGATTTTTCTGGCGCCTTAACACAGGATATGAACATTGACATTAAGGCCGGTATCAGCAATATTACGATTATTATTCCATCAGATATGAAGTCAGTTATTCAGAATACAGGTACAGTCACGAATATCAACAGTAAAGGCACATGGATGCTAACCGATAAAACCTATTCCACACCTAATGATGGCTTTACTTTGACGATAACCCTTAATATGGCAGTTGGTAATGTGAACCTGATCCATCAAGATTAACATTTTCTACATTCACAAATGTGAATCTTGAATGCGTTGACAAAATTTTTCATCTATGGTTTAATAATGTTACTCGCTGGCCGGGTGCCCCCCTCACCCGGTCAGCGAGCTTTTTTATTAAGTCCCCATAAAAATAAGAATCATTACACCATCGACATAATCACTGTATAGGTAGTTTTGCCTGTAGAAACTTATTGGTAAATATGATTTGCGCTAATATACTGATAGATTTTTGGTAAAAGATAATAACGATAAGTTCGATTTTGCCGAGCTCGACGCCGAATCTGCTCCGCTGAGATCTCTAATAACGGGGCTGTTACAAAACTCAATTTCTGATTGAGATGCGGTAATTTACGAGTCAATCCCGAAAGGTCAATATCATCACCTGGTCGGCGCATGACACCAATCCCATCCAAAGTATCCAATAGTTCTTCTGCCCGGTACCAGTTTGGCAAGTCGTGGAGTGAATCACCCCCCATCAAATATATTAATGCATCATTGGGGTATTCTTGTTTTAATAGACGAACCGTATCAACAGTGTAATGCGGACCAGGGCGATCAATATCCACAAAAGAAAATGAGAAAGCGTCGTCTCCATTGATGGCAAGTTCTACCATCGCCAAACGATGGTCAATAGAAGAAATATTTTCACCCTGTTTATGAGGTGGGTCAGGTGTTAATACCCAAATTGTAAAGTCAAGGTTTAGTTGATCTTTAGCCTCAGCAGCTAAAATCAAATGTCCAATATGTGGTGGATCAAATGTGCCACCAAAAATACCTAAACGTCTTTTACCCATGGATTAATCTTGCCATTCTAATTGAAAACCGCTAATAATCACGGTATCACCTTCTTCAATGCCCGCGTCTCGAAGAGCTTTGTCTATTCCAATATCCTCTAATAAACGTTGAAACCGCCTGGCAGACTCGCGATGCTCCCAATAGGTCATTTCAGCTGCTCTTTCAATTGCTTTACCCTTTATCACCCAGCCACTTTCAGTGTTCTGTATCGTAAATGCACGTGGGTCCTCCTCAGCACGATAAACGGGCAAGGTCTCAACGGGTTCAGGTTCAGGCGCATCTTGCAGTAAGGTATACGCCTTCCATAATAATTTATCGACATTTTCACGGGTAACGGTTGAAAGAGGAATGACTTCGTAGCCCATCTTTTTTAGCTCATTCAATACCGAAGGCCAAGCTTCTTGAACATCAGGCAAATCCATTTTGTTAAAGGCAACGATTTGTGGCTTTTCTGAAATCTTTTCATCAAATAGTGCCATCTCACTATTTATTTGCGAGAAATCTGATAGTGGGTCTTCCGAAAGACCGTCAAGAATGTGGATCAAAACTCGGGTCCTTTGAATGTGTCGTAAAAAAGAAGACCCCAGGCCTACGCCTTGATGCGCCCCCTCAATTAAACCAGGAATGTCAGCCAATACCAGCAACGTGTCTCGATCCAATTCTGCAACGCCAAGGTTTGGCGTCAACGTTGTAAAAGGGTAATTTGCAATTTTTGGTTTTGCGTTAGAAACCACTGCCAATAAACTGGATTTCCCCGCATTAGGTACCCCGACAATGCCAACATCAGCGATCAGCTTTAATTCAAGCCGCAGGTTAATTTCTTCTTCTGGCTCGCCTCGTTCTGCCATTTTTGGAACTTGGTTGCGGCTGGTTGCAAAATGCTGATTCCCACGACCGCCACGTCCACCTTTGGCAACCAGTAATTCCTGGTCTTGTTCAACTAAATCGCCCAACAAATCTCCTGAAACAGCATCGTAAACCAATGTACCAGGCGGAACATCTACATACAAGTCAGTTGCAGATTTTCCAGTCATATTATTGGGACCGCCAGGTTTCCCATTTTCAGCAAAATATTGAGATCGCCTCTGAAAGTCAAATAACGTATTTTTCTTCCGATTAACAATCAAAATGACACTTCCACCACGTCCGCCATCTCCACCATCAGGGCCCCCATGGGGACGATATTTTTCACGATGAAAATGAACCATCCCATCGCCGCCCCGCCCGGATTTTACATAAATTTCTGCTTCATCAAAGTACATGGTTATATCTCTAATAAATTAACTAACAATCTTGACCACCGACCTTAAATCTTACCGCATTAACGACAAAACGGGGTCGTGGTGATGCGACCCCGTTTTTTTACTTGCAAAAAATTTATTTGCCAAATTTCTTTTGGAGCACCGTATCCAAAGTGGGTTCGCCAATTTCTTGCAGCTCATATCGAACCCGTTGGATTGGTTTATTGATATTAATAATTCGTGTCAGGTCAATTGGGGTACCGCTGATCACCAAGTCAACATCTGTGGCATCAATGGTTTCTTCCAAATCATGCATCATTTTATCGCCATAACCCATCGCTGGTAAAATCATCCCTGTTGATGGATATTTTTCATAGGTTTCAACAATGGTGCCGACGGCAAAAGGTCTGGGGTCAATAATTTCTCCAGCACCATACCTTCGTGCAGCAACCAACCCAGCACCAAAAGACATTTCTCCATGAGTCAATGTAGGCCCATCTTCGACGACTAAAACTCGTTTTCCGCGGATTGCATCTGGGTCATCAACAAACAGCGGCGAGGCGCCCTCAATAATCGTTGCCTTGGGGTTCAGAGCTTGGATGTTGTTACGTACAGTAATAACATCCTCGCTGTTGGCAGTATCCACTTTGTTAATCACGAATACATCTGCCATGCGAACGTTGGTTTCGCCCGGGTAATAACGAAGCTCATGTCCTGGTCGATGCGGGTCTGCCACCACAATTAATAAATCAGTCACGTAAAAAGGAAAGTCGTTGTTACCGCCATCCCATAACACAATATCGGCTTCTTTTTCTGCTTCACGCAGGATTGCTTCATAATCTACACCTGCGTAAACAATGGTGCCGCTGTCAATATGGGGTTCGTATTCTTCACGTTCTTCGATTGTACATTCGTGTTTATCTAAGTCTTCATAGGTGGCAAAACGTTGAACCTTTTGTTTCACCAGGTCCCCATAGGGCATTGGGTGCCGAATGGCGGCAACTTTATAGCCCATTTCTTGTAGAATGTGTGAAACACGTCGTGTGGTTTGACTTTTGCCAGAACCAGTCCGTACTGCACAAACGCCAATAACGGGTTTAGTAGATTTGATTTGGGTTACTTTACTGCCCATTAACCGAAAGTCTGCTCCTGCAGCATTAACCAAAGCAGCTTTGTGCATCACATCATCATAGGTCACATCGCTATAAGCAAAAACAACCTGGTCTATGTTTTCATTTTTAATTAATGATTCAAGTTGTGATTCAGGATGGATCGGGATCCCCTCTGGATACAATTCCCCTGCAAGTGCAGCGGGATACTTGCGGTCATCAATATTTGGGATCTGTGTTGCTGTAAAGGCAACCACTTCATATTCTTCGTTATTACGGAAGTACGTGTTGAAATTATGAAAATCTCGCCCAGCAGCCCCCATAATAATGGTTCGAACTTTTTGCATTTTATATTTTCTCCTTTTCAATAATTGATTAAAGAATGTTACATATTATTTACATTACATTGGGCGCTTTTATACCTAACACACCCAGGCTAATAGCAATAGCTTGTTTAGCAGCAGAAACCAACCGTAGGCGATAATTACGAACATCAGGTTCTGCATTCAAAACCTGACAGGTGTTATAAAAGTCGTTAAATCCCTTCGCCAGATCAAACGCTAAATTTGCAATTATCAACGGGCGATACTCCTCGGCTGCCCGCAATATTTCTGCCGGTAAACGCGACATCAAATCAATCAGGTCCACCTCTGTTTTTTCTAATTGATCAGGGAATTCAGAAATTTGTGGAAGTTCTTCCCCAGCTTTATTTAAGATGCTGCTTGCCCGTACATGCGCATATTGAATATAAGGTGCAGCTTGCCCATTAAAGTCCAACGCTGAATCCCAGTCAAAAGTAACCACTTTAGAATTTTCGCGCGAAAGCATCGTGTATTTCAAAGCACCTAAAGCTACCGATTCGGCGATTTCAATTTTTATCTCATCAGGTAAATTGGGGTTTTTCTCTTCGATAATCGTTTGTGCACGGCTGGATGCTTCTTTTACCAGGTCATCGAATAAAACTACTGTTCCATCGCGTGAAGACATTGTCACATTTCCAGGTAAATTCACCAAATCGTATGCCAGATGATAAAGCTTGTTTGCCCAGCTGTACCCTAAAATTTCCAGTGTTTTAAAAATCTGTTTTAAATATAAAGATTGTCTGGCATCAATAACATACACCGACTTATCCAGTTTATACTCTTGAAATTTTTTAATGGCCAGTGGCAAGTCTTTTGTCGCATATAGAGAAGATCCATCAGAACGAAGCACAACCAACACTCGATATTCATCTTGAGTGCCCAAAACTTCATCTAAGTCAATAAATACCGGCCCTTCGGGGCGTTCATCAATGGCCAGGCCTTGTTCAATTAATTGGTCTACCAAGTAAATCCCAGAATCCTCAACTTCGCTCTCAAAATAAATGCGGTCGAAAGATTCTCCTAATTGCTTGTAAATTTTATTAAACCCTTCCAGTGACCATTGACGGGTCTCCTCCCACAGGGCAACGATCTCAGGATCTTTCCTGTTCCAACGGGCATACAAGTCGCGCACTTCTGCTTCATTAATCGGGTCTTGAAAAAGTCGATCCGCTTCCGAATAAATCTCATCCATCCAGGTGATGCGATCTTCCCCTGGCGATTCTTCTGCATGATTCTTGAGGTAATTCCACATCCATTTGACCACATGCAACCCGATATCCCCTAAGTAATTAGCTCGAATCACATCATAACCAGCAAACTCCAAAATGCGACAAACGCTCCCACCGAGGATTACATTCCGCAAATGCCCAACATGAAAAGCTTTGTGAGTATTCGGCTGCGAATATTCCACCATCACCGTTTGGTTACGAACAGGCCCCCTGCCAAAATCTGGCCCCTGGTGCACTACGGTATCAATCACCCTGCCAGCAAAGGTTGATGTAGCAAAATACAAGTTCAAATAGCCATTTACAGCTTCCACACGAGAGAAACCAGCCAAGGTGCCCTCAAGCTGAACCTTAATAGCTTCAGCTAATTCCTGTGCTCTCTTTGGTACAATAACCTTTTTCCCCGACCGTGCTTCTGCTGCAGCTATAGGAAATAATGGAACTGCCAACCCCCATTCCCCGCTAAAAGGAATTTGACGAAAATCAACTTGGGCGTCTTCAATACCTTGCGATTGAAGATAGCTTTTTATTATCAATTCAATAGTTGTCTTTTCAGCTTCAAACATTAAGGCTCGTTTTTCTCCGCAATTTTTCTATCAGAAGAAATTATAACACCTCGGGCAAACATAAGTAAATTTACTTATCAATAGCGTTAATATTCCACTATAAGATAATACTATTAAGCCTGTTAAGCGAAAAGCGGGAGATTCTTACACTCCCGCGGATCATTAACATCCAACAATAAATTATTCTGTGTTCTTACTTTAGATTATTTAAATTCTTCATCAATTGGCTTTTGTGCCGGGCAGCTTTGTTTTTATGAAAAACACCTTTTGCTGCAGCTTTGTCAATGGCTTTCGTTGCTTTTTCTGTAGCTACTCGAGCTTCTTCTAAGTCGCCACCATCAATAGCCAGTTTTGCTTTTTTCATAGCTGTGCGGGCGCTCCCACGAAAAACTCGATTCAAGTCCCGTCGTTTTTTGTTTTGACGGTTACGTTTAATTTGCGATTTAATATTTGCCAAGATCCAACCTCCAATACCTTTCAGGATTCTCTATCTATAATTACGAAAACCAATTTTACCTAAATGAAATGGTTTTGTCCAGTCATATGTCAATTATTTTGAAACGAATCCATATAGTCTTTAATTTTTGGGATCCCACTCATCTTTTCATAGAAAAAATTGTTTACTACATTGATCACTTCATCACGAGCTGCTTCTGCCTCTGTGCTCATTTTCTCATAAGGTTCAAGATGGTGGATTGCATCTCTAAACCTTAATAACCGTTTAACAATTTCAACCTCACGGGCGCCTTCCATCACGCGAATCACTTCCATCATCAGGTCTTCCGTTTGTTTAATAAGTTGTGCGCGCTTGAAAGGTGTCTTCGCTGTTATTGCGTCATCCACGGTTCGAATTAAAGACCATACCTGGTAAAGTAATGCTGTGGGTTCATCGAACAATTCACGCAGAAATACAGCTTCAGGATACCATCCTGTCAAACGGAAAATATTATACATCCTTTTTGCGGCTTTACCATAATTAATTTGTTTGGTTAAATATTTTTGAACTTCATCTTCTAAAGCCTGAACGTACCTATCTAACGCATCCGCACTTACATGCTGAGCAAGTTTTTCAAAAATCGGCACCGATTCCTCTTGTAAATATATTTCCTGAAAATATGGGTCCAGATAGCCATCCAATGGTGTAATTGACCCATCTGGTGCTTCCCAGGTGACATCCAGCATGTTGCTGGCATTGGCCAAAGAGCCATTAATTGGGTCTGCCACCACCCAATCTAATTTACACCACCCTGGGTTTTGAGCTGCGTCTTCCCACAAGATCGCGTACGGGTTTCCATCGGGCGTGAAACCAATCTTTTTTCCTGCTTCAATTTCATCAGGGTCCCAGGCAATTGGACTATTTGCAGAATAAGTCCGGTTTTCTTTTACGAAGTCCACTACGTAAGATCCCATTTTAACTTCAATCAATTGGTAAGTTGAACCTTGCTTAGTGGAAAGTGCTTTTTCGTGCATAATATCACCAAGAATTTTACAAGCTTCTTGCTTCGTGGGTGCGATAATATTTACCCTTTCAAAATAGTCCGCATCACCTGGGAAAAGCTGGAATTTCGATTGCGCAGATGAACCCGACAGGGCTAACGCAGTTTCCACTTGACCTGGTTGGTCATAAAATTCGACAAGCGAACCAATTTTTCGAAAATAATCCAAACGGTTAGGACTAAAATCCAACATCACAATCCGCTGGCCGAAAATCCCATATCTTTCACTATGGGAAATTTCATTGTGACTTTTAGCTTGTACGATAGCATTCAACCATTCGACAGCTGCTTCTTCGTCCATTTCAACATTTAATCGTTTTGCAGACTCAATAACTTCTTGAATTTCTTTTTGAGAATAATCGCTGTTCATATGACTGCTCCTGATTATCTGTGATATTTTCTTAAGCATACAATAATAAGACTATTTTTGTCAAGTTTACTTTGTGTCTTTTTAGTCTATTAATCGTATAATATAAGTGTATTTAATAAAATCAGGTTGGCCGGATGGACGCGGGCAAAACTTGCCTGAGGAAAGTCCGCACACCAGAGGGCGCCATGCCGGGTAACGCCCGGAAGTACGTAAGTGCTTGGAACAGGGCCACAGAAAACAAACCGCCTTTTTATACGATCGGTAAGGGTGAAACGGTGGAGTAAGAGCCCACCGGCAAAGGCAGCAATGCCTTTGGCTAGGTAACCCCCATGTGGTGCAAGGTCAAGCAGGAGAGAAGCCCTTTTACGGGCGGGAGCAGCCCCGCTCCTAATCATCTCCGGGTAGACTGCACGAGCTGACGGGTAACCGTCAGCCCAGATAGATGTCCATCCAGACGGGTCCCCCGTTGGACAGAATGCGGCTTACAGGCTGACCTGATTTTTTAATACCATTTTAAAATTCATTCTTGAAATATTAATGAGTTTGCTTATATAATGGAGTATGGTTCACACCATTTATACGGTTGGGCACAACAGCCTTAACTTTATGCAGTTTATTTCACTGCTCCAGGCACATCACATCAAACATATAGTAGATGTACGCAGTATTCCTTACAGTAAATACGCTCCCTGGAGTGATAAATCGCGTATTTCTGATCTTTTACAACCTTTTAAAATTAAGTACACTTACCTTGGTCATAAATTGGGTGGGTTTAAGAAATATATTGGAAGGGTTTCAAACCAAAAAAATATTACCCCTCAAGAGCTTTATAACCAGGGTATTCAGAATTTACTCGAACTTTCAACAGATAATAACCTAACGCTTCTATGCGCCGAAAGTGATCCTGCCAAGTGTCATCGGCAGTCAATTATTGCTCAAACGCTTTTAGAAAAAGATGTTCAGGTTTTACATATCCTTAAAAATGGCAGTACTAAAGCTGCCTGGAAAGAAGACAAACCCACGCATCAACCAAATTTATTTTAAGTTGAACCTTTCAGATCAGTCTTATAACTCTTTCATTTTCTACGCTAAGAATTGTTTCTTCAAAATAAACGGAGTCTGCTATGAAACATATTAAGACATCTCTTCTCGCTCTTTTTATCATGAGTATCACCCTTACCAGCTGCCATTTTCCTGGAAAGCCATGGGCACAAGTTAAAATCACCAACCTCGAAGAGGGGCAATCCGTCCCTCAATATACAGAGTTAAATATTCAAGCAGACGCAAGGGCTTCTCAAGGGGTTGGTCGAATTGAGTTATATATTAACGGTGAACTTGAAAGCCAGTCAATGCCACCTATGGGGCATCCACATGAGTTTTCAACTGAATTGACCTGGCTCCCACTAACCGAAGGGCAGTCGATCGTCTCAGTTATTGCAGTTGATCGAAATGGGACTATTTCTGAGCCAAAGAGTATTATTCTCAATGTTGGCCCATCCGAACAGGCGGAATTAACCACAACGCCGACGCCAGATATTTCTCCTGAAGAAATTATTCAGACTCAAACCGCCCAGGCGGGGTGCACAAACAACGCCACCTTTATTGAACACGTCACAATTCCCAATGGCGCAAAACTTCCAGCTGGGTCCAGTTTCACGAAAATTTGGCGTGTTAACAACAACGGGACTTGCGATTGGACAGGATATCAACTTACGCTCATTAGCGGGAATTCAATGGACACAAGCTCGCCAAGGGCAATCCCTGTAGTAAAAGCTGGTGCAAATGCCGATATTGTTGTAGACATGAAAGCACCTGCCACAGCTGGTACTTTCTCAGCTATCTGGCGTATCCAATCAAATGACAGCTCTATGTTTGGCCCCGATCTACCTATAACAATCAATGTGACCGAATTACCAACAAAAACATCAACGCCTACACAAACACCCACGGTAAAACCTACCTTTACGCCAACCGCAACGCTTGCACCAACGTTCACCCCTACATCCACAGTTTGGATCCCATTACCTACATTCATCCCGCCAATATTAATCATTAATTCTCAGCAATTTAGCGAAGAATTAACCATTTCAGGCAATTCAAGCAACAATATAACGGTTTCATGCCCCGCTGGAGGCATTGTTGTCTCCGGTGGATATTCAGCTCCACTTGATGTCCAAATTTGGCACTCAATGAAAGATGGAAATGGGTGGAGGGTTTACGCCAGCAACAAGTCCTCAGAGAAAAAGATTGTTAATGTGACTGCTTCCTGCTTGTTCAATTCAGGGGGTTCAACAGACCAGACATATGAACAAGTCAATATCGATCCATCAGGAACAACTGATCTCACAGTGGCCTGCCCTTCGGGTTCGGTTGTAACCGGTGGAGGCTGGGTGACTGCAAATAATTCCTCACTTAAAGTAATTCAATCGACAAAATCAGACAATGGATGGTTGATATCGGTGGATAACAATACCACTTCCGCCCAAACAACCAATGTGTATGCGGTTTGTCTTTCAGGCGCCTCTGGCAATACCACCCAAGCCAGCATGATGAATAATTCTGTCCTGGCTTTTGGTTCTTTTAACGCTCAAACGAATTGCCCTACTGGCACAATTGTTACCGGCGGCGGCTTTAACATCACGAAAGAGCTTACATTAACCAACACGACAATGGCTTCCAATGGTTGGGTAAATTACGTTCGAAATCTTTCACTCTTCGAGAAGAAATTCGACTCGTTTGCCATTTGTTATCAACCATAACTCGCCACAGCCATTTAACAATCAAGAGCAGGTGCTTATCTTTGCACCTGCTTTTTATTTTTCTCTTTATTCATGGGTATAATTAAATAGAAAAACAAACTAAAAGAGGCAATTACCGTATGACACCCTTGTTCAATGAAGATCTCATCACAGAAATCCTTTCCGCGACAACTACCCAAACCATTCAACCCATAAAAATCGGGCAATCTACTCTTCAAAACGAATTGGTCTTTTTCATAAAACCAGACCTATTCTTAACAAACGAAAATGAAAATATCCTAAATAGTTTAGATTTAATTTATGCAAAATTTGCTGAATATAAAGTTGAAACAAATGGGGTGGTTTCGCTTCCAGGAAACGTATTAGAACAATACAAAATTATGAATCGTCACTATGGCTTTATTAATCAGCTTTCGCGAAAAGCATCTTCGATAATAACGGGTGATCTACGAAAACAGGTATTTGCTACATTACAACGCAAAGATAACGATAATATTAAAGTGCTCGGTGGGCATGAATTCTTAGCAACTTACCCCGTATCAATTGAAGAACTAAATAAAATTTGGTTCGGGCAGGGTGCACAAAAAGTTCGCAGTGGTTTGTATGTCATTGCCGACTCCATTCATGAAGAACCTTTCATCTTAGTTAACGGGTTCCATCCATCACAACTTCAACACTACACGCAAGAAGATCATCGGATTTTATTAATGCTTATTCACACAGACGCCGATTGGTATGACTTAAAATTTGAACTTGTTGGCGATACTTTCCCAGAAAATGCTAAGCCAGAATCAATTCGCGGTCAATTGTATGCTAACCCCCAGTTTTATGGGCAAGAGGTCGTCAACATTAATGCCAACGGCGTTCATCTTTCTGCAGGGCCCTTCGAGGCTGCATATGAGGTTGTTAACTTTTTCGGAAAAATCCTCGATTTTGATGCTCAGCAAACACCACCTCTGGCAATTCGTCGTGCACTTGAGAAGGGTTTACATTCAGATTTAGCATACTCGCTTTTAGAAAATCCAATTATCGGTGACCAAGACCTGTTTACAGCAACAGAAAATATGAACACTGAGGAAGCAGTTGCGTTCGTTTCACAGTCTATAAATTAAAACCAAAACCAATAAGAACGAAGGGCGTCATGAAATTTTTACAAGAGACTTATTTATTTCAAGAAATACACCAACAACCTGATGTTATTAAACGCCTGGTTACACACTCGCAAAAAGAATTTATGGCACTTGCTAACAAAGTTCAAAGTCTTGGTATCAAACAGGTTTATGTTGCTGCACGCGGTACCAGCGATAATACCGGCCGTTATGCCCAATATCTTTTGGGCGCCCATAACCAAAAAGTGGTTTCATTAGGCACATCCAGCTTGTTTACAATTTACAAACAACCACCAGACCTCACAAATTCACTGGTTATCGGTATCAGTCAAAGCGGTAAAAGTCCTGATATTGTTTCAGTCGTAGCTGAAGGCAAAAGGCAAGGTGCACTGACTGCAGCGATTACCAATAACCCAATTTCAGATCTGGCGATTGCTTCCGATTTTGTGCTGGATTTAAATGCCGATGAAGAATTTTCTTTGGCAGCCACAAAAACTTACACCGCCCAACTTACCGCAATTGCCTTGCTTTCTGCAGCCTTGACCCCATCTGAATCCAGCCGGCAAGAGCTTACTAACCTCCCAAACCAGGTCGCAGAAATGTTTACATTGGAAGCACAGGTGCAATCACTGGTTGAACGCTACCGCTATATGACAAACTGTATCATCCTCGGGCGAGGTTTTAATTACGCCACAGCTTTCGAGTTTTCTATCAAAATGAAGGAGCTCACCTACACTCTTGCGGATCCATATTCGAGTGCGGATTTTATGCATGGGCCCTTTGCACTTGTCGATCAAGGCACCCCCGTGTTCATTTTAGCCCCTGGAGTTACCATGGCAGCCGAGATGAAAGACATGATTGAAAAAGTAAAGGATCGCGGCGCCGAGGTCATTGTAATCAGCGATCAAACTGAATTGCTTGAATTGGCCAACCAGGGCTTAGCACTACCAAATGGTATCCCCGAATGGTTGTCACCCATTACGACCATTATTCCTGCTCAACTGTTTGCTATGTACCTGGCAAAAACTCGCGGTTACGATCCAGACAAGCCCCGTGCCTTAAACAAAGTAACCGAAACCTGGTAAATAAACAAACCGCCGACTAAGAATGTCAGCGGTTTTTTATTATCCCTTATTCAACATCATGCACAATTAATTCAGCCAGCTGACGTTTAGGCACATAGTGGGTCTCATGTTCATCGCGATAGTAAGTCGTTGAGCCTTCTTCAGACATCATTTCAACAACGACGTCTTCAGCAGGCTTTCCAAGGGCTATAGCCAACAGTATTTGGTACCGTTCCGGTATTTCTAATTCTCGTCGCAATTCATCACGGTTAATCGATCCAACCAGGCAGCCACCCAAACCAGCCTCTGTAGCGCCTAAAGTAATGCTTTGGGCAGCAATTCCATGGTCTACTCCAAACTGAGGGCGTATTTCTGTATCTCCAAAAATCAAAATATATGCACTGGGGCGTTCACCCTCTTGCGGGCCTGCCCAACCTTTAAGGTCACCAGCCCAGCTGAGGTGAGAAAAAATAGTTTGATTCATTTCTTTTGTGTTGCTTAGCCAAAATTTTAAGGGTTGGTCATTTCGAGCTGAAGCAGAATACTGGGCAAGGCTTATCAATGAATGCAGCTTTTCGGCGCCGATATGATAATTTTGATCGAACCTGCGGTAACTGCGATTTTTTCTAACAAGATCTTTTAATTTCATCGTGTTCCATTTTCTACTTATTCTATTGGGTCAGCATCTCGACGAATCATACCAGTAGACACATGCCAGACTGGGTGATTTTTGATAAAGTCTACAGCGAACATAGAAACATCTGTAGACGTTAATATCGCCTGGTCACATTCAGAAAGGGCTGCCAACAAATCCTCTCGTCGTTGAACATCTAATTCAGACATAATTTCATCCAATAGCAGCACCGGCCATTCGCCAGTGCGCTTACGAAGCCAGTTGACCTCTGCGAGTTTCAGTGCTAACAGCGCAGTTCTGCCTTGCCCGCGAGATCCATAGTCACCCAAATCCACCTGGTTGCTAAGGAATCTAAGCTCATCTCGATGAGGTCCAATTGTCGTCATCCCCCTGGCTATTTCTTCTCTTTGCAGTTTTTGTAAGGTTTCAAGAATCCCGCTCTCTATTTCCTCAACCGAAAAGACAGATCGATCGGCAATTGTTGATACGGGCAGAGCCATCTGCCCTTCAGGAACAATCAAGGGGTCATAGGCTGGTTGATAATCCAATCGCAAGACCTCTTTTCCCTGGGTCAAATCATAATGAACGCGCTTTGCTTCCAATTCAAGCTCTTGAATTACTTGAATTCGTTCTCTCATAATTCGAGCACCGTGCCTGGCCAGCATACCATCCCATATCGCCAGTTGGCTTTTATCTCCACCACGTTCTGCTAACAACTTCAGCAGAGCATTCCTTTGCGTTAATGTTTGCGCGTAATCGCTCACATGGGAAACATAGCTTGGTGAAACCTGCGAAATCAACATATCCAGATATCGCCTTCGGTCTGCAGGGCCTTCTTCAATAATACGCGCCATTTGCGGTAAAAAGATTACAGCATTAAATGCGCCGATAACCTCATTATTTTTCTTTTTGACGCCATCCAGCAAGACTTCTTTTCTAAACCGCAGGTTTCCATTGATGCCTACTGGCTCTCGGATCAATCGTACTTCGATACGATGAAGAATTCCCTGTTTAACAAACTCACCAACGATTCTTCCAACTGCGAGCCCATTTTCTGGAACAGAGAAACTGATTAACTGGCGATCACTGGCAGCATGAAAAGACGTCAAAGCCG
Organism: uncultured Candidatus Brevefilum sp.; assembly: GCA_964411385.1. Lineage (GTDB taxonomy): Bacteria > Chloroflexota > Anaerolineae > Anaerolineales > Anaerolineaceae > Brevifilum. Next base: position 66,451 of record CAYPKT010000005.1, on the reverse strand, counting down.
ATAATAGATAAACGGCTTCAAGTACCGTCGTTTTACCTTGAGCGTTATCCCCTACTAATAGAAAGATTTCCCGGGGTACATCTAAATCCAGCCGGGAAAAGCTTCGAAAATTGGTCAGAGAAAGGCGCGTTAAATACATTGAAGATTAAATCGTATCAGATTCTTCCTCGTCAGGTTGCCAGATTTTTTCAGCTCTATCGGTATATAAAATTCCGTTCAAATGGTCAATTTCATGTTGGAATATGCGCGCCAACCACCCCTGGGCCCGGATCCTCTTCTTTTTTCCAAATTGGTCATGACCGCGCACCGTTACTACCTGTGCTCGTTCAACTTCCCCAACATAGCCAGGAACAGATAAGCAACCTTCATACCCAGCAATTGTTTCTTCAGACTGGCTAACAATTTCTGGGTTAACAAATACGTATAGTTGTTGAGGGATCGTATCGTCTTCTTCATCTCCAAATTCAACGACAATCACCTGTTTAGAAACACCAATTTGCGGTGCAGCTAACCCCACGCCGGGGGCTTCGCGCATGGTTTCGATCATATCTTCAACTAAATCTTGTAATTCTTCATCAAACGTCTCAACTGGCCCAGCTTTTTGACGTAAGACATCTTCATGGTAGGTATAGATTGTTTGTATTGTCATAATAAACTCTTACATTAAATTTTACCCACAACTTCATCATTTGGAAGACATATTTTAACAGCTTGACTTTAATTCTTCTCCTGGGGGTGATTAGGCTCAATATTGTGTATTCCTCCCGTTTTACGGTGATAGCTGGCAATCCATTCAGATACTCGCTCACGCTCGGTTTCGAGTTCAAATTGTCTTTTACGTTCTAAGCGCTCACCCATTCGGTAAAAAATATCCTCTTGAACCTTAGAAGGATGGTACACATGGTCAAACGAGAGTTTAGTCGCTCCTACATCAATAAATACTGTTCCAAAATTGAACAGATACCCCCAAATCCCCCGCCGTTCATATTCTATACTTAGGATATTTTCAAGCGGTGCTGAGCGTCTGCGAACTTTTCCGAGGGGTTTTCTATCCAAGTCGACGATCTGGTCATCTGTAACCATAAAAACATCATTCCGCCAATCTTCAAAAATGTAAAGCATCCACAAGAAGATGACAAACATTGAAAAGATGGTCACTAGGATAAAAGGCGTCGCCGGCAAAAATGAAATCTTCCCACTCAATCGCAACAAGCCAACAGCAAACACGCCAATCATTAAAAGAATGGCAAGCCAAATATGCTGGATCAAAATAAACCAATGTTTGCGATAGGTAATTTCTCCATCTTGTTCATAGCGCAACCGAATAAAATCTGAGAACAACCAGGTCAAAAAACTCGGTTCTTTCACTCTGTTAATCTTTGCTTCGCTTTGCGGTTGATACGTTCGTATTGTGTTATCCTCTTCATCCAATGGTAAATTCAATTTTTCATGCAGTTTTTTTTGCATCAATTTAGCTTCTTCTCGACGGTTAATAAGATCAGATTGTTTCCAATAAGTCTCCACTAATTTTGCGGTCGTCTCTGTGTTGGCGATTTCTCTCAGCCGGATTGTGCCGACATAAGTTGTTACGACAACATCCCCATACCCCAGCAGTGAACCCAAGCGTGAACGGCTAACACCTACGGACATAATCGTGCGCATCGGCGCTTCTTGCCTGCTTTCATACACAAACATAATCTTTTCAATCCACACCACGCGTTTATTCGTAACGATAAAATAATCATTTCGCCAATCAGCATAAGACCAAATTATCCACAAAGCGGATGGTGGCAATCCTATTAATAAGAATAACCAACCAAAAAACCTTTCAGGAAGCCATACCCATTGAATTAAAACAGCCAGAATAACAACGCCAATCGCAGACAGAATCGGCGGGAGAAGCTTAGAAAAAAGAATAAAAGGATGTCGCCGGGTAATGACGTGTACATATTCATCCTCATGCAGCCATTGCAGCAAAACCTCATTTGCCAGCTTTCGGCTGGCAATCGACACGTCGAGCAGGGTTTCTGCATTTGGCAGACTATCAAGGATAAATATAAAATTATTGATATCTAACCTTAATAGGATGGCATCATTTACTGCGAAAGCTGAATAATCTCGAGGGTCATCATAAAGCAAAGCTTCCTCTCCAAATATATCCCCGATTTTCATTATCGCAAAACAGGTGGAATCGTCATCTACATCGTCCAATAAGCGAATTTTCCCATCAAAAATAATGTAAGCCGCGTCTGAAGGACCGCCATTTCCAAAAACAAAATCACCCGCCTTAACCAAAACCGGTTGAAACAAACCAACATAGCGTTTCAATTCATAAGGTGTTAAATCAGAAAACAAAGGGACTTGAGATAAAACTTCAATCATCTCATGGTGCGTAATATCCATATCTAAAGTATAAAGCAATTCGATAGTTTAAGAAATGTATCAGCCTGAACGGAGCTGCCTATAAGCAGAAACAAGTTTGTTAAAGGCCTGTTAGTGAGTTTTCATCCTACAAAATAATTAAAAAAGATCAAATTCGATATTAATAAAAAAAGCCTGGCAAAAAAATGCCAGGCTTTTATATCATTACAGCGTTTAGTTAACCTTTCACCTCTGCTTTACTCATCTTTGGCAGGATGGCCGCTTCCTTTTTCTTAAAAATTATTTTGTCTTCTGCGACATCAACCAAAACAGTATCACCACTGGTAAACTCGCCTGCCAGCAAGCTGATTGACAATGGGCTTTCGATATGTTTTTGAAGTGCCCGTTTAAGAGGGCGTGCTCCAAATGCGGGGTCATATCCTTCAGTAGATAACCACAGCGATGCGGCATCAGTCAATTCAACATGCAACCCATGGTCTTCTAACCTTGAACGAATGTCTTCCATCTGCAGTGCAACAATCTTTTGCATATCTTCTTTAGAGAGTTGTGAGAAAAGAATAATCTCATCAATTCGATTGAGAAACTCCGGTCTGAACGCACTTTTGAGTGCCTTTTCAATATGCTCACGATTTGATTTATCATCTTCGTTTGCAGTGCTTAAAAAGCCCAGGGTTCCGCTTTTAGTTACATATTCTGTACCAAGATTGCTGGTCATAATCAAAACAGTATTGCGAAAATCAACCACCCTGCCCTGACCATCAGTCAATCGACCATCATCTAAAATTTGTAATAATGCATTCCACACTTCAGGGTGAGCTTTTTCAATTTCATCAAACAAAACCACCCGATAAGGTCTGCGGCGAACTGCTTCAGTCAGCTGACCGCCCTCTTCATAACCCACGTATCCCGGAGGGGCGCCAAACAAGCGTGAAACTGTATGCTGTTCACGGTATTCGCTCATGTCAATCCTTACCAGGGCATCATCATCATCGAACATAAATTCAGTCAATGCTTTTGCCAGTTCAGTTTTCCCTACACCAGAAGGACCAATAAAAATGAACGATCCAATCGGACGGCGCGGATCTTTTAAACCACTTCTTGCCCGCCGGATAGCGTCAGCAACAGCTGCCACAGCATCGGTTTGTCCAATCAACCGTTTGTGGATCCAATCTTCCATATTTAACAATTTTTCTTTTTCGTCTGCCAGCATTTGCGAAACAGGGATTCCAGTCCATTGGCTCACGACCTCTGTAATGTCATGAACATCAACAACTTCGTCAAGTTTGTGTTCCTGTTCCCATTCTTCACGTATGCGATAAAAATCTTCTTCGATCTTCATACGCTCCGATTTCATCAATGCTGCCCGTTCGTAATCACGCTCAATGCCGGCTTGCTCTTCTTCTTTTTTAAGCCTGTCGATTTCATTTTTCATTTCTTTCAAATTATCCGGCAGAGAGTAAAGTGCCACTCTTAATTTAGCTGCTGCTTCATCGACTAAATCTATGGCTTTATCCGGAAGGTGCCTGTCGGTAACATAACGAGAAGAGAGTTTGGCTGCCTGCACCAGGGCTTCGTCCGAAAAGGTCACTTTATGGTGTGCCTCATATTTATCGCGTAAGCCCCTCAACATTTCAATCGTGTCATCAACCGAAGGTTCTTCCACATAAACCGGTGCAAATCGTCGTTCGAGTGCAGCATCTTTTTCGAGATATTTATGGTATTCATCCAGTGTTGTTGCGCCGATACATTGCAATTCACCACGTGCTAACGCTGGCTTAAGCATGCTCGAGGCGTCCATAGCTCCCTGAGCAGCGCCTGCACCCACAACGGTGTGCAGTTCATCGATAAATAGGATAATCTCTCCATCGGACCGTTGAATTTCCTCAATCGTCGCTTTTAGACGCTCTTCAAACTCACCACGAAAACGAGATCCAGCAATCATCCCGCCCAGGTCAAGCGAGACAACTTTCTTGCCCATTAAAATTTCAGGCACATCGTTCGTGGCCACTTTTTGAGATAAGCCTTCGACAATAGCAGTTTTACCCACGCCTGCTTCGCCAATCAATACCGGGTTGTTTTTCGTCCTGCGGCTCAACACTTGGATAAGTCGCAAAATTTCAGAATCACGCCCAATTACAGGGTCCAATTTACCTTCGCGTGCCATTTGGGTCAGGTCACGCGAGTACTTTTCTAACGTGCGATAGCGGGTGTCTGCCTTGGGGTCACTTACTTTTTGACCGCCTCTAAGCTCATCAATGGCACCCAACACACGTGAGCGTGATATTCCCAGCTCCTCCATCAATCGGGATGCTGGCGTATTACGCTCGTTTAATATCGCCAGGAAGATATGTTCGGTTGATATGTACTCATCCTTTAGCCGGTTTGCCTCTTCATTTGCCTGGTCAACAATTCGTTTCACCCGGGGTGAAATAAAAACTTGGCTGGCACCTCCTGCAAATATACTGGCTTTCGGGTTCGTTCGTAGAATGTAATCTATTCGCTCTTTGAAAATCTCCATATCAATTTTCATGATGTCGAGCAATTGCGAGATCACTCCCTGGGGTTGTTCAATAAGTGCCAACAGGATATGTTCTGTGTCAATCTGGTTATGACCATAGCGCTGTGTTATCTCTGCAGCGCGTTGCGCAGCTTCCTGGGCACGTTCAGTAAAACGATCAAATCGCATCATTATCCTAATTTTCCTTTTATTTTTCGAACAAATAATCTATCTTTACACCTTAAATTATAACATTTTAAGGTTTCTACGGTAGGGCTTTATATTAGAGATTTATAAATAATTCTTAATTTTGAAAGATAAAGTGCAATTATTGCACCAAGAATGTTTAAAAAATTAGCATCGCATCCCCAAAAGAGAAAAATCGGTAGCCGCGCTCGATCGCCTCCTGGTATGCCTTAAAAATAAAATCTCTCTCAGCAAAAGCACTAACCAACATTAACAACGTTGATTTCGGCAGATGAAAATTGGTGACCATGATATCCACAGCCCGAAACCCAAAGCCAGGCAGTATGAACAAGTCCGTTTGTCCTGAAAAAGCTGGAATATTGTTTAACCCTGGTTGACTACGGGCAGCTGATTCCAGCGTACGAACGCTCGTTGTCCCAACTGCAACAATCCGCCCCCCATTGGCGCGTGTGTCATTAATAAGTTGTGCAGAATGCGAGTTTAGCTCACACCATTCCGTGTGGATTTTATGTATCCGAGGGTTGTCTTCGGTTACAGGGGCAAAAGTATCAAGCCCGACATGCAGCGTAAGTTTCGCAACCTTAACGCCTTTCTCTGTTAACTTTTGGAACAATGCTGGTGTAAAGTGTAACCCAGCCGTAGGCGCAGCCGAGGAACCAGGCGTTTTTGCATAAACCGTCTGGTAACGTTCTGGGTCATCAAGTTCAGTATGAATATAGGGCGGCAGCGGGACGTGCCCCACTTGGCTAAAGAATGGTTCAATCGGTTCAGTAAAGCGCACCCGTCGTTGAGGCCCATTCAATACCTGGAGGATTTCCACCTCTGGCCCTCCTTTAATGATTAATTTTCGTCCAACATTCAGCCCTTTACCACCAACCAGGGCAGTCCATATAACATCATCTTCTTTTTTTAATAGTAAAAGTTCAGCTTTCCCTCCACCGGGTTGTTTGGTAGCAAACAACCTTGCAGGGATCACCCGAGTCTCGTTCACAACCAGGATGTCTTTATGCGTAAGAAACCGATCAATCTCCCAAAACTGAGTGTGCTCAATCGTTTTAGTTTTCCGATCTAAAACCATCAAGCGCGAATTGTGCCTGGGTGTCACAGGGGTTTGAGCAATCCGATCAGCCGGCAAATTGTAATCAAAATCAGCTGTACGCATAATTGCCCATTGAGTCTTTAAAATAGTTTTTGTTGTTGGTCTTTTGGAATAAATTCAATTCCAAGGTGGTGATAAGCCGAGCGTGTAACCTGGCGACCGCTTGGTGTCCGCTCCAGGTAGCCCAACTGTAACAGGTATGGTTCTACCACATCCATAATCGTATCGGGCTCTTCGCTGACTGACGCCGCGATCGTATTCAACCCCACTGGTCCACCATCATATTTTTCGATAACGCAAAGCAACACCCGACGATCAAGGTCATCCAACCCCTGTCCATCAATATCGAGAAGGTCTAAGGCTGCCTTTGAAACATCGCTTGAGATTTTACCTTCAGCCCGAACCTGGGCATAATCACGCACCCGTCGCAGCATCCGTAACGCCACCCTTGGTGTTCCTCTGGCGCGCAAAGCAATTTCGTGCACACCATAATCATCATATTCAACCTGAAGCAGAGTCGCCCCGCGCTGAACAATTTCCACAAGTGAATCTATTTTATAGTAATCTAACCGATAAGTGGCGCCAAATCGGGCGCGCAACGGTGAAGTGACTAAGGCCAAACGGGTAGTTGCACCCACCACGGTAAAATGGGGCAGTTTCAATCGGATCGCACGGGCAGCAGGCCCCTTCCCAATCACAATATCAAGGCTAAAGTCTTCCATGGCTGGATAAAGCACTTCTTCAACTGCTCGTCCTAAACGATGGATTTCGTCGATAAATAAGATGTCACCTTCGCGCAAATTCGTCAGGATCGCTGCCAGGTCACCCGCCCGTTCAATCGCTGGGCCAGAGGTTACCTTTATATTTACGCCCATTTCGTTTGCTAAAATATGGGCAAAGGTGGTCTTTCCTAACCCTGGAGGACCATAAAATAAAACATGGTCCAATGGCTCAGACCGCAGTTTTGCCGCTTCAATTAAAATGGATAAGTTCTCTTTAATTTGGTTTTGACCGATCAATTCCCCCAGGCTGCCGGGGCGTAATGCCAAGTCAAACTGGTCTTCTGGCCGAATATCACCATTTGTCAGGCGATCCGATGTGTTTGTCATAGCGTCGATTATACCCGAACAACCTCTCCTCTGAATGAATTTTTTAAAATATTATTATTATTTACCAGCAATAATTCACTACAAACAAACCATCATACCATCAATCAATGGTAAGATTTAATTGACCATTTAAAAGGAGTTACCATGCACAGAACACCCATTGATATCAGTAATTTCAACCTTCAACCTCATGACCTTTTTCGTAATCGCAGTGTTTTATTAGCCTCTGGCGATTTTCAATCAGGGATGTACAACGCAATGACCATTGGCTGGGGGGCATTCGGTACCATGTGGAGCAAGCCCTTTGCTTTTGTCGCCGTACGCCCCTCTCGGTACACCTACCAATTTATGGAGAAATACCAAACCTTTACCCTTTCAGCCTTCCCGGAAGAGTATCACCAGGCATTGGATTATTTAGGCAATCATTCGGGTCGTGACGGAGATAAAATTGCTGCCACTGGGCTAACGCCTGAAGCTTCTCTTGTCGTCCCGGCACCAGCATTTACCCAGGCAGAACTGGTTGTTGAATGCCAAAAGATGTACGCCAACGCCTTAAATCCGGTTCGCTTTTTAGATGAAGACATCGACAGGCATTACCCCGACAAAGACTATCATTGTATTTATTATGGCGAAATCGTGGCGATAACTGGTATTTCGCTGTATCACGCATAATCTTTGTGCCTCAATCGACGGGTGCAGATCGTGCCCAAGGGAAGACCGCTTGGTCACTTTTTTGTAAAAAGCTCCTGCAAATTTAAGATGATCATATAAAGCCCAACGATCATTACCGCGCCAAGAACAAAATATTTAAAAAATTGGACAATAAGAATTATTGATCCAACCAAAGCCAGGACAACTGCTATACTATGGACCAGGTTTGCCAGGCGGCGCCTGAAAGCTGCTTCAATTGTGATCATCACCAATAATAAACCCCCAAACCCATAAACTAAATACTGCTCTGCGAACATGATCAACAAAACAACTGCTATTAGCATAATCCCGATGCTAACAGCAGCCCAGACTTCTGCAAGGCGGTTAAAGCGGAAATTTTTATTGCTCTGAGGGCGGTGCGCACGTTTTATGTGCGCACGTAAGGAATTCGGATGGCTATCTCGAGACGTATTTTCATCATATTGAACAATCGCTTTTAGTTTTTCCTGTTCAACCGTCAGTTGTCGTCTTTTTTCTATGATTTTCTTCCGCCCTTCATCCAGGTCTTTAATAATTTCAATAACCTCGTTTTGGAAGTGAGGAAGGTCGCGGATGGTATCTAAATCAAGCCCCTTGTGATACAGTGTGTTTTGCAAACTTTGAATTTCGTGGGATATATTAATGATCGTTTTATTAATTGCCGTTTTGCGTTCTAATAGAACTTCACTTTGGGTGTTAGGGGGAATAACCTTCTCTAAGCCAGACCAGGCAAGGGGATCGAACCATGCCAGTCTCACCGTTCCATCTCGATTGAAACGAGGCCCGGCTGGGGCGTCTTCACCTGAAAAAGGGTCTTGCGCATAATATCCCCATAAACCGTGGAAGTTCATCGCCCATCCCATAGAATTTTCAAGTATTACTGGCTCTGCCCAGGTTTCCTCACAACCAAATCCAATCGTTAACCCATCACCAAGGGCGTAATCTACAAAAGGGATTGTAAACACATTTTGAGAGTTTTCTTCATAATGGCCAGGGGTTTTGGATGAACCGAAACTTTTCTTAATAAAGTTTTCAAATCGGTTTGTTAGCCCTGCCAGGGGTTTTAAAAATCCAAGAACCAGCTCCGTCATGTATTCACCGCTCTGGAAATTACTGGAATGTGAGCCGCCCGCTACGTAAACGATTGGATGATCATCAATTTTCTCTAGTTCAGGGTCGTCCCAATGGCGGCGTAAATCATCTCCATGAAAGTTATGGGACGCGTATGCCACCCAGGCTGGTTTGATCTCCCCTTCTTTTTCTTGATAACAATAAACATTTACCATTTCCCAGTCTGCTTCATGATCATTCGCCCCATTATAGCCAGAACGCCAATTATTAAACGGGTAAAAATACCAATATTGCAAAACAATCCATCCGTTTTGTTCAACAACCCGTCCATAATACTGAAATGATCTTTTACTTTCTAACATCTGGTTAAAGGTAACCACCGCAGCTGCCATTAAGTCGCCCGGCACTCGACCTCGCAATAACAACAGTAAAGCATAAAGCACATCGACGATCCTTGCTAGGTAACCCACTCTTACTAATCGGCTATACGAAGGTTGAAATTCGCCTTTTTTAAAGGCTTCTTTTAGTTCATTAAAATGAAACTCTGCAACTTTAGCCAGGTTCAATGGAGAAATAAATTGCAAATAAAAAACGTTATCTGGGCCGGCTAATTCCAACGAACCCAACATATCCAGTGTTAATTCAGATTCGTCCATAACCATTTCTGGATGATGCTTTGGCCTTTTTACCCATAAACTGGCTTTCTTTACATAATCATCAACGTTATATGGGTAGAAGCGTTCGCCCTTTGTAAATTTCAAAATCGGTTCGAAACGCTTCAGTAAAGCTGTTTGTTCAATATTCTGCACTTGGTTTCTCTGCTCCATTTTCTTCGTCTTGCAAGAACCAATGCCGAATCTCTCGATAATTCAAATACAAAACCATAATTACACCAATAACAATTAGCCAATAGGCATGGGGTGGGCGATGGATAATGTACAGACCAATTCCAGTGATAAGAGTACCTATTTGTGCGAGTAAGGCCATTATCCATACCCCAGTTTTAACGCGAGAAAAAGTTAACCCGGCAGCAAACGAAATTCCAGCACTGAACACAAGAAATATAAAGGCAATAAAATTGTAAAACAATGCCTCTCCCTTCACAAATTCGCCGGGCGTTTCCCGAGCAATTTGAAAAGCAGAAACAAAAGCTTGCCAAAAATTTTGCCAGGAGGTTAGAAAAAACCAATTGTTGGTCAATAAATTTAAACCCAAGAAAACCAATAATGGGGTTTGAAGCAATAACAAAAAGGAAAGAATTGTTACTAAGCGAGATTGCACATCGGTATGTTTAGATGTCGTTTCCATTGTTCGTTCCACGAATTGATTAATTGATTTTAGTTATTCTTTTCTTTAAATACAAGTCTCAGATTAAATTTTGCCTCATTTTTCAATCTACTGATGGAATGAACGCGGTATAATCAATTTTGGAACAAAAACTTATGGAGTTTCACATGAAAGAAAAAATAATTCGTGTATTGATCGCAAAACCAGGCTTAGACGGGCACGATAGAGGCGCCAAAGTGGTTGCAAGGGCTCTGCGAGATGCAGGTATGGAGGTAATTTATACTGGTTTGCGTCAAACGCCCGAGATGATCGCCGAAGCCGCTCTACAAGAAGATGTGGACGTGGTAGGGCTTTCGATTCTATCGGGCGCGCATAACGCCCTTGTTCCTGCAGTCATTGAAAAACTTCATGATCTCGGACTAAACGATGTTAAAGTCTTTATTGGCGGCATCATCCCCGAAGTTGACATTCCTGGTTTACTCGCGCTGGGTGTGACCGCAGTTTATGGTCCTGGCACAAATACACGAACTGTGGTTGAAGAAATTCGCCAATCATTAAATCCAATCCGCGACTAATGATGTCAAAGCTCGACCCGTTATCTATCCGCCAGGGAGACCGCTTGGCTCTTTCCCGGGCGTTGACCGTAGTCGAAAATAACTCTGCGGAAAGCACATATCTACTTTCTCATTTATTCCCCTTTACAGGCAGCGCTCATTTAATCGGTGTAACCGGCTCACCAGGTACAGGAAAAAGCACGCTTGTTAATCAGTTGGCTAAGCACTTTCGGACAGAAAATAACAGTAAAGCAGCCCCTAAAACAGCAATTATCGCAGTTGACCCCAGCAGCCCCTTTACCGGTGGCGCTTTGCTTGGCGATCGAATTCGCATGGGAGATCTTTCAGGTGACAGGGGCATCTTCATCAGGTCGATGGCTTCTCGCGGTGCCCTGGGGGGGCTGGCGCATCAAACCGCTGCTTTTGTTTCCGTCTTAGACGCGGCAGGCTTTGATTTGATCATCATCGAAACTGTGGGCGCAGGCCAGGCAGAAGTTGATATCGCCAGCCTGGCACATACAGTTCTCGTTGTCGAAGCGCCTGGCCTTGGCGATGACATCCAGGCCTTTAAAGCGGGCATTCTTGAAATCGGGGATATTATTGTCGTTAACAAAGCAGACCGCCCAGGAGCTGACCAAACCTCACGCGCCTTACGCGTAATGCTGGAAATGTCGTATGGTTTGCAAAATCCGCGTGGTTTCAAAGGCAAACACCAAATTGATACGACAATTAAAGCTCCATCCGAACCCGCCCCCCATGATGATAAAATTTGGCAGCGACCGCTACACAAGACGATTGCCACCGAAGGGGTGGGGATCGATGCGTTAGTCGCTGATATCTATCGTCATAAAGACTACCTTCATAAAACCGGTCTTTGGCAACAAAAAGAATCCAATCGCTTACTTGCCGACCTCGATGCCCTCATCCAGGAAAGGTTAATCCAAAATTGGAAAAACAATCTTGATAAAAACCTGCTCGATTCGGTATTATTAGATATTATTCAAAGGAAATATAGTCCTATTGAGGCAGTTGATTTTTTATTTCAACATCATTAGCAAAAATGGATTAATGTTTAACGGCTGGTACAACAAATATTAGGAGTATGATCAATGGAACGCACCCTTATTAAAGATTTATCCAATCACATCGACCAACAGGTAAAGATCCAGGGATGGTTGCATACCCTTCGCGATCAAAAGAGTATGCAGTTTTTAATTATTCGCGACCGCACAGGGCTTGTTCAAGTTGCCCATTATAAAAAGGGTAACCTTGAATTAGCAGAGCTTATTTCAGGGCTCGGCACGGAATCTGCGCTCACGCTAACGGGAAAAGTTGTAAAAAACGAAATTGTAAAACTGGGTGAAATTGAAATTCAACTCGAAGATATTCAGGTTGAAAATTCAGCCGACATCCCCTTGCCGTTTGAACCCTATGGAGAATACCTGCCCGAACAGGATTTTCGCCTTGATTGGCGATACCTCGATTTGCGTCGAGACATCAATCACCTGTTATTTGAAGTGGAAACGACCGCAGAGCAAGCCATGCGTGAATTTTGGTTGGATCTTGATTTTATCGAGATACACTCACCGAAGATTATGGGGACGCCCAGTGAAAGTGGAGCGGAGCTTTTCAGCCTCCCTTATTTTGATACCACAGCTTACCTTGCACAATCTCCGCAATTTTACAAACAAATGGCTATGGCGGCTGGTTTTGAACGTGTGTTTGAATTTGGTCCTGTTTTTCGGGCCGACCCCTCCTTTACTTCACGCCATATGACCGAGTTTACTGGTGTTGATATGGAAATCTCATGGGTTGATTCTCATGAAGATGTGATGGCGATGATGGAACGTTGGCTGGCTTATACATATCAAAACGTTTTAGATAAGCACGGCGAAAAGATAGAAAAAGCTTTTGATGTAAAACTCACTGTGCCAAACTTGCCTTTCCCTCGAATTTCAATGGCCGATGCACATCTACTATTAAAGAAACTCGACTATCAATTACCACCAGGTAAATTATATGACCTTGACCCAGGCGCAGAACGTGCACTCGGTGCCCACTTTAAAGAAACACAAAATCATGATTATGTCTTCATCACCGACTGGCCCTTTGAAGCGCGCCCTTTTTATCACATGCTTCACCCTGGTGGTTCGAACCTTACCCGCAGTTTCGATTTATTAGGCAAAGGGCTTGAAGTGGCAACAGGCGCACAACGAGAGCACCGTTACGAAATTCTCAAATCACAGGCCTTACAAAAAGGGCTGACGTTGGAAAGCATTCAAGACTATCTTAATTATTTTAGGTATGGAACTCCACCCCATGGCGGCTTTGGTTTTGGTCTCAGCCGCTTTATGATGATTTTATTGAACCTTCCAAACATTCGCGAAGCCGTTTATATCTTCCGCGGACCAACTCGTTTGACGCCATAAGTGAATCCTAAGAAAGGTAAGGGAAAATGGCTCATTTATTCGGACCTCGCTGCAGGTTGCGAGCAGTTGAAAAAACAGATGTCGAGTTATTCCTCAAATGGATGAATGATCCAGAGGTAACCGAAAACCTCGTAAACGTGGGTCCTTTATCAACCATCGAGGAGGAACGCTGGATTGAAAACATGCTCAAATCACATCCAGCTGAACATGCCATGGTCATTGATATTGAAGATCACACCAAACCGGGAAGCTACCGTGCAATTGGAAATTGCCAATTAATCGAAATCGATTGGCGCAATCGATCTGCTGAGTTAGGCATTATGATCGGTGAAAAATCCTGCTGGGATAAAGGTTATGGGTCTGAAGTGGTTGGCATCATGCTTATGCACGGGTTCAACACTTTAAACCTTCATCGCATTTGGCTGCGAGTATACGATAAAAATAAACGCGGCATTCGGGCTTACGAAAAAGCCGGTTTTGTTTACGAAGGAAAATTCCGCCAGGCACATTATCAGCACGGGCAGTATTTTGATGTACACTTAATGAGTGTGCTAAAAAGTGAATGGACTGTGGTTAGAGTCAAAGAATAGTAAAAAAAGGATTTATTATACATGATAAAACCGAATATATCACATGAAAATTTTTATGGGGATATAAAATTATTCGCTGGTACAGCCTCGCCAGATCTTTCAAAAGAAATTTCCGATTATTTAAAATTGCCCCTCTGTGGGCGCGATATTATCCAGTTCCCCAATGAAAATCTTTTCGTTAGGCTGCATAAATCGGTTCGCGGGCAGGATTGTTATGTTATTCAATCGACAACTGCGCCAGTTCATCAAAACCTTATGGAATTATTGATTTTGATTCAAACACTCAGGTTAGATTCTGCCGGTCGTATCACCGCAGTTGTTCCTTATTTTTGTTACGGTCGTTCAGATAAAAAAGACCAGCCCCGTGTTCCGATCACTGCTCGCCTGGTTGCAGATATGATCCAAATTGCCGGAGCTGATCGTTACATGACCTTCGACTTGCACGCTGGTCAAATTCAAGGTTTCTTTTCAATCCCCGGTGACGTGCTTCGAGGGTTCCAAATTTTAAAGACATATTTGCAAAATATCGCACCTAAACTTCATAACCCTGTTGTCGTTACCGCAGACCTTGGTTTTGCAAAAAAGGGACGTTCTTATTCACAATTGTTAAACACCGGTTTAGCCTTTATTGAAAAGCAACGAACACCAGATCTCCATAAAACCATTTCGCGAACCATCATTGGGGATGTCAAAGGTCGCGATGTCATCCTTGTCGATGATGAAGTCGATACAGCTGGCTCGATGGTGAGCGCAGTTGAGATCTTAAAAGAATATAAAGCACGAGACATCTATATGGTTTTTGTTCACCCTGTGTTATCGCATGATGGTGCAAAACGCTTGGGTGAATTACCGGTTAAGCAGTTTATTACTACCAATACCATTCACATTCCTCCAGAAAAAAGGGCTTATTTCGGGGACCGATTGATCGTTCTTTCTATTGGGGATATGTTGGCAGAAGTAATATTCCGTGCTAATCGTGGTCTTAGCGTGGGTGAAATGTTTAATGAATAAAATTTTAATCTTTTAGTTTTCATCCATTTGAAGGTACGAGTTCTCACCTAAATAATACCTTCGGATGGTTTTTCTGCTAATTACAATTGAATTCAAAAAAGGAGTAGGGCATGCAATCTTTTTCATCAAAAAGAGCTTCCGTTTTTAAAAACATCCCTGATGAAAAGTGGGGGGATTGGCGTTGGCAGCTCAGTCATCGTTTAAATTCTATCGAAGATTTTGAACAAATTCTCTCTTTAACCGATAGCGAAAAGTTGGCACTTAGTCAGCCTGGTTTGTTTCGGGTGGATATTACGCCTTATTTTGCTTCATTAATTGAACCTGACAATCCACAAGACCCAATTCGGAAACAAATTATTCCAACCGCAGGTGAAATAGATTCTTTCACGGGCGAGATGGAGGATTCATTAGCCGAAGATGCGCATTCACCGGTGCCTGGGCTGGTACATCGGTATCCTGATCGTGTCTTGATGTTAGTTACCACACAATGCGCAAGTTACTGCAGGTATTGCACCCGTTCTCGAATCGTCGGCGATCCCAGCCAAACCTTCTCGAGTAAAGATTTCGAAGCACAGCTTGATTACCTAAGGAACACTCCTCAGGTGCGCGACGTGTTACTCTCCGGCGGGGATCCCCTTACCCTGGCACCGAAAGTTCTCGAGAGGTTACTAATTTCGCTGCGTGAAATCCCACATATCGAAATCATCCGGATTGGCTCTCGAGTGCCGGTATTCATGCCACAACGTATAACCGATGATTTATGTGAGCTGCTTCAAAGGTTCCATCCTCTATGGCTCAATATACACGTTAATCACCCCAACGAAATCACCTCTGAATTAGCCGATGCCTGTGATCGCCTTTCCAGGGTTGGCATCCCACTTGGCAATCAATCTGTGCTTCTTGCTGGCGTTAATGATGATCCAAATATTCAGCGTAGGTTGTCTCACGATCTTGTTAAAATCCGCGTGCGGCCCTATTACCTATATCAATGTGACCTGGTACATGGCGCAGGACACTTTCGCACCCCCATCGGGAAGGGCATCGAAATCATCGAGGCATTACGCGGGCACACATCCGGTTTTGCCGTGCCTACCTACGTTGTTGATGCACCCGGCGGCGGAGGGAAAATCCCTCTCAACCCAAATTACATCCTCAGCTATTCCGATCATAAAGTCGTCTTGCGAAATTATGAAGGCTATATAACCACCTATGAAGAACCTGCACAATATGAACCAATCGATCCAGTCTTGGTAAGACCATTTCTCAGGGAAGGTCTCGAGCCAGGGCAAAGTGGTGTTGCTGGCTTACTCGAAGGCGAGGCTATGTTTATTAAACCCGAAGGCTTCGATCACCTCCATCAACGTGGCGGGTTAATCCACCGCTTGCGTGAGGACAAACAAAAATGGGTGCCGCGTGGCATTGGGGATGGAACCCCTCCATCAGATTGACATTCTTTACCAACCTATCAAAAAAGCCTGGTAAATTAATTTACCAGGCTTTTTATATTCACAATTCAATTATGCTTTGCAACTAACTTGTTGGGGGGATCGGATCATCCTCAGAAGCACCTGTCGGCTCCAGCGGAGCAATGGGTTTAATTTGCTCTTTTTTGTGTCGTGTTTTCAACATGATGATTAATAGAATAACTAAAATCAACAAGCCAACACCGCTCATACACAGCAAGCCAACAGCACCGAAAAGATCCGTTTGGTAGCTCATGTCGTAATCTGAAAACGTCGGTAAACGACTAACTGATGCAACAGTCTGCCATATACCTAAGCCAAAACTCGTAAATGTTATACAACCGCATAAAATTACAGTTAACCAAGCGAGGAATATCCAGATGCGGTTTTTTTCTTTATCCATAAATTTTCCTTGAATTAATTTTATTCAATCATTTTCTTTTCCCATTTTATCATTGCTATTAATATTTAGCAAAATAATGATATCCTCACAAAATCAAACTATCTGAAGATAATACCCATTTGATGTAAAATAAGAGGACTAAAAACAATTTCTAAAGGATAAAAAATGGCTGATCAAGAGATTGACTTATTGATTATAATCCTTGTTTCCGAATCACAATCTAATAAATTGATGGCAAACCTTAACAAAAATCATTTTTATTTTACAGTTATAGATAGCAGTAGCAGCTTATTTCATGAACCTACTAATTGTCTGCTGATGGGTTTAAATCACACCAGACTTGAAGAGGTAGACGGTCTCATCCAAAAATATTGTAAACCATACCGCAAGTTTATTCCCGCGCCTATGCGGTCTTTTGAACAGCTTGGGTATTTGCCAACCATAGAATCGCTTGAAGGCGGTGCCACCTTGTATGGGATGCCTGTAGAATATTTTGAACAGATATAAAGGCTGTGATGAAATTTATTTATGCCATCGTTCATGCGGAAGATGGTGAAGGTATCATTGAAGCTCTCATCAAAGCTGATTATCCCATTACCAGGATGGCGAGCACTGGTGGTTTTTTTCGCTATGGGAATATTACATTATTGATTCCGGCAAAAGAAAAACAGATCGAACAAGTTTTTGACCTTTTAAAAACCCAGTGTTCTCATACCCCACCAAATCAATATGCTATAACAGCTTTTGTTGTTAATATGTCAATCTATCAAACGCCATAAGGTTAAAATCTGTGAGTTCTAAATATTTGCAAAACCAATGGACGCACCTTAAACGATACTTAATCCGCTTTACCTGGGGAGGGTCCTGGGCAATCCATTTACCCTCCATTCAGCGCCGAAATTTGACGCTATTCTTTCTGGATGGGCTTTCAGCAGCTGCCGGAGATAAGATAGTCCTTACTTACATCACAATTTATTTATTGTCTCTTGGCGCCACCGGTCAGCAAATTGGAATTTTAAATTCTCTTAGTAATCTTTTGAATGCACTTTTGCTTTTGCCGGCAGCCTATGTAGTTGAAATTTCAGGCGAACGAAAATGGACAACAGTAAAAGGTTCCGTTATTTCTCGTTCAGCAACCTTTCTCATGGCGCTTATCCCCTTTTTCTTATTAGGATCGCGAAATTTAATTTGGATAATTTTTGCTCTGGTCCTTATCCGTGATGCTGCTGCTAATTTTGCCTACCCTGGTTGGATTTCACTTATTGGTGATATCGTCCCAATGGAAGGAAGAGGACGCTATTTTGGAGCACGAAATTTCATCATGGGCTTATCTGGGATGATCGTTGCTTTAATAATCGGCGAAGTAATTACAAAAATCGGTGAGCCCCTTGGCTATCAATTGTCATTTCTTTTAGCAGCAACCTTGGGCGCCCTTTCAACCTGGCTTTTTTCAAGAATCAACGAGCCTAACAATCACCATATCTTAAACCACAGCCAAAATAAAAACCAAACATGGTTCAGAGGTTTTGTAGATAGCCTAAAAGGGTCATTCTCTACGATTAAAGAATATCCACATTTTATTAAGTTCGCTGTATTCGTGGCAGTATGGAATTTTGCAGTGAATATTGCCGCTCCGTTTTTCAATGTCTTCCTGGTAGATTCTCTCTATCTGACGGCAGCAATGATAGGCTTCGTCACCGTTATCAACACCGCTGCCAGCATGCTCGTTCAACGGCGTGTTGGATTAATAACCGATAAATTAGGCTACCGCAAGGTGATGATTATTTTTAGTTTATTAATTCCTGTATCAACTCTTTTATGGGGGATTTGGGTCAGGCAGTACTGGCATGTAATTGTTATTGAGGCAATCAGTGGCATTCTATGGGGTGGGTTTAACCTGGTCAGTTTCAGCAATTTGCTGGTCCAAACACCCGAAGAACACCGGGCGCGCTTTTCAGCTTACCATCAAATTCTTGTTACACTTTCTCTGGCAGCTGGCGCTGCCCTCGGCTCATTTTTAATCCCCAGAATCGAGTTTGTTGGGGTTGTCATTACATCTGCAGGTGTGCGTTTTTTTGCAGCTCTTCTCTTCTTGCTATTGGTTGTAGATCCAAAACCACCCTTACAATAACAGAGTCTAAACCTTATTTTTATATTTTTATGCCATTGGTTAGGGACAGGTCATCCCACCGCCTTGGTTTAGTGGGATCGCGTCGTTTTCAAAATCGCGAATAAATGCTTGAATATCTTCTGTAGGAATATTCCACACGAAGGTTGTATTTTTCATTTTTTCATCATATATTCGCCCTTGCACCATCATCTCATCTGGAAAACGAACAAATTGCAAGTTTTTCTTATCTAGTTTGGTCAATATACAAGCCAATTGGCTAATTTGAGCAGGTGTAAGGTCAGTTTGTATTTCGCCAATTAAAGAGCTAATTAATTTAGGAATCGTTCCAACAACACTTGGGCTAAGAACTTTATCTTTGATAGCGCACAACACCAGGGTTTGATTATCTGTTCGGGCAACCTCACTGTATTTCTTACGAATCCGAGAGAATTTTAAAGCCTGGAGGCCCGTCATATGGTGATTGCCAGCTGTAAAATAACCCATATCTTCGGTTTGGTCATCAACCGGTTTTCCATCCCAATCCTGGTCAAGGTAAATATCAATTCCGCCCAAAGCATCGACGATTTTCACAAACGCATTCATGTTGACAGCCCCATAATGGTCAACATACAGCCCATAATTGTGTGCAAGTGTACGAGCTAGCAAACCGGGTCCCCCGCCCTCTCCGTTATAATATCCCATGCCTGGGCCGCCATAAAAGTAGGCCTGGTTTAGTTTGCCGTGATTAACTCTATCTGCAAAGTCTTCAACAATATCTGGGAACTCTACCCACAGATCACGAGGAATAGTTAACACGGTGATTTTTGGTGTCACAAAATCCACCCGGGCAATTCTGATCACATCTGCCAAACCGTAATCATAACCATAGCCACTATCGGCACCAATGCCCAGGATATACATCAACTCTGGACCTCCACAAACCGGCTGTGCTTTTGTTGAAGTCGGCGCTATTGTTTCAACAGCAGTTTCAGTAGCAATAGTGTCTTCAACGTCATCCTTTAAAGGTAATTGCTGAGGCGTTTCAGCAACGATTTCGGTCGTTGGTATACGGGTTGGCAAACCCAAAGGCTCCGCTAATGGTTTATTCCATTTACTGCTTATGAAAACACCCGCCGCTACGATTGTGGTAACTAATAGGATGGCGATTATAATGATGACAGGTTTTTTCATAAGCCAACCAATCTAGAAAGGTTTTAAAAGAAGCTAATCAAACTTTTTAACTACCGCATTATACCTTGTTAAATATCAAGCGACCAATTACCCAACCCATTTTTATCTGTCCGCAAACCCACCAACTGGCGTACAATTACCCCAATCCTGACGCTCATCATATTAATTATTATAAATAATGCATAACAAATTAGAGAACAACATCGAATAATAATGCCAAAATATAAAAGGAATAATTTCAAAATAAAAACAGACTGGGTTATTTTGGGGTTAACTTTAACCATTTTTATGGCTTGGCTAAATTTAAAAGGTTTTAGCGGTTTTAGGGTGCCTCTCCAACTCCTCTTCGCAATCGTTATCTCTGGTTTTTTAAGTTTCGCTCTCACTCGTATTCTTGATGTGAACTCAATTTCTATCCAAGTTCGTTATCGAACAGCTTTTTTTATATCTTTATTGATCAATTTGTGTATGACTCTTATTCCTTGCGCCCTGGTAAAAGATGAATTCAATTGGCGTTTATTGTTAATAATGATCAGTGCGAGTTTCGCAGGCAATTTTTTCGCAGCCATCATGGAAAGAGGGTGGATGGAAAATAATGCACCACCCTCAAAACAGATCGAAATAGAGGTGTTCAATTGGCACCAATCGATCATGGAATCGAAAATCAACCGGATACCTGGGAAGCGCTTTTTCGATATTATTTTTGGTTTCCTCGCTCTTTTTTTGTCAGCGCCATTGTGGATGTTAATCAGCATTTTAATTTGGTGGGAAGATCCAGGCCCATTATTCTTTGTTAAAAATGCAGTAGGAAAAGGGGGCAAAAATTTTAAGCAATTTAAGTTTCGTTCAATGATTCTTGATGCTGAAAAAGATACTGGCCCCATCTCGGGTTATGAAAATGACGAAAGAGTATTATTCTTTGGTAAGATATTACGCAAAACTGCGCTCGATGAACTTCCGCAGCTCATCAACATCCTTAAAGGAGACATGAGTTGGGTGGGCCCGCGTCCTCAAAGAACAGTATTAGTCCACAGATATTTACAAAATCTACCTGAATACGCTCAACGCCACCATATCAGACCAGGTTTAGCAGGTTTGGCCCAGGTTACTGACAGCTACGACATCACCCCAGATGAAAAATTAGCCTGGGACCTGGTTTATATCGAAAAAGCCTCATTATGGGTAGATATCAAATTATTATTATCCGCTTTTTACCTGGTTTTTGCCTTACGCTGGCTGCCAGAAACCAACCCTGAATTAAAAATCCGATCGCTTCTTCAAGTCGAAAAACCACAATAGTAACGATAATGTCATTTGGCAAGTTTACAAATATTATCCAAACGATTTTTCTCTTTTTATTGCCTTACTGACGAACTTCTTCCATGCAAAATAAGAAAATACGCTGATAATGATTGCATTCAAAGCTTGACCACCAATTGCGCCATATAACCCCCAAACGTTGATCAGCCAAATGCCCGCTGTAAATATGCTGATCGCTGCGAAAACATTGGCCCAAAATACTTGTTTCCCTTGACGAACAGCTCGTAAAACCATCTGGAATGGGCGGTTGACGAACAGGAACAAATAAAATACTGCCATCGGATAGATCCCGCCAGCATAGGGAAGATACGTATCACCTTTTAGGAGAAATAGAAATTGTGGGGTAAAGGCAATCACAATAACTAACAAGCCAATCACAGGGACCCCACCGAGGATAAATATCATCTTGAGCGTTTTATTTACTTTGCCAACACCCGATTGATCGTAAGCCTTCGCCAATATCGGGGTGACAAAATTATCCATGGCACGTAATAGTACATGAATGGGCGCGACCAAATTTTGAAGCGTTTGATAAGCGCCAGTAGCAGCAAAACTAATCATCCCGGCTACAAGAATCGGGTACAGATCAACAACAATCCAATCCACCAAGCTGGCACCCAAAATCCAACGACCGAACTTCCAATTATTCCGCCATACTTCAAAAATATCTTGGTAATCTATGGAGAAGTAATCTTTAGCTAACAATAAGCCAAGGCATGCCCCAAGTAAAGAGCCCCAACCAATGGCATTGATGCCAGTTAATCCCGTCACCTGAGCAAACTTTGAAAGGACCACAATAAATGCAAGACGAATCACCGTCGCACCAAAGCTCACCCACATCGCCTTATGAACCTCGCCGCGCGTGTAAAAAGCACGTCGAAAAAATTCCTGCCACTGCCAGGTAAAAAAGCTAAACCACAAAACAAATATTGTTGGGCCTAAAGTGTCATTACCAAATTGAGTCAGGATCCAACCTAATAGTGCTGCTGCCACAGAAACAACGATAGATAATGCAGCCTGATGGATTGAAGCAGCGGTAAAATAGGGTTTGAATTCCTGCATTGTTTTTCCTGCGCCGTATGCGGTTAGTGGTTGAACGATAAGACCATCCTGTATAGCACGCACAAAATAAATCGCCAAAAAGCCAAGCATGTACGCCCCTAATTCCGTTGGCGAAACCATTGTCGTTAACAGGATAGACGCTGAAAAATTTGCGATCGAAATAATTGCTTGATCTGCAGCTGCAAATTTTCCTTTATGCGCAAGCCCACTATTCAATATCGTCACCGTATTTTTAATTCCGTTTTTCAAACAACACTCCAAAATATTTCATAAAACAATGTCGCCGGTATAATTTACGCTGTTGTATTATAGTCTTTAAATCCTTCTTAGCCAGAATATTATTATTCTGTAAGAATTACAGATAATTTATATGTTATTTATCTTGTTAAGGGTAAAATTTTAATAAATAAAATCTTTCAGGAGCAATAATGGTAGAGAAAATTTTCAAAACAGATGCTGAATGGAAAGCACAGCTTACTCAGGAACAGTATGAGATCACCCGCCGCAAAGGTACAGAGCCACCTTTTTGTGATGGTTTTCATAATCATGAATTAGAAGGGACTTATTACTGCGTGTGTTGCGATTTACCACTTTTTTCATCCTCAACGAAATTTATTTCAGGCACAGGTTGGCCAAGCTTTTTTACACCAGTAGCTGAGGATCACATTGAATACCACGAAGATCGTAGCCTGGGAAGAAAACGGACCGAAGTCGTATGCGCTCGATGTGATGCCCATCTCGGTCATGTATTCAATGATGGCCCTGAGCCAACTGGGTTACGCTATTGCATCAATTCAGCTTCTTTACGCTTTGAGCCTGATCAAGAAGAAAAGGAATAATTATGTCAATAGAGACCGCAACATTTGCCGCTGGTTGTTTTTGGGGCGTCGAGGCAAATTTACAGAAATTACCGGGTGTTCTTGAAACTATCGTAGGTTACACCGGCGGGCACGTTGAAAATCCATCTTATCAAATGGTTTGCACCAACAAAACAGGTCATGCTGAAGCTGTGCAGATAACTTACGATCCTGAACAAATCTCCTATCAAGATCTTGTGAAAGCTTTTTTCGATTTACACGATCCAACCACCCCTAATCGCCAAGGAGCAGATGTAGGCACCCAATATCGTTCTGTTATCTTCTATCACAATGAAGAACAACGTCAAATTGCTGAAAACGTCAAAGCTGAACTTGGTAAATGCTGTAAGTATCGTTACCCTATCGTAACTGAAATTTTACCGGTTGCTACTTTTTATGAGGCAGAAGATTACCACCAGGATTATTACGTTAGACACTATTCCCGTTGGGCGTAAGCAACGTAAACAACCGCTAAAATAATTTAATAAATTTCTTCAACCTGTTCACTTGTTCAGTAAATATCAAATTTGGGGTATTGAAAAGACCATACCGTTAAAATTTTGCCTTCATCTTTGTTTATTTCAGTACGCTTGCACAACTCTTCCTCTTCAGTAAACCAAACACAGTTAACTGTGGAAAACCTATATGATTTTGTATTTTTTTGCTAACAAGTTAAACTGAGGAGATCAAATTAAGAATATTCAACATTTGTGAATTTATTTACAATAATTTATAGGTATAATTTTATTATGGCAAGAAATACTCCTTTACAACCTGAAATAAATGAAGATATCGACCGTCGAATAGCTATTCTCATTGATGGCGATAATGCGCAAGCTTCGCTCATCGAACAAACCCTCGTCGAAGCGGGTAAATATGGTAATGCAACCATTCGTCGTGTCTACGGCGACTGGACAACGCCTAACATGAATTCTTGGAAAGAGATACTTAATATCCATGCTTTTCAGCCCATACAACAGTTTCGCTACAGTGTAGGCAAAAACGCAACCGACAGCGCCATGATCATCGATGCGATGGATATTTTGCATTCGGGGCATGTCGATGGGTTCTGCTTAGTTTCCAGCGATAGTGATTACACTCGATTGGCTACTCGTATTCGCGAAAGTGGTTTATTAGTGGTTGGGATCGGAAGGAAAAACACACCTCGTGCTTTTGTTAGCGCGTGTAATGTCTTTATTTACACTGAAAATTTAAAACAGAAGAATCAAACTACCGGTCGCAGCGCTCGGCGAAAAACCAATGGCTTATCGGAACAAGACCGTGAAATGGTTGAATTAGTTAGCCAGGCTATTGATATGATTGGTGCGGATGATGATGGCTGGACGCGTCTTTCCGAAATCGGTACTGCCCTCAGACGAATAGACCCAGGATTCGATCCCCGCACTTATGGGCACAGACAGGTGAGCCAAATGATCAAAAATAACAGCCAGGAATTTGAGATGCGTAAAGTTGCCAACGGTGCGATCATTGAATTGCGGCTACGAGATTAGCGTTAAAAGAACAGGGAGGTCATGATTAACAACAATAATTCTTTTCGAAATGGTCTTCCTTCTAACGAGATACCTTTTCTATCATGATTCAACCCGCCGCTTTGGATTCAATCTTCAATGCAGTTATCTTTGCGGCGCAAAAACACCACGGCTTCATCCGCAAAGATGGACAGAACACACCCTATATCATCCACCCGTTGACCGTAGCCCATTTAATTGTCAACATAGGGCAAGTCATTGAACCCTCCATCTTAATTGCTGCAATTCTTCACGATACATTAGAAGATACCGCAACCCAACCGACAGAAATTGTCGAGTTGTTTGGCGAGGAGGTTCTTCACCTTGTGCTTGAGGTTACTGATGACAAATCTTTACCAAAAAACCGCAGAAAGCAACTGCAAATTATCCATGCAGCTAACCTCTCACACCCGGCACGAATCATAAAAATTGCCGATAAACTCGCTAATTGTAGAGACGTGCTCAGTTCGCCTCCCAAGGGCTGGTCACTCAAACGCTGCCAAGATTATATTCAATGGGCTGCGGACGTCGTATTCCAATTTCAAGAAACCAATTTACCTTTAGAAACCGCTTTTAATCAGCTATTAGTTGAAGCTGAAACCAAGCTCGCCTTTAATCTTGAGCCGCTTTCAACGCTCAATAACCGTGGATGGGGCCCTGGTGTTGAAGGTGACGCTGTTTAAAAAGCGAGCTTTAATAGACTTATTGATTGTAAACCTTGCCCCGGGTTGTGGGGGGCAAGGTTTTTTAGTTAATAACCCTTTTTATGAACACAATTCAAAAACACCTCGTAAGCGCAGGTCCTGTGAGCTTGATCCAACAATCACCTCAAATTGGCCAGGTTCTGCTATCCACTCACTCAAACTTGGGTCAAAAAATGCAAGAGACCTGGGAGTCAAGGTAAAGCTTACCCGTTTTGATTCTCCAGGTTCAAGATCGATTTTCGTAAAGCCCTTAAGTTCTTTAATTGGGCGATTTAAACTCGCCTGAACATCATGAACATATAGCTGAACCACTTCCTTGCCACTGCGATTACCTGCATTCTCAATAACTAATGAAACTTCAAAATCTTCTCCTTCGCTTACTTTTTCTGGCAGTTTTAAATCTTTATACTCGAAAGTTGTATAGCTCAAACCATGACCAAAGGGGAATAAAGTAGCCACATTTTTCGTGTCGTAATAGCGGTAACCGACGAAAACACCTTCACCGTAATGAACATCTTTCAAACCAGGATAATCCAGGTAAGCGGGGTTGTCTTCTAAACGCTTTGGAAAAGTAACCGTTAATTTGCCCGAAGGGTTCACATCACCGAAGAGGATATCTGCCAAAGCATGTCCCCCCTCTTGTCCCGGGTAATAAGCCAGGATGACTGCATTCACAGCCTTAATCCAGTCCATCTTAACTGGCGCACCAACGTTGACCACTACGACTGTCTTTGGGTTTACACCCGCCACCGCGCGAATTAATTCATCTTGATCCCCAGGCAAATCCATATCAGGGCGGTCATACCCTTCACTCTCGTAGGTGTTAGATAAGCCCGCAACCACAATTGCGGCATCACAATTCTTGGCGACACTAACAGCTCGCTCAATAAGGTCACCCTGCACGCTCAAAGCAGGAATGTATAAAAAGTCAACTTTGGCAAAAGGATTATTTTCTCCGCTCACATACTCTGCCCTAAAAGCATAGGTTTTATTTCTTTCGAGTTTAACGGTCGTTTTAACAACCATCCTGTCCAAATCGAGGTCAACAGAGGTTTGAAGGCCAGCTTCGTTTTCGAGGATCATCTGTTCATCCAGCCAAATTCGCGCCGTACCGCTATTGATCAAAAAGAATTCAGTATCCCCCGTCTCGGTCGCGGTAAAAGTACCACTCCAACGAATACTAAAGCGCTTCTCAGAGATAATTCCACTTGCAGGCCCAGATCCATCCCACCAGGCAGAAATACGATCATCAACTCTAATCAAATCTGGTTCGCCAGAAAGGTCTAAATTATTGTATAGTTCAGCCTTCAAACCTTGGGTTGTACCATCGGGATGGGTAAAGCGTTCCTTTTCAACGGATTTTGGGTTCATTCGGTTATCGTATCCCGGTTCATAAACGATTTCCATTTGATCCCCAAATTTCGCCAATAAACCATCCAATGGGGTTACCCAGTAATGTTCTTCTACCCGAGAACTACCCCCACCGCTAACCACATTGTTGGCATTCAAGCCAATTACTGCCAGTTTCTTTATCTTTTTACGATCAAGTGGCAGGATCTGGTTGTCATTTTTCAACAATACCATCGATTCCTGTGCCAATTCTCGTGCCAATTTCCGATGTTCAGGGGTATCACCGCTGCCTTGTGGGAGGGCCTCTTTCGCGAGAACGCCGCATCGTAAAAGCAATTTTAGCATTCGCCGAACAGCATCATCAACCCAACCCTCTTCCAGCTGCCAATTATTCACCGCTGCCACAAGTTGCAGCCCAAAATATTTTGCTGGGCCAGGCATTTCAAGATCAAGTCCAGCGTGGATGGGTTGGTAAATATTATGGACCGACCCCCAATCTGACACGACCACGCCCTCGAATCCCCATTCATCCTTAAGAAGCCAACGCAATAGCTCTTCATGCTCACTGGCATAAGTTCCATTCAAGCGGTTATAAGAACACATTACCGTCCATGGGTTTGCCTCTTTTACAATTGTTTCAAAAGCAGGAAGGTAGATTTCTCGCAAAGTGCGCTCATCAACCACAGAGTTACTTCTGTGGCGTTCAAATTCCTGGTTGTTAGCGGCAAAGTGTTTTAGCGACACCCCAATTTTTTGGCTCTGAACACCATTCACGTAGGCAACGCCAATTTGTCCCGCCAGGTATGGGTCTTCTGAGAATGTTTCAAAGTTACGTCCGCCAAGGGGAGAGCGAACAATATTTACACAAGGACCAAGCAATACATGGCAGCCTAAATGACGAGTCTCCTCCCCCAAAGCCACCCCTACACGTTCAATTAATTCTCTGTTCCAAGAAGATGCCATAGAAATACCGGTTGGGTAAGCTGTTGCTGTGCTAACAATCCTTCCCGTTCCATGTCCCCCAGTGCGTATCCCATGGGGCCCATCGGTCATTACAATCGATGGTATTCCCAATCTTTCAATCGAGTTTGTCAGCCAGGGAGTTTTACCTGATAGTAAAGACACCTTTTCTATTAAAGTCATCTTACCAAGAAGAGCTTCAATCATATCCAGTTGAGTTTCCTGTGTCATCTTTCCTCCTTTTAGATCGTTTTATTTGCTGATATTATACACGAAGTCCTTACAAAAAATAAAACAAGCTCAAGAATTTAACCCTTTATAATCATCATTGTGTGTTTTGCAGGTATAATAAATGCGATAATAATTATCTTTTTAGTTTCTTTTATGATGATTATGACTGCTTAGCCCATAGCGTAAGTAGCCACGCCAACGTTTACATTAATTATGATGTTTTATCAACTAACATGACCATGATTTGGAGGAAAAATGACCAAACCTATCGACAGTACGAGCGCACGCAAGGACGCTCTTAAAAACGTAATCCAACGGTTACATGCCGGCGAAACCGTTGAGGAATTAAAGAAACAATTTGGACACGTCATTAGCGGGGCAACTGCTGCTGAAATTGCAGAAACAGAACGAGCATTAATCAGCGAAGGCATGCCAGTAAGCGAAATTCAGCGCTTATGTGACCTGCACGTAGCTGTCTTTCAGGATTCGCTAGATGAAGCGCTTCCCCCTGAATCGCTACCTGGTCATCCTGTGTTCACATTTCGCATGGAAAATGAAGTCATTATGCGCCTACTGGAGACCATGCAAGAAACTTTACAAGGCTGGGTTGATGGAAACCAGGATAAGTTGAAAACGCTCATCCAGTTAACCGAGAACCTCACAGCCATCGAAAAACATTATTCACGCAAAGAAAATATCCTCTTCCCCTACCTTGAAAGAATTGGGTTTGAAGGCCCATCAATGGTGATGTGGGGCGTTGATAATGAAATCCGGTCAGAAATCAAACAATTTAAAGACCATCTTATTGATCCTGAGCCCGATTTAAAAACCGCCGAAGAGCAGTATAAGCAGATGTCACAGGACATCATCGAGATGATTTACAAAGAAGAGAAAATTCTTTTCCCTTACGCACTTGAAAAGTTGAGCGAGCAAGAATGGGCAGAAATACGAGCCCAAGAAGAAGAAATAGGCTATTTTGATGTCGAACCAGATACATCATGGCAGCCCCAGGACGCAGAACAGAATTTAACCCCTGAGACAAATTCCACACAATCAGGTGCCTCAGTTGAAGAATTAATTCCTCTTTCGACCGGAGCGCTTACCAGGGAGCAAATTGATTTATTATTAACCAATGTACCCATTGATATGACCTTCGTTGACGAACACGATCGTGTCCGTTATTTTTCTCGTGGCCGTGAACGCATCTTTGACCGCTCCCCTGCCATTATCGGGCGTGAAGTAACTAAGTGTCATCCACCTCAAAGTGTCCACCGGGTTACTATGATTTTGGACGACTTTCGGGCAGGTAAACGCGATGTCGCTGAATTTTGGATTCAAATGGGCGGCAAGTTTATCCACATTCGTTACTTTGCCTTGCATGATGCCGAAGGTAATTACAAAGGCACTGTCGAGGTCTCTCAAGACGTAACCGGAATTCGTGCTCTTGAAGGCGAACATCGCTTACTGGACGATGCCCCAGGCTACGAAAAATAAAACTTTTAAAGCTATAAATAGAAAAAGAAGCTGCTTTTCGATCGTCAAAGCAGCTTCTTTCTTAAATCTGCCTATATCGTTATTTTAATTGTTTTAATCTCAAAAGGTCGAAACTCTAAAATCAGCTGATCATCCGAAACTTTTAATTGATCGATCTCTTTTTCGAGCATATTGGTCAGAAAAGCGCTGTTTACATTTAGGCTTGTACTTAGCTTAACCCGGGTTTTTGTGCCAAGGGCTTCATACAACCGCAGCACAACATCACGAGTAGATCCATTCTCCGCTGGTTTGATAGTTTCCAAAATAATGTTTGGTTGATCAAGTTGAAACAGGGATTGAGATTCCCGTCTACCAGTAATGAGCTTTGGTGGAATATTTAATTCATAACCCTGTTGTATTAAGCCAGATTCAATCAAAGGACCGTTCCAAAAATAAAACGCATAGGTGAATTCCTGTCGCCCCCTGTCGGCTTTCATATCTGGTGCCAGGGCGGATTTCAACAAGGTCAAATTAATGCTGTTATCGAGAACATCAACGCCATATTTACAATCATTCAATATGGCAAAGCCTCGGTTTGATTCTGCAAGAGCGGTCCACTTTTGATTGACCACTTCAAACCGGTCCTGGTCAAGCTGGCGAGAACGGTGCGTTGGTCGTGCCAGGTGGCCAAATTGAATTTCATGAAGCGCTCGATGTGAGAAATAATCTACAGGGAAGTTGACCTTCAAAAGTTTGTGCCGTTCCTGCCAATCAATTTCGGTATGAAAATCAACCCGACGCGTATTCCTTCGCAGGGTAACTTTTTGCATCATCGTGGAATGATTTAGCTTACGCCTTATTATCAGGCCAACAAATAAAGGCCCATCAGCAAACACCTCTATTTCAGCTTCATTGCCCAACTCTACGGGTCTAAATTTATACATACTGTCGACATCCCAGGCGTCAAAGTTACTGGGAATGTCCTGGTACATGGCAAACTGATTGCAACGCCCGTTGGTTAGTTCGCAACAGTTTTCCTTATCAAAAATACTGATAATTTCACCTGAGTCGTTAAATTTCACGCGAAGGAGTTCATTTTCTATCGAGCGAGGGGTGACCTTAAGCATATCCTTGTCAACTTTTCTTTCACCCCGCAAAAAGTTTACCCAACCACAAGCCGGAAGACTCACCTCAGCGTAAGTTACCCCGTTAGTGATTTGTGTAGGTAAAGCCTTACCATCGATCGTCGACAATTCGCTAAAATTTTCTGGAAGCGCCAAAAGCTCAACCCTTGGCCATGACAAGGAATTGAATATTGTAAAACCTTCATTTGTGTCCATTAAAGAAATACAAGCTTGGTGAGATATTTCTTTGGCTCTGCCCAGGACGTCTTTAAGTTGCGCCTCTGCTTCCTGGTATACACGCTCAATTGATGAGCCTGGCAAAATATCATGAAACTGGTTTACCAATACTGTTTTCCATGCAGTTTCTAACGCCACGCGAGGAGGATGTGCGTCTTTCATTATCATCGCGGTAGCGCTCCACATTTCAGCTTCGCGAAGCTCAATTTCACACAGGCGATTTAGTTTTTTTGTTTTCGCCTGTGACGTGTAAGTCCCCCGATGCACTTGAAAATAGAGCTCTCCTACGTAACGGGCTTCTGGCCAACCCGCTTTATCCTGATCTTTAAAAAACTGTATTGGGTTATCGATATTGAATTTGGGGACACCTTCAAGGTTTTTCAACCTTCGCGCAAATTCGAGGTGTTCACGTGTCGCCCCACCTCCGCCATCACCATGGCCAAACGGATACAAACGTACTGAAAATCCATCTTTTTGAACCCGTTCATTCCAACGACTTATCACATCCGTTGGGTTAACCCTGCCATTATAGTCATTATGAAAGTGGGCTTTTACTTGTGATCCATCGATCCCCTCCCAAATAAAGGTGTTATAAGGGAAGGGTTCTCCACCATGGTAAGCCCAAAATATTTTCTGCGTAGAGAAATATTGCACATCGCAACCCAGCATAATCTGTGGCAGGGCACCGGAATAACCGAATACATCTGGAATCCACAGAAGTTCACTTTCTACCCCGAATTCATCTCGGTAGAAGCGTTTCCCATACATTAATTGCCTGATCAAACTTTCGCCACCCGTCAGGTTGGTGTCAGGCTCCACCCAGGCTGCGCCATCAGCAATCCACTGACCTCGTTTTGCGGCTTGGAGGATTTCCTGGTAGAGCTGTGGATATTTTTCCTTAACCATGATGTATAGCTGGGGTTGACTTTGAAGAAATTTATACTCTGGGTAGCGCTTCATCAACGCCAATTGATTACTGAAAGTACGCACACATTTCCTTTCAGTCTCGGCCAGGGGCCATAACCAGGCGACATCAATATGCGCATGCCCAAATCCAACCATTTCAGGCGTAGTTTCTCCGTTTTCCTTTTTCATCAAAGGTGCTAATCGTTGCCGGGCTGTATCAAAAGTTGCCAGCATTTCCTCCTGGGGTGCTTCAAAGTCGGCAATCAAAGTAAAGTCTTTTAACCCTTCATCGATTTCCATTACCCTTAATGAGTTTTGATCAATATTTTCACGAATTTCCCATAATGTTTCAACATCCAACGCCAATTGAAAAGCACATTCCTGCCATACCCCCACCACGCATTCACCGACGATGCACTGTTTCTCAGCAGGCTCTGGAATTGTTACCCGGTCTGGCGGGGTTGGCCCAGTTCGCTCTAATTGCAATCCATGGCCAGCGTAAGCTTCAAGGACAATCTCATACGTTTTACCAGCTTGAGCAGCATCTGCAACCCATAGCACCTTATGTTCTTTATCAAAAGCACCGGCAAACGCACTATTAAGATAAACTGCAGCTTCGCCGCCCACATCGATCATAGCCGCAATCATCTTCCCCGAAGCATTATCTGGTACGGTAAAACTTCCTCGAAACCAACCGTATTCCCACTTTGATCCCCAGCCCTCTCCTTCAGCAATTGGCTCGAAGGTTAAAATCTTTAGTGCATCTTGAAGCTGGTGTTGATCCAGTGTAAAGGCAGCCTGCAAGGGAATAGACTCTAATGGTTTGAAAAAGTGTCGTGGTAGTTCTTCGCGCCAGGCAATAATTCGGTGACGCCATTCTAAAGTTAGTGCCATCAATTTTCCTTTTTTGTATTCTGTTTTCGTTGTTGCTTTATCAAAGCGATTATCAATCAATCTCCTAAAACGGTGCCTACTTGTCTGGCACTTACCAACCATTGATGATCTAATGGTACAGGTTTTTGTTTTTTGTTCACCTCGGCAATAGGAATCGTAGCTGTTTTGCCATCCTGAATACCAACCATCACCCCAAATTTACCCTTTGCCACAAGGTCAGCGGCTCGGGTGCCCAAGTGTGTTGCTAATATTCGATCGCTCGCAGCTGGGGCGCCTCCTCTTTGTAAATAGCCCAAAATTGTAATACGCGTTTCAATTCCCGTATTGCTCTCTAAGCGATTTGCCAGCAGTAAAGTTTCGCCAGAATATTTACTTTTTAGTTCTTCCATACGTGCCTTAGCAGTTTGCAGGGTTTCACTCTGACGGGTTTTTTGGTTAATTTTTATAGAACGCTCAAAAAAAGCGATTAACTCTGCAGAATAAGCACCTTCAGCCACGGCTACAATACTAAACATTTTTCCCACGCGATTGCGTTCCAAAATCGCCTCTGTAATTTTGTCAATTTTATAGGGGATTTCCGGAATCAAAATAACATCTGCACCACCTGCAATCCCTGCCGCAAGGGTTAACCAACCAACCTCTCGACCCATGGTTTCGAGAATAATGATCCGATGATTGCTATTTGCCGTACTATGCAGACGGTCGATAGCCTCGGTTGCAATCATCTTCGCAGTATCAAAACCGATCGTCTCATCTGTCAACGGCACATCATTAACCGCAGATTTTGGAAGTGTAATTACATTAAGTCCTAATTTTTGTAATTGCTCAGCTGCAACCATCGTCTCGCGTCCACCAATACACACCAGTGCGTCGAGCTTATTCTCGCGGTAAGCCAAAACAGCATCTTCTCTGCGATCAAATTCTTCACCATTTTTCTCAACATGGATAAGCGCATCACGACTGGTGCCTAAAATCGTCCCTCCTGCTGTTAGGATATTCGAAAGTGCGTCTCCATTTAAGTTGATCGTATCGTTATTAATCAGCCCTCGAAATCCATCTCGGAACCCAATCAAGTTCATTCCGTAAATATTCCTTGCAGATTTACCAACACCTCTAATAGCAGCATTTAAACCGGGGCAGTCGCTACCGGCAGTCAATATCCCTACTTTTTTTGTCATCGCTTTTTACCTTTCTACATAAACCTCAAGCTTCAACCCAATTATACACGTGCCGCCTCTCTGTAAGGAGGCTTATTTAAATTATTCAATCCGCGTCAACGCGTATTGAATAAAAGCCTTCGTTAACGACACCTTTTCAGGGTCAGATGGATAGTTTATGTCTGTATATTGTTCCTTTCGTGTTTTTACTGCGTCTTCTATTAAGCCAAACCATTCAGGTGACAGGTTAGCCTTTGCCCAAACGACCCCATCGGGTTTTGAGTAAACCTTTCCGGTCGCCAGCGTATGCAACATACGACAATACATCAACACAGTAAAGGCTTGTGCCCAGCGTTTGGTTAAAGAGTAGGCGCCTCCTAAAATATCATTTCCCCACGCAATCATCGTTGTACAGACTTCGCCTTTGAGTTCCCTTTTCGGGATGATTGGGATCCAATTTTTTGGCGATGGACCTGCCAAGATAACCCCACATTCACGCAGTACCCACCTGTTCACCAGGGTATTATCATGGATAGAGCGTTCGAACTTTAGGCTGCCATTATCCAAATACCAAATTGGGGTCACTGTATCGTTAAGGTTTTGAAGGATATTCTTGGGAAAGTAAGCACCTTCAAGGTGGGTAGCCCAATACGTCCCAAAGTTGAAAATTTTAGTGTGCGAGTCTGTCAATTGAAGGATTTCTTCACCTATCAGGTCATCTTCAATAACAATGCAAAAATCAACATCACTGCTGTCATCCCATCCGCCATGAGCAAAGGAGCCGCCCAGGTAAGCACCTAAAAATTTATCTTTCAGGGCTGCTTGAGCACCTGCAAGTAGCTCAATAAGGCAATCGTTTAATTCTGGAATTATTGTTGGGGTTTTATTAATCCACATCGGTAATCCTGTTTAAATTTATGTTTATTAAAATGTCCTTTTAAATTAATTATAAACAATTTATAATTAGAGCGGAGGATTCAGTTCGAAATCGCGGAATCAACATAAAGAAAATGACTTCAACAACCTGACAAATTAATCAGTAGTTTTTTAAAAAGCATCGTTTTTGT
Organism: uncultured Candidatus Brevefilum sp.; assembly: GCA_964411385.1. GTDB lineage: Bacteria > Chloroflexota > Anaerolineae > Anaerolineales > Anaerolineaceae > Brevifilum. The sequence goes on along the minus strand of CAYPKT010000005.1, from coordinate 31,487 downwards.
GCAATTGGGGTTTTAATAAAAAATATCTATTATAATCATCATAGATATTGCAAGAAAATAAAACCTAAGTGTAAGGAGGCTCATTCGGTACAATTTATAAAAAGTAACCCAGGCTGAAGACAGCCATTCAGATCAAAACAAAAAAGGTTTTATCTCATTATTTTTTTGTTTATTGCATCTGAATCATTTGTAGTGCGTAAGCGAAAGGATAATAAACTTTTTAACAAGCCATCCTTTTGGTTACGATGAGAAATCAATTCTTATTTATTTGAAGGAGATCATATGTTTAAAGTATCAACTCGTACAATTGTTGCCATTGGCATTGGCGCAGCGCTCTTTACGCTGTTATTTATGTATGTCAAAATACCTTCACCTGTTCCAGGAACCAGTTTCCAAACCGCTTATGGCTTGGGCGCCTTTATGGCTGCTTTGTTTGGTCCTATTGCAGGTGCATTGATTGCATTCATTGGTCATGCCATCTCTGATGCTGTTCAATACGGCTCACCATGGTGGTCGTGGGTGATCGCAAGCGGTGTGGCAGGTTTTGCATTCGGTTTCGCATACAAAAAAACCCGCGTCGAACAAGGTATTTTCAAAGGCAAGGATATCCTTACCTTCAACATAATTCAGATAGTTGGTAATTTAATTGCTTGGATTGTTGTAGCCCCTGTACTTGATATTGCAATCTACCAGGAACCGCTTAACCTGGTTTTCACCCAGGGTGTCGTTGCAGCCCTGATGAACATCGTCAGCGTTGCCGTTTTTGGCACCTTACTTTTAGTTGCTTACGCAGCAACTCGAACTCAAAAAGGCAGTCTCAGCAGAGGCTAACCTTAACGAATTAATTAAACAAACAATAAAGATGGCTGCGGAATATTTTTGCAGCTATCTTTATTTTATTAACTGTCACGTTTGCATTAAATAACAGTGTACTGTTACGTCTTATGCTCATCAATCTATTTATTAATTGTCTGGTAGAATAAAAGCTTATTACGTATTATAAAGGTTTTATATGGTTCAAGAACCCATTATCGAATTTAAAGATTTTTCATTTCAATATTTTAGTCAAGCTAAACCTACCCTTCATCACATTAATTTAAAAATCTACCCTGGTGAAAAAATTTTAATCGTTGGCCCCAGCGGAAGCGGAAAAAGCACCCTGGGGAATTGTCTTAACGGATTAATCCCTTTTGCTTACCAGGGTGAAATTACAGGCGAGTTAACATTACGTGGTAAATCAACCCAGGTGATGAACATTTTTGAGTTATCAAAATCCGTGGGAACCGTTCTGCAAGACTCCGACGCACAATTCGTTGGGCTAACAGCCGGTGAAGATATCGCCTTTGCCCTCGAAAATGATATTGTCCCCTGGGCAGAGATGCAAGATCGCGTTAGAAAAGCTGCCGAGATGGTTGACATGCATAATTGGTTAACTTCATCTCCATTTGAGCTTTCAGGTGGGCAAAAGCAACGCACCTCTCTTGCAGGGGTGATGGTCAATGATGTCGAAATCCTTTTGTTTGATGAACCCTTGGCGAATCTCGATCCTGCAACCGGTAAAACGGCGATTGAAATCATCGAAGATATTCACACCAAAGAGGATAAAACGATCATCATCATTGAGCATCGACTTGAAGACGTTCTTCATCGACTTGTCGACCGCATCATCGTATTTGATGATGGTCACATCATTGCAGATTTAGACGCACATTCCCTGGTTTCATCAGATATTCTTATCAAAACGGGGATTCGGGAGCCTTTATACGTCACAGCTTTAAAATATGCCGGTGTGTCTGTTTGTAACCAAATTGAACCAGGCTATATTAACACTTTAAAAGCTGATCCTTTTAAGGAGAACCTCCTCGCCTGGCAAGCAAGTGTTCAAAAGCCAGATAAACCAAAAACCAAACCCTCTATCATCACAATCGATAATGTCTCCTTTTCTTACGATGGAATTAAAAATGTCCTCGAAGATATCAACTTTGACATCAAAGAAGGTGATATGGTTTCATTAATTGGTCGAAATGGCGCAGGGAAAAGCACGCTATCCAAATTGATTAGCGGATTTGAGAAAGAAGATCGTGGGAAAATCCTCTATCGTGGCCAAGATATCCGCGATAAATCGATTAAAGAACGTGCCGAAATTATTGGGGTCGTTCTTCAAAATCCAAACCAGATGATTTCTAAAAATCTAATTTTTGACGAAGTTGCCTTAGGTTTACGCTTCCGAAATGTGCCAGAATCTGAAATAAAAACCAGGGTAGAAAAAGTTTTAGGGATTTGTGGCTTGTTGCCTTTTATTGATTGGCCAATTTCTGCCCTCAGTTATGGTCAGAAAAAACGAGTCACCATCGCGTCAATCCTCGTTTTGGGAACTGAAATTCTCATCCTTGACGAACCAACAGCCGGGCAAGATTATCGCCATTATACCGAGATTATGGAATTCCTTGTTGATATTAACAAGACAGGTGTTACCGTGATTTTGATAACCCATGATATGCACCTCATGCTCGAATATACACCCCGTGCGATTGTTCTTTCAAGAGGACAACTTATCGCCGATACATCCTCTTCTGCAGTGCTTACCGATCTCGATGTGATCGAAAAAGCGAACTTAAAAGAAACATCTCTTTTTCATTTAGCACAACAAGTTGGAATTACAGATGGCACAGATTTTGTTCAAAGTTTTATCGACTATGAAAGGAGACTTAAAAACCGATGAACGCGAAAACAAAACTGTTCTCCTACGACCGCATCGATTCTCCCATTCATCGTCTTTCCGGTGTGACTAAACTCGTCTGCTTTCTTCTACTTACCTTCGCAGTAATGTATTCATACGATATTCGCGTGATTCTATTCGTTGTATTTTTTGCTGCTTATGTGATGAGGGTTTCGCAAATAAAGTTCTCCGATGTGCAGCTCATGGTTACTTATGTGCTTGTCTTTGTACTAATTAATGCGGTCATTACTTTTCTGTTTTCTCCAGAGGAAGGGGTTGAAATTTATGGAACACGCCATGTGCTTATTGAGCTGCCAGGGCGGTTTGATATCACCAAAGAACAATTGTTTTATACGATAACAAAATTGCTTAAATACGTGTCAGTTGTCCCTTTTGGAATTATTTTCTTATTAACGACCAACCCCAGCGAATTTGCTTCTTCTTTAAATAGTATCGGTGTAAACTACAAAGTTTCGTTCGCCGTTGCTTTGACTCTGCGTTACTTCCCTGATATTCAAAGAGATTATGTTGAAATCAGTCAAGCTCAGCAAGCCCGTGGGTTAGAGCTTTCGCGCAAAGCCTCTCTACCAAGCCGTCTGAAGAACGGTTTTCTCATTATCATCCCATTGATTTTTACTTCCCTCGATCGAATTGAAATGATCAGTAACGGAATGGATCTGCGTGGATTTAACAAGCATAAAACACGCACCTGGTACACTAGCCGAAAATTGGTTAAAGATGATTATATCGCCTTGATCATCTCTCTTTTGATCTTTGTCGGGGCAGCTGCTGTTTCAATTTTCATCAATAAAAGCCGCTTTTACAACCCATTTATTTAAAAGAACCCTATGAAACCTATCCTCGTTTATCAAACCGATTTTACTTACAAAGAAGGGGCGGTCTGTGCCATGTACGGCGTGGTAAAGAGCGTCGACAGAGATATTGAAATTATCGATGGCACCCATGAAATTCCCAAATTTGATACCTGGAGCGCCTCATATCGCCTTTACCAATCGATGTCTTTTTGGCCAGCTGGAACGATTTTTGTGTCCGTTGTTGACCCCGGTGTGGGGACTTCACGCCGTGCTTGTGTAGCCTTCACTTCGGATGGTTATTATGTTGTTACTCCTGATAATGGCACACTCACACACCTCAACAAATGGGTCGGTATTGCTGAGATAAGAGAAATTGATGAAAAGACCAATCGCCTGCGGGGCAAGAACACCGATGACGTCAGCGTCTTCCACGGCAGGGATTTATTTTCATATTGTGCAGCTAAACTTGCCAGCGGGTTGATAAACTACGAACAAGTTGGACCAGCCTATAATATAGATGAAATTATTACGCTCCCGATTCATGAACCACACATTGAAGCTGGTTTTGCCAAAGGAATTTTTGAAATCAATGACCCTAATTTCGGGAATGTATGGACAAATCTTCCCATCAAGACCTTCCTGGCTTCAGGGTTCAACTTTGGCGACAGATTATTATTAAAAATTTCTCACAAAGGCGAAGACCTGTTTTCACAACGGGTTTTATTTGAGAAATCTTTCGGATTTGCTAAAAAAGGCGAACCTATGTTGTATAACAACGAACTCATGCGTTTGGGTGCTGCGGTCAACCAGGGCAGCTTTGTTGAACAATATCGTATTGGCTACGGACCAAATTGGGAAGTTGAAATTTCAAAATAAATTTCATAAAAGTGTTTTACAATAACTTTTAATCGCATTTGCTTTATCAAATCTGGGAATGATTTATTAAATCGAAAATGGCTGCTTATTATAGGCAGCCATTTTAATTTGCGGTTAAATCAGGTTATTTTCAATGATTAGTAATTTTAAAGGTTTTCGCCGGTTATCACTAACCAATTTTTATGCATGATTATTATTATGATAATCCTGCAGGTAACCAACACCCAACAAGTAATCAATTATTTTCCTGGCATTTTCTTCAGGGGTATAACCCACGGTTTCGAGAGTGAGTTCAGGCTCTACTGGTGGCTCATAGGGGTCATCAATGCCGGTAAAATTCTTTAATTTCCCAGCCCGAGCCATGGCATATAAACCCTTAATATCGCGTTCTTCACAAACCTCTAAAGGTGTATCCACAAAAATTTCAATAAAATGGCCTTCTGGAACCATTTTCCGTGCTTCGCGCCTTGCCTGCCTGTAGGGGCTAATCGCTGCACAAATTACTGAACCGGTATGTCGCACAATTTCGCCCGCCACAAAACTAATTCGCAAAATATTAGTGTCTCGATCTTCTTTGCTGAATGTCAGCCCTTTCGAAAGATGTGTGCGTACGACATCTCCATCTAATACAGTGGGGTTCTTTCCATATTCTTGCAGCATGTTCACCAGTTTATTGGCAATCGTCGATTTGCCGGATCCAGATAAACCCGTAAACCAAATACAAAACCCCTGTTTATGACGTGGCGGGTATGCTTCGAGCAATATTTGCGCTGTTTCTTCACGTGTAAACCAGGTGGGCAGCGGAATTCCCTTGGCTAAATAATCTTCCCTCACTTGCGTGCCAGAAATTGTAGCAATCTTTACTCCCTCAGGCACCAGAGAATTAAGCTCGTAGCGATCTTCATCCGGCAGGTAAACCATCAATTCAAACGGAACCATTTTTACGCCAATTTCATCTTCAAAATTAGTCAATAATTCTTGGGCTTCATAGGGACCATAAAAGGGTTTACCATGTGAGTCGTTGCCCGGCCCTGCATGGTCTCGCCCGACGATAAAGTAGTTCGCACCATAGTTCCGACGAATAATAGCATGCAGAACAGCCTCTCGAGGACCACCCATACGCATCGCCAGCGGAAGCAAGCTAAGCATCGTATTCTCGTCGTAGTAATTCTCAACTAAGGCTTTATAAATCCTAACACGCGTAAAATGGTCCACATCACCTGGTTTTGTCATCCCCACAACCGGGTGTATCAGTAAACTGCCCCCAATTTGCCGACTGGCAAGTTTGGTCAACTCTTCATGCACACGGTGCATCGGGTTTCTGGTTTGAAAAGCCACCACATTAGGGTTGCCCTTGCCTCGTAAACGTTCACGTGTCTCAGCTGGTTTCAAACGCAAATCTACAAAGTCGTCATAAGTGGGCAAATTTAATACTTTTAATTCGCCGGCGATACATAACGTTCCCCAACCTGCCATTTCAGATACCATCGGGTGTTTAATATCTGTCGTCCCATAGACCTTTTGGGATTCTTCTTTCCAGTTAAACCGGTAAACATCTTCAAGCTTCATCACAGCTAAAATTTGGTTATGAACATCGCGCAAAGTCACCCATTCAGCATGCTTTGGTAAATGTTCACGGTCAATCGTGAGTGTAATTGGAATTGGCCACACCAATCCATTGGCCAGTTTCATCTCATTCAAAACTGAGCGGTAATCTGCCTCATTCATAAATTGCGCTAAAGGTGAAAAAGCCCCAATAGCTAACATCTCTAAGTCGTGGGTTTGACGTACTGTCATTCTAATCGTTGGATAAGTGCCTGCCTGGATCAGTAAATCCTCACGTTCCTCTTCTTTTACAAGCAAGTCAACCAGGTTCCCGCCATAAGGTTGGATAAGCAGATTTGAATCTATCACCATTTTTCTTTTACTCCTGTTTATTAAATCAAACAACTAAGTTTAACACATCTATTGAAAAACAAAGTGATGAACCTCAGCTAAAAGAAATATGACATCAATACCTGATTGATAGCATTTTTCGAAATCTACCCTCATAGGTTAAGTATAATAAAGCTATACGGAAAATTTTAAACAAACAATTATCCCTGTTTTAAGGAGCTATATGAAAATTCTTTACCTCGCAGGACGTTGGGACCCAACTGAACAAAACGAATACAGTGGTTCGGATTATGGTGCCTACCATATGTTAAAGAAACAACCAGGTGTTGAACTTTTCTTAGTTGGGCCAATAGAGGATAAGCCCAACTTAATTGAACTGGTGATCTTTAGGATTTATCATAAGCTTTTTAAAAAACAAATCATTAAATACTACCCATCCTCACTGCGCCAAAGTGCCAAAGCGGTTAACCGAGCTATTACCGAATTTCAGCCCGATGTGATTTTTAGCAAGTATTCAGCTCCAGTTGTCAAAGCAAAAATCAATCAGCCCTTTGTATACATGTGCGATTCCACGGTAAATTGGACGAAAAAAATCTGGCCTCATTTTTCAAAACTGGGGTTTACAGTCATGGAAAACTGGGAATCGAAAGCCATTCAAAAAAGCACCCGGGTAATTACTTTTTCTCAACCAAGTGCAGAAAATATTATTGCGTATTACCATAAAGACCCCTCATCTGTGTGCATCTTCCCGATCCCTGCTTACATCCCAAAACAGCTGCTCCCTGCAAATAATACTGTCACTAAATCAATCAACCGTCCATTAAAACTCCTTTTAGTTGGAAAGCGCTATCACCTTAGGGGTATTGATATTGCCATCCAGGTTTGTCAACAATTGAATGCCAACCAATGCCCAACCGAATTAACCATAATCGGGATGGACGGTGAAAACCAGGAATTCGTAACCTTTAAAGGCGCTTATAACAAAGAAGACCCCCAGGAATTACAGGCTTATTACGATGCTTTCAAGCAAGCCGATTTGCTGATTCACCCCTCAAGGTTCCATTCCGCCGGCATTGTCATCAGTGAGGCGGCAGCTTTTGGCTTGCCAACAATCACCAATGCAGTGGGCGGTCTGGCTACGACGGTACAACACGATAAAACCGGCTTAGTCTTACCCAAAAACAGCCCGTCCTCAGCTTACGTTGAAGCTATTCTAAAACTTATTGACGATGAAGATAGGTACCAACGTTATCGCCTCTTAGCAAAACACAGGTTTGACGAACAATTAAATTGGGAAAAGGCTGGCGATCGCTTGATGAAAATAATTCGAGAGGTCAGCCAGCCTTGAGGTAAATAAGTTTTCTTTTATTCGTTCGCCTATGCGAAGCTATCGTATAGCGAGAATACCGTCAGCGATTTGCCAATATCATCCACCGTCCAACCATCGGGTACCGGGCACTGGATTTGAACCTGTTCGCCTGGCAGAACATCGAAATAATTATCACTAAAAACCACATCAGCATCATCAAAAGAGAGCTCGACAAAGCGTGCCAGGTATTGCGCTTCCAGTTCTATAGTGGCTATATTCTCATTTTCGTCCAGGCGGACACGTGCTTTTAATTGAGGGTCAACCAAGCCGACATGTTTCGTTCGAACAAAAGATGCCACCTGTTTTGAGATCACTTCGCCATCTTTGATAAGTTCAGCAACAAACACATTTTCTCTTTTCTCCGATAAGGAAAGAGAGCTAAACTTCTTTTCAAATACCTTTATTGAAGATAACGGGTTCACGGTCACATCCATTTCGCCACGATCTACCACTTCACCATTCAAGCGCATCAACCGCCAGCGAACCTCACCACTCCATTGAGTTTGCAAGTCGCTGGTTAAATAAACCCCCATTTTAGGTTGCTGCTCATCATCCTCAATAGAAAGTAAAAGCGGGGCATAAAACCGACGACAGAAATAATGCAGTGCCTTCCAACGACCAAAATAGTCAATACTCGACCACGACGCAACCGGCCAACAGTCGTTCAATTGCCAGTACAATGTTCCGCTAACGCGGTGCATCGCTCGCCTCCAGTGTTCAACCCCGTACCTGATCCCATCCGCCTGCAAAACCATCGTCAGATACACCAGTGAAGGGAAGTCTGCTGGCATCATATAGTGCTGTGCCATCTGTCCCATAAACAGGGCACTGGCAAAGGCATTGCGCTGATGATGTTCAATCATATAGTCTGTTAAGTTCCAATGTGTTTCATCGGCATAAAACTTAATCGTTTTCAGAGGTGGGAGCGATTGAAAACCAAATTCGCTCATAAAGCGAGGATATTGTTCGCGATAAGCGCTAAAAGGTTGGGCGCCATGCCATACATCCCAATAGTGGGCATCGCCCTGGTTGTTGCTATTCGCATTTTCAAATGGCGTAGCCGAAGTTGGCGAACTAAACCAGTAAGAAGTATCGGGGTCATGCTCCTGTACCCAGCGTGGCAATGTTTCATAAAAGAATAACCGGTAAGCTTCGCGCAAAGCTGCATACTCAGGCGTGTTCCAGCCCCAATCTTCCCAGCCTTGATCCATCTCGTTATTTCCGCACCACAGCCCCAAACAAGCCCGATGTCGAATACGTTCTACGTTATCGACCACTTCCTGGTGAATATTTTCTACGTATTCAGGATCATCCAGCGGGTAAATACTGCAAGAGAAAGAAAAGTCTTGCCATACCAGGATGCCATATTGGTCACACAAGTCGTAAAAATTCTCATCCTCATAAAAGCCGCCACCCCAAACCCTAATCATATTATGGTGTGCAAGCACAGCATCGCTCAACAGGCGATCTAACACATCATGGGTGATCCTTGTTGGAAATGAATCTGCGGGAATCCAGTTTGAGCCTTTAGCAAAAATTGGAACATTATTGACAACAAATGTAAAACTTTTGCCAAATTCATCTTCATCCTGTCGTAATTCAAGGGTCCGTAAACCAATTTGGAATGTTTTGCGATCACGAATTTGGTTGTCTTCAATCGTTCGCAAGGTAACTACAGCTTCGTAAAGCGGTTGGCTTCCATAACCATTCGGCCACCACAGCATCGGATCAGGGATAGATACGATAGCAGTTGCTTGCTGGTCGATAACTTTGCAGGTGGTTGCAAAGATATTGTCATTTGGATCTTTTAACCGCATACAAATTTGCATCGGCATGTCGCCCCAATAATCAATGTTTGCTTTGGCGGTAACCTCGAAACATCCGTCATATTTTTTTGTCTGCCGGATGTGGATGGATCCGAACTTTCCATTCGAGTAACCTTCAATGCGTGCCCCTTTCCAAATTCCGATTGGGGGCAATTGTGGTCCCCAATCCCAGCCCCATTGACAGGGTGCTTTGCGTAAATATGGCCCCCCAGGGATGGCTTGTTCAACGCCCGCCATTGGTCGCTCTTCCTGTAATCGCTCAACATACTTAACCGGAGATTTAAACAAAATATGAATTATGTTTTCTCCGGGGTGTAAATTCTTGCGGATTTCCCATTTATACGTACGAAACGCATTTTCCGTTTTCCCAAGGATTTCGCCATTCAGGCTTATCTCGGTCAGTGTGTCCAGCCCATCAAATACAAGCCAGGCTTGTTCATGAGTAAGAAAATCCTCCGGGATGTCAATTAGCCCTTGAAATTCCCAATCTTTTTCTGCAACCCATTTAACCAATAGCTCGTAGTCCGATTCAAAAGGGTCCGGGATGCGACCTGCCTGAAGCAACGCCACATGAACTTCTCCAGGCACTGTTGTTGGGATCCAGTGAGAATCACCAACTTCTCTCAATTTCCAAACACCATTTTCCAAACCAATTTTTTCCATATTAATTACCCTTTCGTTAATTTCTTAACTATGTCTTGGCTCAGTATTATTTTAGCAAAGATTACGGTTATTTGGTAATTAAACTAACACAGGTTTTGTCTACGATACGTTTTATCTAATTGAGTTTACGAACCCAAAGTCAAGGCACTTAAAGTTTTAACGCTTACAGGTAAAATTAGCATATCAATCGCCAAACACAGAAAGGTAATTATGAAAAGTTTTCGAAAAGAATTGTGGCTTCAAATTCCAACCCGGCGGGCATTAATCAATATTACTCCCCAGGTTATCCAGGTACTTAGAGAAAGCGGCATTCAAGAAGGCTTGTGTTTGGTGAACGCTATGCATATTACAGCGTCAGTATTTATCAATGACGATGAGCCAGGGTTACACCAGGATTATGAGGTTTGGTTAGAAGGGCTTGCCCCTCACGAACCTGTTAGTCAGTATCTGCATAATCGCACCGGGGAAGACAATGCCGACGCGCATCTCAAACGCCAGGTTATGGGCCGTGAAGTGGTAGTTGCCATCACCAATGGCAAACTTGACTTTGGGCCCTGGGAGCAAATCTTTTATGGCGAATTTGATGGCCGTCGAAATAAACGCGTTTTAGTTAAGATCATCGGGGAATGATGTCCACTAACCCTGTTTTTCTTCCTACAACACGCGGGGAACTAAAAACTCTGGGCTGGGACAAGCTCGATGTCATCTTAGTTACAGGGGATAGCTATATTGACAGCCCCTTCATGGGAACAGCTGTGATCGGCAAGGTCTTACAGGCTGCGGGTTATAAAGTTGGCATCATCGCCCAACCCGATATTCGATCAGAGGCTGATATTACCCGCCTGGGCGAACCACGTTTATTTTGGGGAGTCACCGCTGGCAGTATCGATTCCATGGTGGCAAATTACACTGCCACCGGGAAACCACGCCGCGTAGATGACTATACGCCTGGAGGCCAAAATACCAGACGGCCCAACCGGGCAACGATTGTATACTCAAACCTAATCCGTCGTTTTTTTAAAAATACTGCGCCTATCGTCCTCGGTGGAATTGAAGCCAGTTTACGCCGGGTTGCACACTTCGACTTTTGGTCTAACGCGATTAGGCGTGCAATTTTATTCGATGCCAAAGCCGATTATCTGCTGTATGGCATGGCAGATAACAGCGTCCTTAAATTAGCCCAAGCGCTCTCATCGGGGCTTGACCCAGAAAAAATACTTGGTTTATGTTACCTGGCTAAATTGCCACCAGAAGGTTACCTTGCATTACCTGCTTTTGAACAGGTCAGCGCTGATAAAGATGCATTTATCGAGATGTTCCATGTCTTTTATCATAATAACGACCCAGTCAGCGCTCGGGGTTTAGTTCAACAGCATGGTGATCGATATCTTGTCCATAATCCTCCTGCCCCTTACCTAACCCAAACTGAATTAGATCAAGTCTACGCGTTAGATTTTGCTCGCGCCCAACATCCCTATTACGAACGCCAGGGCAAGGTAAAAGCGCTCGAGACCATCCGCTTTTCAATCCCCACCCATCGCGGTTGTTATGGTGAATGTAATTTTTGTGCAATTGCCGTCCACGAAGGGCGCACAGTGCGCTGGCGTAGTGAAAAATCAATCCTCGAAGAGGGCAAAACACTTATCCAATTGCCCGATTTTACGGGCTTTATTTATGATTTAAGCGGGCCAACGGTAAATATGTATGGTTTCGAATGCGCGCTAAAGCTCCGTAAAGGTGCTTGCCAGGATAAAAGCTGCATCTACCCTGATGTTTGCCCTGCGCTTCCGGTAGATCATAAAAAACAAACTGAGCTATTGCAACAACTACGGCGACTAAAAGGAGTAAAAAAAGTATTTATCGGTTCTGGCTTACGTTATGACCTCCTGCATTCAGACAAAAATCATGGAAATGCGTATTTAACCGAACTTGTAAAACACCATGTATCGGGACAGTTAAGGGTTGCACCAGAACACACCCAAAATTGGGTTCTCTCCTTGATGCGCAAACCTGGGGCAGAGACATTATTACAGTTCAAACAACGCTTTGATAGCCTAAGCGATAAAGAAAAAAAGAAATCCTACCTTAGTTACTACCTGATTGCCGCTTACCCAGGCTGTACCGACGAGGACATGCAGGCGCTTAAACAGTTCGCCAGCAAGGAGCTAGGGATCCTCCCCGAACAAGTTCAGGTCTTCACCCCCACCCCTTCGACCTATGCCAGCCTGATGTATTATACAGAAAAAGATCCCTTCACCGGCAAACCTCTATTTGTTGAAAAAAACCCGGCGGCGAAACAGCGTCAAAAAGAAGTCATCACCGGTAAAAGTAAACCGCCACCAAAATACCAACGAAAAAAGAAAGTCATTTAACATCCAGGAATGAAGAATGCCACAAACAACAGCCTTGCATAAAGCGTTCACCCAATTTCAAGATTGGATAAACACCAACGCCCCCGCAGCTTCATATCGACCTCCAGCTAACGTCGCAGCCATTTCAAATTTTGAAGATAAAAGCAATTTGCAAATCCCTGAAGAACTGCGCCAGTTATTATTAATCGCCGATGGCGAAGCGCGCCTTTCAGCCGGTTCAATTGGCAATTGGCGTTTGATGTCAATCGGAGAGATCCAGGCTGCCTGGGGTTTACTAACCCAGCTTGATCTTAAAGGTGCATTTGCCAATCTTGATCCCCAGGCTTCTCCATATCTGGCACCTCTTTGGTGGAGCCCTGCCTGGATCCCTTTTGCGACAAATGATTCAGGTGGGTTTTTCTGTATCGATAATAATCCGCCAGAGCCCATCCGAACCGGGCAAGTTTTAATCTTTTTCCAAGATTGGTCTCCTCGTTTTTTGGTGGCAGGTAATTTGTCAGCATGGTTTGAACGCATTAATGACGATTTACGTAGTGGGGTTTACACTTACGACGAAGTAGAAGGGTTTACTGGCGAAGCTTTTTTATGGTCTTCATTGGAAGGTAAACACTTGTTGGATGCGCATTCCGGTAAATTAATCACGCAACATGAAGAAGATCAAGATTATAATGGGGGTAAGCATTAGGGATCTAACGATATGACCACTTATCTAAAAACGTTACATGGGAAAACAGAGACTTTTCTGGCAGGATTCCAGTCAAACCAGGTAGGTAACTCCTGCACCTTGCACACAACCTCTGTCGCCTTGCGCTTATTACTAAATTACTACATCGATCCAATGGCCCTTTCGGACGAAGTCAACCGCTTATGGTGGCGCGGTCGTTTTATGCGGATGGCGCCAGATTGGGCAGTCACGCCACGCATGCAAGTTCGTCTCTTGCGCTACTTAGCAAAAACACGGTCTTTACCGCTTTCTATATCATTTCAACACGCAAATACAAATTTGTTAGTAGAATCACTTTCAAACCCCACCCTTATACCCATCATCACCGTTTTTTGGCTTAAAGGCCAAGCACCAGCTATTTATTATGGAAATTCAACGGGGAATTACAATGCGACAAATAACATGGGTGCACACAGCATGTTATTTGCCGCCTATAAGCCAGACCATCTCTCTGGTGAGCGGGTGACGCCTTGGGGCTTTATCAACTCTTGGAAGGATGATAGCAACCTCTTATTTTGGATGTCGGATGAAGATTTTCGCAAGTCATGGGGGTTAAAATTGCCAGGCATCGGAAATAACCCATTAATCTTGATCGAACGCCGAAAATAAAAAAAAACCTGATTTTCTCAGGTTTTTTATGTTTATTTAAAATTTTTGATTTCGTTACGCTTAATTAACCTAACATAAACTGTAATTTTTCAATCCCCGCGTCAATCCTTTTTAAAGTTTCTGCTTTGCCTAAAATTTCAGCGATGGCTGTCGCACCGCCAGGTGTTGTCATCACACCCGAAAGAGCCGTCCGGATAGGCCACATCACCGTCCCAGTTTTATAACCATTTTCTTGACCAAACTCTTTTAGCACCTGAAAGAGAGAAGCATTATTCCATGTTTCAATTTCAGTTAAATAAGGTTCAACAGCTTTTAAAACCTTCAGGCTGATTTCAGGCGTACATTTAGACTTTTCATGATAATACAAACCGATATCATAATCTGGTATCGTAAGGAAAAAAGAGATCATCTCAGGGATATCTGTCATTTTTTCCGTTCTCACCTGCAACAGCTCGCTTATTTTATGCAGGTCAAAGGTCGCGAGGGCAACAGGGTAGTAAGGCAAGGCAAGCTGATGAAAATTATCCAACGTCATCGATCGAATGTGTTCGCCGTTAATCCAGTTTAACTTATCGAAAGAAAATGCTGCGCTTGATTTATTGATACGGTCAACGCTGAACACCCGCTCAAGTTCATCCAGCATGAAGAATTCTCGATCATCTCCTGGGCTCCATCCCAACAAAGCAATATAGTTGATAATAGCTTCGGGCAAATAGCCCATGCCTACCAAATCCTCAAAAGAAGGGTCACCTTCTCGTTTGCTGAATTTGCTGCCATCTTGTTTGATGATCAAAGGAAGGTGCACATACTCTGGGATTTCCCAACCAAAACTTTCATATAAAAGGTTGTATTTCGGCGTTGAAGAAAGGTATTCCTGCCCTCGCATCACATGGGTGATGCCCATAAGGTGATCATCAATAACATTAGCAAAATTATAGGTAGGAAATCCATCTGATTTCAATAACACCTGGTCATCAAGTTGAATATTTTCTACTGTAATCTCACCATATACATGGTCTACAAAAGTGGTCCTCCCAAATTCTGGGATTTTCTGACGAATGACAAAAGGTTCGTCTGCGTCAAGTTTTTTTGTAATCATACCTTCTGTAAGAAAACGACAAGGGTCGTATCTTAAATTACCTTCGTCGAGGTCTTCATTAACCTTTTTACAAAAACAGCGGTAAGCTCCCCCTATGGCGAGCAGTTCATCAGCATATTTCTTGTAAATTTGCAGACGCTGAGATTGCACATAAGGGCCATACCCACCATCTTTACCCGGCCCTTCGTCGTAATCCAAACCAGCCATCGCAAGGGATGAATAAATTGCATTCAGCGATTCGGGAATATTACGCTCCTGATCGGTATCTTCAATCCGCAGGATAAAAGTGCCCCCGTCGTGACGCGCTTTAAGGTAGGCAAACAACGCAGTTCGCAAGTTACCTATGTGCATATACCCAGTCGGGCTGGGGGCAAATCGTGTTCGTACCATTATAAAAATCTTCTTTCTCATTAATCAACTAAAAAATCCTACCACACAACCATAAAATAATGACAGTATTAATCCCTAAGCGTTATTGGGACGATGTAAACCTTAACACCGCCAGAATCAAACCCAGCTTGCAGGTTTTGATCAAACTTTTCATAACGGACTGCATAAGTGCTCAATTCTAAAGAACCTACGTAAATATAATCGATTTGATATTGGGTAATAATACTTAACGCCTGGTCCCAACGATAAGTTTCATATAGGTCGCGTAGGTCAGCTTCTCTATTACCCACCTCTTTATAACTTCCGCGCCACTGACCCTGGTGCCCCGGCCAACCCAGGACTGCCGCTTGCCCTGAATGCGTGGAAACGCGCGCAAACCCGCTATATTGACCACCAACTGCTTCTGCAACCACGCCCACAGGCTGGTTTTCCAACCAACGAATCGCAGCTGCTTCTTCTGGCTGATTGCGTTCAAGGTAGACACTTGCATCCAAAGAGAAAGCATCCAGGGTTTGAAAATGATTGGTTTTTGATGGAAAGGCAAAAACAGGATAAATCAAACCCGCCGCCAAAAATACCGTCGCAATTACTTTTGCTCCCCAGCGCCCTTTGAGGTAAATCACGGCAGTAGCAAATGCGGCTCCCAAAGCCCATAACATCCAAGCCTGGTAATAAAATTTAAAAATTGTGTTCATCCGGGCACCAAACACATCACGTAAGTAGATAAATTCTGGGGCTATCACCATCAACCCACCCAGAAAGAAAAGCAATAAAACAAAAGGTGTTGGGCTCAAATCCATAGGGTTGTCTCCACCGTCTCTGAACCCTCCAATTGCATAGGCGAGGCTGATAACCAGCACGATCACCAACGTCAATAAGCCAAAACCAAATCTCAATCGATGTAATAAAGCAGCGAAGAGTAAATCCCAAAAGCTGGTTTTGCCCTGCGAAACAATCAAGCTTTCCCCAAATTCTGTAGGGCCTAAGCCGAATCCTAATACAATGGACATTAAATACAGTGTTAATGTTAACACCAACACCAATACTACCGCCCACTTCCAATCACCTTTTGTGTTCTTGTTTCGCAGCCATGCAAAAAATAAAAAGATGGGGATCAGCAATGGCGCAAACATTACCCATAGGTAAAAACCACGCGTTGGATAAATTAAATTTGGTAAAATTCCACCAGCCTGGGATTGGAAGCTAACAAAAAACGGGGCGACAAAAGCAAAGGAGAGGATGCCCAACGGCAAAGCCAGGGAGAAAACTTCTCTCAATCGTTCCCACCCCCAACCCTTATGTTTCACCAGGTCAAGCCCATAAGCACCCAGAATAAGTGCGAAATAAACCGGTAAGTCCCAGGTGTTGGTAAAAATAACCCCTCCCAATACCACCGCACAGAAGATTAACAAGTCTATTCTAAACGGTAGTGAGCGATGTTTTTCTTCCTTGTAATGCATGCCTCCAAGGTAAATATTTAACGCGGTGCCTGCAATTAACATGGCTAAAGGGATCGCCAGCACGTGAGGGTGAAGGTCACCCAGCACGAATGAAAATGCGGGAAATTCGTCAATCGGGGAGAGTCCGCTAACATTGCCCACCAAATCAATATCATGGATAACGCGAGAGGATTGCCACCACCACCAAAATCGTGACAAGATTGGCTTTGTGGGTTCTTGCGGTGGATAACGCAAACTATCAATGTTGACCCAAGCCCAAAAGCGCGATGTGCCTGTGTCTTGGTTCCAACCCACACCAGTTTGGTGAAGAACTTCAAAAACAACTTCGAGATTGCTCACAAACAATAAGTAAATTGGGCCTAACAACGACCAAGTTAAGTGGTTGACCTTCTTCCCGATCGTTTGACCGAATTCTGCCAAAAGGTTATACACGACGCCGTATGCCCCTGAAGCACTCATTCCAAATACAGCAGCTAACATTAAATTAAAGGTAACACCGCCGCTAACACGAGTGATTTTCCCCAAAAGTCCAGCCAGGATATAACCAAAATGATAATAAGAGATCGCATACCCAGAAAGCCAGGGGTCATGAGGCGGAAAGGTCAACGAGTTAATTACTGCATTGATAAATGCCAATTCCATTGGTTTTTCAGTGCCTGTTGCATCTGGGTCCGCCCCCCGTACCAACACCATGAATCCAAAGCCCACTAAAAAAACCAGCTCAGCAATTAATATGGATCGCCAATTCTTTTTTGCCCATTGCCAAAGTTCATCCCATTTCCCCCACCCAGCCCAAATACTCAAGCTTATCAATACAGCTATCGCAAATAAAATTCCACCGGGGTTATTTTGTAACAACCGCAAATTGACCAATAGCCAAAAGATAAAGCCCCATAATAGCAAGCCCAAGGCACGACTGAGCGCATAGCCACGATCGGAGAGTTTATTCATCAACTTGAACGAAAGTGGAAAACTAAGCCAGCCCAAAACTAAAAGTATGAAATACCATGTGAAAATATTCAAAAACACGCAGAAATCCTCTTTCTCTTCGCACACAGAACTGTGCTACATTGAATAATTATAACCACTACACAGTTAATGGTATTCGGCTTGCTTATATTATTTTATTCATGTTATCCAGGTGTGATGGTGTCCATTTCAAGTAATAAGCCATCTATAAGCTCGGTAAGTTATAATTTAATCTTAGTTTGGCAAAATACTATAGTTTATTAATTTAAATATTAATGCCAGCGAAACACCTATCATTATTGACGGGCTGGAATAATACTTGCACTCATTATGCATGATTGATAGTAACAACCGACAAATAAGAACGCGACAAGTATGATCTACGACCTGGCTACAATTTTTTACCTTTTAGCTCACCCACCTGCAGACCTGATTTATCACCTGGTGGTGAGTATGGCGGTGCTTATCGCAGGTGGTTTCGCTTGGGTTCACTTTAAAGGCTCATCAGACGATCACAACGCACGTCAAATCTTACGGGGTTGTATTTATCTGCTTGCTTTTCAAATCGTCTTGTTTCTACTCAGGGTTTCATTTCAAAGTTATGGAGGGTCAATAACCGTTGTTTACCCCTTGGTTGAGCGGTTGTTGGCTAGTTTGACAATCCTTGTTCTTCTATGGATGTTTTTTTCATCACAAAAGGCAAGGTCCTCAACTCGATTGGGTGTGATAATTGTTTTATTTCTTTCCTCGTTTGCAATCACTTCGTTTATTATTTTAAATTTTTTTCCAGATAGCATTTTGGCGAATCCAAATTACCACAACTTATTTTGGCAGGTAACCCCTTTAATTTTAATTCTCACCGGGTTTATCGCGGCGTTTCACGATACATTATCACAACGCACGGTGTTTATTCTTATGCTGTTTATTTTGGCAGCAGGACATATACTGCAAATCCTTTATTGGGGGGGGATGTTTGCACCCCTGGGGGCTGTTAGGGCAGCACAAACACTAACCCTGCCCTGGGTTTTGGTGTTAGTACAGCGCTTATCAAGCCCTGAAAGCACAAACGTTGATCGTATATTGACCAGTTATGAAAACTCACCTGAAATTCGGCAGGACATTAAGCCATTATTAATGGATTTGCTTTTACAAATCAACCTCACACAAACCGATCAAGAAAAGATTCAATCTATTGTTAAAGCACTCAGCTTTGCTGCTGTTGCAGATATTTGTTATCTTATAAAAATACCAGAGGGAATCGGTAAGCTCGAGATTATGGCAGGTTACGATTTGATTCGTGAAACTATCCAAAAGCCCGATACCATTTCTCGAGAAGACCTGCCTTTGATTATGGATGCCTGGAACAAACATCAACCCTTGATTTTGCGCCAAGATCTAAAAACTACCCGAGATAGTACCACATTAGGGATGTTAATTAAATATCAATCCATCGGGCACTGTCTTGCATATCCGCTTAATTTCGAAGGTCAATCCTTGTTAGGCGGCGTGATATTTTTATCACCCTATACTGGTAAAAAATGGGCTGGTCAGACATTACAGATGATGGACCAGGTTAAAGATACCTTGACACAAGTTTTATTCCTCCCTAACCCTCTTCAAAAAGCAAACCATGCTCTTTCACAAGCGCATGTTAAATTAGATCTTTTAGCGGACGAGATTGTAAAAATCCGTCGTACCCACTCAGAAGTTGAGGCCCAACTCAGAGAAAAAGAGACCACCATCAAGGGCTTGAAGGCAAAATATCAAATAGAAAAGATGGCAACGATAAAGCAATTTGATGGAATGAATAAACACATTATTGATTTATCTACTCAAGTATCTCACCAGAAAAACATCGACAACCAGGTTAAAAAGTTACAAGTCGAAGTTCGCCAACTAACCAGTGAACGAGAGAAATTAAGCTTGGAATTAAGCCGCTCTAAGGCTTTAATTAAGGACCTCCAAATACAAACCGGGCAAACCGGCCCCATTCGATTGTCCTTGTTAAACCAAATTGTCAGCCTGGATTCGATTGTAGCCAATGTCAAAATGCAAGTTTCCCCTCAACTACATAGCAGACAACTCGATCTTGAAATCCAAAACCCCGACGGGCGTCAAATGATAAAAACCGATACTGAACTAATGCAAACGGTATTGTTTGAACTTTTAACCAACGCCATACAAGCGTCGCAACCAAGAGGCACGATTCAATTGGTTCAAAAGTTGTCTTACGAAATGGGCATGCTGAATATTCACGTAACCGATTATGGAGAAGGTCTTACCTCAACAGAACAAAACGACTTTTTTAGCGCCCAATTTGAAACCATTCCCGGGATTGGAAATGTCATGTCAATACGCAATGCTATTCGCGCTATTCGCGTTTTAAATGGGAAAATCTGGCTTAAAAGCAAAAAAACATCCTATACGACCTTTAGGTGCGAAATCCCAGTACGGATTGTCGATTGATAATGTAGTTAGTTAGAATATAATTAGAAGAATGTGAAAATTAATAAAGACAAGTCCCGGAATGTAAAATATGACTATCAAATCCCTTGAGAACAACCACAGATTAGCGAACAATCGGCTAAATAATTTTAAATATCCGCTATTAGCGATATTTTTCTTGCTTGTCATCTTTTTAGGTTTCATCTTATTTTCTGGCTTTCGAGCAAACAATCGTGTCAGCCCGGCTTATGCTTTTGCTCGCCAAACACAAACTGCGCTCGAAATCGACCCAACACCAACGCCTTTCCGGCCTGATGATGTTGCCTTTGTTTCAGAATTAGCAAATGAGCCTAATTCAAGTACCGAAAAACTGTCAACAAAACAAACCGAACTCGATCAAAAAGCTTACCAAAAGCCTGAAGGTCAGGTCAACATTCTGCTTTTAGGCTCTGACATGCGTGAAGACGATTATGGATTCCGTACCGATAGTATCACTTGGGTTTCACTTAATCCCAAAGGTGGATTCGTGAGTGCTATTTCCTTCCCAAGGGATTTATTCGTCTTTATCCCCGGCTATGGCGAGAACCGAATCAACACCGCCTTTGGTTGGGGCGGTTTTGATTTATTAGCTGATACGTTGGATATTAATTTTGGGGTTCGCCCAGACAAATACGTATTAGTTGATATGCGCGGGTTCACCTCTGTGGTTGATAACCTTGGCGGCATCTACGTGCAGGCGGAAGAGAATCTTACAGATTCATGTGCTTCATGGATTAGCGCAAGCGGTGAATGCAGCGTAGGCCCAGGGCTTGTACACCTGGATGGTGATACAGCCCTGTGGTATGCTCGTTCTCGTTATTCAACCAGCGATATCGATCGAGCTCGTCGAGCACAGGAGGTTATTTTAGGGATTTTTAAGCGTCTGATGAGTCTTGATGCTGTGCTCAAAGCGCCCGACCTTTATAAAGCTTATTCATCAAATGTTGAAACCGATGTCGATTTACCCACGGTACTCTCCATGCTGCCCCTGGCTAAATCTATATACGATAATGGTGACGTACGTAAATTTGTCATTGGTTTCGATGAAGCGTATGATTGGATTACCTACACAGGGGCATATGTTCTTGTTCCAGATAAAGAAGCTATCCATAATATTTTGTTTAATGCCTTGGAATTACATTAATCGTGAATTGACAGGTTCTCAACTAAGGTCTACAATAGGATTATAAAAGACTATGCGAATAAAAAGTGAGACCTGATGACAAAACTACCCAACGAATTAGAGGGAACGCCAGCCCACATTACCAATCAAACCCGGTTACAACCAGCTATCCACGCCTGGAAAATTTACTTAAAAGACCAAGATCGTTCTCCCCATACGATCAAAGCTTTTATCGCCGACCTTAATTTATTAGATAGTTATCTCCCGGTAGACATCACTCTGGGAGAGATTAATTTAAAAGAGCTCGAGGGGTTCACTGAATGGCTCGAACATGGTCGTGGGGTTCCTTGCAGTCCAAAAAGCCTGTCGAGACGCATCACATCCATTAAAAGCTTTTTCAGCTGGTTGAAGAATAAAGCATATTTATCAAATCCTGCCGAAGATTTACCCCAACGAGCAGTAACCAGCCCCTTACCTAAGGTGATGACCCACCCTGAAATTAAAACTGCATTAAAAACTGCCGACAGTCTTCGCCATGCTGATTTACCAGACGCCCGCCCTTACACGCTTTTAAAGCTGCTTTTAGAAACCTCAATAAAAAAAGGCGAATGCCTAAACGTAGATTTGAACCATCTCGAAGTTGATGACCCCCTAAACGCATTTTTATTTATTCGCTATTCCAACCCGCGTTATCGCAGTAAAGAGCGCAAATTACCTTTATCACCAGAATGGGTTGAGGCCTTCCATGAATACGTTAATCAGTATCAACCTGAAGAACACTTATTTCCTTGGACAGGTCGTCTACTGGAATACATCCTCGAGGATATCACCCAGGCAGCTGGCCTTGAAAACCGAATTTCTTTTGATATGGTCCGGTGGACCGGTGCTTTAACCGACCTTATCGAAGGCGTCTATGCAGATGAAATTCGCCAAAAATTGGGGGTATCAAAAGTTCAATTCAGAGAAGTTCATCAAAAATTGCGGCAGCTTGCTCAACAACTTGGCTATGCTCTACGTGAAGATCCAATCGAGAAACAATAATTCTACAATCAAAAGCCAAACTAATTTATTGGCTTTTGATTAATTTAATTCGCTGGCTAAAATTTTTAATTTTAAAACCTTCGTTGTTTGGGCAGTAATTTTAGTATCCTCAGATTGACGTAAGCCCATCACCCAAACAATCTCCTCACCAGAGGTTATCAGACCCCACAATGCCCTTACCTGAGCTGGAATCTTCAAGTTAATAAAAACATCTTGTAAGCTCTGCGAACGGCCTCCCATCCCAAGCGGCTTAAAGCGATCGCCTTCTCGTCGAGTTCGGATTGTCAGCGGCATCTTTAATCGGTCAAAATCTAACCAAACTTCGTCTGGTTCCAGGTTTTTAAGCTCAGCCAACCAATTCTCAGGCAATTCATCAACCTGCCCCGCGTAAATGATTTTCCCATAGCGAATGTGAATCGATTCCTCCGGTGCCAACACCGCCGAATAATTTTCTTCAGGCAGCAAAGGGTAACCCAAATCTGGCAAGTCTGCCCCTTGTGAACAAATTAGAACCTCCTCATCCAAAAAAACAAGCTCCAACTTGGCGACCAAATCTGTCCGCCTTCCAGATTTTCCACTTGCAATGCACTCTAAACCGCGCTTAATGGTTTCAAAACCAACATCTCGCAACCCTGGTCGAAGTTGTTCGATCATTAAACGCAGCACCCGTCGTTTAAGCGCAATAGATAATAAGTCAAATTTATTTTTATTTATTAAAATACATTCATCCGATTGCATTTGTGTACATTCGTAATAAGCGTTCTTTGCCAATTCATCCAGGTAGTTTTCTTCATCCTGAAGGATCTCTACAGTTTGCAAAAGAACAGTTTTAATTTTAGGATTAAAATCCATCAAAATAGGAATTAATTCATGTCGAATTTTATTACGGAGATACTTAAGGTCTAAATTAGTTCGATCCTCGCAAGGCTCTAATCCCACAGAAAGCACATACGCATCAATATCTTCTTTCCAAATGGTCAGTAAAGGACGCACCAACGGTATCTTTAAATCCCATTGTGGAAGGATACGAGAAAAAGGCATACCGGTTAACCCCGGCAACGCCGCTCCGCGCAACAAATGCATTAATAGTGTTTCTACCTGGTCATCCGCATGGTGACCAACCGCTACTGCCTGGCATCGATATTTACGCGCTTGTTCAAATAAAAATTGATAACGAACATTTCGGGCAGCTTCTTCTACAGACTGGGATTCAGATTGAGCAAATTTAAGCACATCAACCCGTTGGCTGGTAAACAGAATATCTTTATTTGCTGCAAGATCTCGAACGTAATCAGCCTCTTGTTGAGATTCTGCCCGTAATGCATGGTCCAGGTGCCCAACAATCAGGTTGAAACCCAGGGTGTGTAAACCTTCAAGTAGAGCCAGGCTATCCCCCCCACCCGAAACACCAATTAGGATTGGTAATTCTTTATCTAAACCACATTTTTCGTAGGCTGTTTGCTCTAATTCCTGTAAAAACATATTTTTATTATAGCACTGAGGTTAAATTATCCTCCTTTGAAATCGAGTATACTTCTTTTAACGAACCATCAAATATGATCGACGAATCTTTCATCATTGGAATAACAGGTAATATCGCCACAGGGAAAAGTGTTTTGCGGCGCATGCTTGAAAATTCAGGGGCCTTCACAATTGATGCAGACCAGATCGCTCACCGAATTTTATACCCGGGCGGCCTTGCATACCAATCGGTAATAGATGGTTTTGGTTCAGAAATTCTCAATGATGATGGCAGTATTTCAAACAAATTATTGGGGCAGATTGTTTTCAACAACCCAGCATTGTTAACGTTACTCGAATCCCTGACACACCCAGCAGTCTTATCCGATATTGATAACCGGGTTTCTTCATCAAAAAATCCGATAGTCGCGATCGAAGCCATAAAACTACTCGAGTCTGGCCTTAGAAGCTATTGCGATGCACTTTGGGTTAGCCATACAACTCCCGCTCAACAAATAGATCGACTACTAACGATTCGAGGATTAACTGCTGAGGAAGCACAGTCAAGAATTAATGCTCAACCCCTGCAATCTGCAAAAATACGTGTTGCGGACGTGGTAATTTCCACAGAATCGACGTTTAAAGACACATGGGAACAGATACAAAATGCACTTAGTGATACAATTATTTCAAGGAAGTTAAAAAATAAGCACATTAACAATCTGGATGGATTTTCATTAGTTCCAGTTAGCAGCCTGGACGAGGCTCACCTCGAATCTTTCTGGGTAAAATTTACGTCAGATTCGATCGATTCACTGTATCAGCAGCTTGGCTTGTCGAAAATTATTGCTCTCAGAGATGAAGAGCAAATTGTCGCTTTGGTTATAACTGAAGAGTGGAACTTCACATCAAAGCTGCAAAAAGTAGTGCCAACGTCATTCTGGGAAGAACACCCCGGTGTCATCCTTAACGTGCTTGAACATCAAGCAGTCAGGCATCAAACTGAATTATTGCTCATACCCGAAGAGTACGCCTTTGGTTTTACGGAACCTCTCCTCACAAAAGGTTATAGCAAACGTGAAGTTAACCAGCTTAACTACCCTGCCTGGCAGTCAGCTGCACAACGGGCTTCACCTGGCAATGCTCCCATCTGGGTTAACGTAATAACACAACCCTTTGAAGTTGTGAATGCACAATATCTTTAAATAAATTTATGATCGCACAGATATTCAACGACATTACATTTCTTATTCAACGCTTTGGTTGGACAGATCTCTTGGATATCGTTTTGGTTGGAGCGGTCTTCTTTTTTATCTTAATGCTCCTCCGGGATACCGAAGCTTTAGTGTTATTAAGGGGTGTGTTGTTTATCATTGTGCTGTTGGTCATATTTACCAGCCTGGTAGATCTGCCCGCTTTTTCTTGGTTGATTAATACCGTTCTACCTGCATTGATATTCGCGATTCCTGTAATTTTTGCCCCTGAAATTAGACGAGCCTTGGAGCGCGTGGGACGCGCTGGTAACATTTCTTTCTTAGCTAGCTCTCGAGCAATTACAGAAAAAGAATTTCGCGAGACTCTTGATGCCATCATCAAAGCCAGCGGCAAGCTTAGCGAACGTCATCACGGAGCTTTGATTGTTATCCAACGCTTGCAGGGTTTACGTGAATATGTTCAAACCGGCGTTTCGCTTAATGCAAAAGTGACCCCAGAACTTTTGCTTCAAATCTTTTACCCCAATACCCCGCTACACGATGGCGCTGTCATCATTGTTGATAACACCGTAGTTGCTGCTTCCTGTGTTATGCCCCTTTCAGCCAGTGGGGTTTTAAATAGTTCGCCAGAGCGCACCTTTGGATTGCGTCATCGTGCTGCAATGGGGATTACCGAAGTTAGCGATGCAATCGCCATCGTCATCTCAGAGGAAAACGGCAGTATTTCAATTGCGCAGGATGGAAAAATGATCCGCCGGTTAAACATGGAGCGCTTAGAAAATTCACTGTACGCCTTTCTCAAACCAGCTGAATTCGCCAGCAGCCATGGACGGAGCCCCCGATTTCTCTCGATATTTACATCGAAAAATAACAAAAATGACGAAGGGGGGATATCATGAAACATCTTCGTAAAATTATTCGTCGTTTACCCACCCTTTTAACAGCTCTATTTTTCGCAATTCTGGTATGGGTTTTTGCTGTAAGCCAATCTGACCCCGCTGAAACTCGCACATATCCAAAGTCAATCCCATTAGAAGTGATCGGTTTAGACCCCGATTTAATGATCATCAACGAGATTCCTCAGCAAGTCAATCTTACAATTCGGGCACCGATTTCAATTCATTCCCAGCTTGAAAACGATATCAACCTCATTGAGGTAACTTTGGATCTATCAGGCTTACAAACTGGAGAACATAGCGTAACCCCCCAAATCAATTTAGGGGTCTCGCCTGCAGAAGTAACGCGTTTTAGCCCCACAGCAATTACTGTGAATCTTGATCGAGTGATAACAGAAAGCTTTCCAATTCGTTTACTTGTCATCGGGAACCCTGCGATCGGGTTCGAAGTTCACCCTGCGCTGGTTAGTTCCGAAACCGTGCTTATTTCTGGGTCCCTCTCTTTAATCGAAAAAATTGACCACGTCGATGCAGAAATAAATATATCTGATGTCTCGGAAGATATTCAACGAGTCATTGAGCTTGTTCCATACGATATTGAAGATAACCGGGTTAGCGGAGTTTCTCTAAACCCAGCCACAATCTTGGTTAATGTTCCCGTTGTTCAACGGGGTGGTTTCAGAACTGTGGTGGTAAAAATTGTCACCAGCGGACAGATAGCACCCGGTTACCGTTTAACAAACATTTTTGCCTTGCCACCTACGGTAACGATCTTTTCGGCTGACCCGAATTTAATCGAAACAATCCCCGGTTATGTTGAAACCACACCGATTAACCTGAATATGGCCGGTGAAGATATTGAAATACGGGTTGCTTTAAACCTGCCGGAAGGGATTAACGTTGTAGGTAGTCAGAACGTCACGGTACAAATTGGTATCGACCCCATTCAAAGCAGCCTAAGCTTCACCAATGTGCCAATTCAAATTGATGGGTTGGAAGAGGGTTTGAAGGTAGAGTTTTCGCCCCTGAATGTTGATATCTTCCTTTCCGGTCCATTACCCTTGCTTGACCAACTAACGCAAAGCGACCTGATTGTTTTGTTAGACTTATCAGAGCGCGGCCCAGGGACCTATCAACTGGCACCAGAAGTCCTCTTAGAAAATGACCAAATTGATATCGATGCTATTTTGCCCAGCTCTATTGAGGTAACCATCATCGAAGAAAAATAAAGCTAAGCCATCATCGCTCCCAACATCGTTGGTGCATAATAATTTGCTGCTAAACAGCGACGTGCATAAGCTGTGAAATTCTGGACGGCAATCGTAAATCGCCTTGATTTTTCTTCGATAAGCTAACAATAAAAGACCTGACCTGTAGGAAAAAATAATAGTATTTAATGACCAAGATCTGATGGAAGGCTATTTACACCCCTTTTATGCGCAATCTTTCTCCAACCTGGGGGAACCATTATTCCTTCCCAAATCTAAAGGCTGGTTGATTAAACGCCAAATCCCAGGAACAACATATGATGACGCCATGGGCCCTTACCCTTTATTTTTCTGTGAAAATTGGGATGCCTTATTCGAGGACTTAGAAGATTTACATAATCAACTTGTTAGTGTCTCTTTTGTTGTTGGTCCGTTCTCATCTTTTTCTTTTGATTATTTTGCTCGAAACCTCGACACGTTTTATCATTACAAAGATCATTATATTTTAGATACAAACCTGCCTATTACAGAGACTATATCAAAATCCACCCGACGGAATGCGCACAGGGCATTAAAAAATGTATCTATTGAGATAGAAATAGCTCCTGATATCAATTTAGGTGACTGGGTTATGCTTTATGATCATTTAATTCATCGTCATCAAATTACAGGGATCAGGGCTTTTTCAAAAGATAGCTTTTCTAAACAAATTTCTATCCCAAATACGCATTTTTTTAAAGCGCTTTACCAAGGCGTTGTTGTCGGAGGGAATCTTTACTATATCCAGGATGATGTTGCATACGGTCATTTATTGGCTCTTTCGCCAAAAGGTTACCAGTTGGGCGTCTCACATGCTTTAAAATGGGCAGCCATACAATACTTTGCTAACCTGGTGCGTTGGATAAATTTTGGTGGAAGCACAAGCCGAAATCTTGAAAACAAAGATGGTTTAGATAAGTTTAAAAACAATTGGTCGAACACCACTAAGGCTTCATATTTTTGTGGGAAAATCCTTCAACCTCGCCTGTATCAAGAGTTAACAGAAAAAAACAAACTAACGCAAAACATGCATTGGTTTCCTGCCTATCGACAAAGTGATTATCAACAATAAATAAACAAACTGTTTAGTTCTCAATAAAAAAAGAGGTGCCATGGACCATAGCCGAATCTACTTACGAGCTTTAGAGCCAGAAGATTATTTGACTTCATATAGATGGCGAAACGACCATGAATTAATGGGGGGTGTGATTTCACTTCCCCGATTTGTTAGTAAGGAAACCGAACGCAAATGGGTGTTAAATGCTATAGAAGAGCACGAAACTGGGAAAGCGGTTCGGCTCGCAATTTGCACAGTGAAAGATAATCGACACATTGGCTATATTTATTTAAAAAATATAGATTATCAAAATAAAACCTGCGAAGTAGGCACCTTAATTGGAGATAGAGCTTATTTAAAACTGGGGCTGGCAACTGAGGCTCGTTTAGCCCTGTTTAAATATGCTTTTTTAGAATTAGGGATGAATCGAATCAGCGCCAGGATTTTAAAAATCAATAAGAATTCAATCAACTCAGGTGAAAAATTTGGTTACACTTGCGAAGGGGTCTTAAGAAAGGCTGTTTATCGGCACGGTGAATTTTTCGATGTCCTGTTGTTTTCAATGTTGCGCGAAGAGTTTTTCGAAAAATATCCACAGGGCAATGACTAATAATTATATTTGTTATTACTACAGCACATCGATTGTGTCTCTTTTTGTTTAGGTTTATGTTTGGGGTATAATCACGCACTATGGCTAAACCTGTTATCGCTTTAGTTGGTCGCCCGAACGTCGGCAAAAGTACGCTTTTTAACCGTTTGACGGGTGAACGTCAGGCAATTGTTGACGAAATTCCCGGAACCACTCGCGACCGTCTCCTCGCAGAGGCGGACTGGAGCGGTTATTTCTTTTGGGTGATGGATACTGGGGGCTTAGACCCAACTCGAGGGAAGGGTCAGGAACCGCTTTCAATCAGCTCGAGAGATTTTATTGCTGAAATTCGAAACCAGGTTGATCTGGCAATTGAACAATCAGACTTGATCTTGTTTATTGTTGATGGTCAGAGTGGCGTTACCCCTGCAGACCATGAAATCGCCGAAATCCTGCGTCGTAAACAGCAACATATCAACGGCAAACTGGTTCCCCCGGTTCTATTGGTGGTAAATAAAGCAGAAAGTGCAAAAATTCGTGAACTGACAGCGGAATTTTATGAGTTGGGAATGGGCGAGGCTTTTGTTGTTTCTGCCATGCACGGAACTGGCACTGGTGACTTACTTGATGAAGTGGTTCACCACATTAAAGAATTCGATGAAAGTACAGAAGAAGACCAATCAACTAAAATAGCAATTGTTGGTAAGCCCAATGTCGGTAAATCCAGCCTCTTAAATAAAATGATTGGTGAAGAGCGGGCTCTTGTCAGCCATATCCCGGGCACAACTCGCGATGCAATCGATACAATGTTAGAATACAACAACATCCCAATTACAATAATCGACACAGCAGGGATTCGACGAAGAGGCAAAGTCCTCCCCGGCGTAGAAAAATACAGCGTTATTCGCAGCATGAATGCCATCGAACGGGCAGATGTAGCCATATTGGTGATAGACGCCACCACAAATATTACTGCACAAGATGCCCATATTGCAGGCTACATCAAAGATGCCTGGAAGAGTGCTGTCGTCGTTGTCAATAAATGGGATTTAATTGAAAAAGATACCTATACAGTCAATGAATATACCGCACAAATTCGCGAAAGCTTAAAGTTTGTGAGCTACGTGCCGATTATTTTTATCAGTGCACTCACAGGTAAACGGGTCGACCAGGTTCTCCCGCTGGCGTTACAAGTCCAGGAAGAACGTCTGGTACGCCTTTCGACAGCCCAAATTAATCGCATCATCCACCGGGCGCAAGATCTTCACCCTTCTCCGTCAAGATCCGGTCGACACTTGCGTATATACTATGGTACCCAGGTTCGTAACGATCCACCTACTTTTATGCTTTACGTAAACAACCCAGAGTATGCTCATTATTCCTATTTGCGTTATCTTGAAAACCAAATCCGCAAAGATTATCCTTTTATTGGAACACCGGTAAGAATTGTTCTAAAGAGGCGGCGTCACTAATGCCAACCAGGCACTGTAAATTCTTTTTTTATATTCAACGCCCACTGACTTTTCCAGGATGGATGGGCTATAATATAAACTACTGAAGCGAAAGTCCGGTGTCTTTGAAAAGCACAAAGCTATGTTTGATCCAAATTTATCAGAAGAAATACCCACACAACCAGTTAACAAACTAACTGAAAAGTCTAAACGTTCCAGCTGTCTCGGTTTTTTTATCGATACGCTTGAAGTCTTATTACTTTCTCTGGTTTTATTTTTAGCAATCAACGCACTTTCAGCCAGGGTAAGGGTGGAAAACGTCAGTATGAAGCCAACACTTCAACCTGGTGATTTTTTACTCATCAATCGCGTTGGCTACAAATTCGGTGACCCTGCTATTGGCGATATTATTGTGTTTCATGCTCCGGGGGTTAACGATATGGATTACATCAAGCGGGTTATCGGCTTACCCGGTGATCATGTCCGTATTGCTGATGGGATTGTTTACGTCAATAACCAGCCTCTGTATGAACCTTTTATTGCCGAAGCTCCCCGCTATTTTGGCGAATGGGATGTCCCTTCGGGAGAATATTTTGTTTTAGGTGATAATCGAAACAATTCAAGCGATTCTCATTCTTGGGGTTTTGTACCTCGCGAAGATATTGTCGGTCGAGCGCTGTTAATTTACTGGCCACTGTCTGAGATGACGATTTTACGAAATCGAGATATTGTTCAAGCCGTTCAATAAAACGACTACGTGATGAGAAACTTCAAAATTACAAACTCAAAAGCACAACCCTGTCGTAAATGTCTTGGTGGACGCAAACGATTACAAACCATCACGTTGATGACCTGGTTAGGGGATGATTTAATCACGGTTCCAGATTTTCCAGCCTGGGTATGTGACCTTTGCGGGCACCGCATCTACGACAGTCATGCCATGGCACAATTGAGCTTGCTTCTAAACCCAGATGCGGGTACGCCTGTTCAACCAGGATTTCCCCATTCTGCAACTGACTCAACGGTAAATACCTCTCCACCAGCATAAAAACCATAGATTAATTAAATACGCTAAACACAAAACATATCCGTGTTGTTTATTTTCTTTGATATTATTAAAGGTGTTATTGAAAATAT
>CAYPKT010000004.1:79199-171314 GCA_964411385.1 uncultured Candidatus Brevefilum sp. | reverse complement strand
ACCCATAACCTATCACTTACAAGGCGATTGCTCTACCATTGAGCTACATCGGCAGACCCTGCCTGTTAAAGAACGACGAACTATACAACTGCAAAATTATACTTAACCTCTTACCTTAACGCAAGAAGTTAAAGGTATATTCATCTTGCACTGCGATTTATGAGTGTATTCGATTTGTCGCGAAAGGTCAAGATAATTCGCTTAAAAATTCAAGTATTTTATGGAATGTTCTATCGTATAATACGCTGTGGAGATTTACCATGACAATCATAAAAAAATTAAAAACTGCAGTGAAAATCTTTCGTGATCATGGGGTAAAAGGTGTGTTTAAAGTAATTTCCAGCAAGTTCGATCGCTCCTACCGCCCTGATGAAGCCCAAATCGTATTTGATTTACTTAAAAGTTCTGTTCAACCCGGTTTAATGGTGGATGTGGGAGCGCACCATGGGTTGTCATTAAAGCCATTTGCACAACAACATTGGCAGGTGGTCGCCTTTGAACCGGACTCTCATAATCGTCAGGTCTTAGAAGAAAACTTTAGCAATTACAACAATATTATTATTGATAAACGTGCTTGTTCAGATAAACCTTTGCCCACTGCAACACTGTTCACCAGCGTTGAGTCCTCGGGGGTCAGCGGTCTTTCGGCTTTTTTAGATTCTCATCATGCGGGAGAGACAATTACAGTGACGACGCTTGGATCTGCGCTTTCTGACTATGGCTTGGCCTCGCAAATAATCGATTTTCTAAAAATAGACACCGAAGGTTATGACCTGATGGTTTTAAAAGGCTTCCCATGGGAAGCTTCACCCCACCCCGTCATTGTCTTATGTGAATTTGAAGATAAAAAGACGAAGCCTTTAGGATATAATTTTTACGATCTGGCAGATTTTTTAGTTGATTTAGGCTATCGTCTTGTCATCTCGGAATGGTATCCTATAAAATCCTATGGAAGCAACCATCGCTGGCGAGATTTTTCAATTTATCCCAGTCGATTAACAGATCCTAATGGTTGGGGCAATATTTTTGCTATCAAAGATGAGCTGTTATTTCACAAATTTCTTAAGATATTGAAAATTGAGTAATTTACTCAACCAAATTCAACCAACACAGCGTATATAACTTTTATTATTCCCCAGAGCGTTTGTTATTTATTCCAGTTCAAGAATAACCACTTTGTATTGTTCCATCAAATGAGCCAAGGAGGTTTCGTCTGTCAATACCAACAAGGTATCATTCCCCTTTATTACAGTTTCTCCTTTTGGAACAATAAATTCATTATGATGCTCAATCAAGGTTATCAAAAAGTTGTCTGGTAACAACAAGTCTTTTATGGGTTTACCAGTCAGCTCTGAATCTTGAGGAACAAATAACCGGGTAAGCTCGCTGTTCATGCCTTTTACTGGCTGGTATTCGATCGGATACAGTGGGATTTCGTCAATTGGTTTATCAAGTTTAAGCCAACGGGCAACAATGGGGATTGTCGTCCCTTGAAGCAAAACCGAGGTCAACACAATAAAGAAAATTACATTAAAAAACAGCCCCGATTGTTCAAGCCCTGCAAACATCGGAAAGGTTGCCAAAATAATTGGCGCAGCCCCACGCAAACCAACCCAGGAGATAAAGGTCTTTTCTTTTAAAGTTACTTTTCTAAATGCCAGGGTTAAAAACACACTGATTGGCCTGGCAACAAAAATTAATACAGCTGCAACCAGGAAAGATACCCCTGCGACTTTAAACAGTTCACTGGGGAAGATGAATAAACCCAGGATAATGAACATTGCTATTTGCATTAACCAGGCAACGCCATCATGAAAGCGCTGTAATGTACGTTTATGGACCATATCGACATGGTTCATTACAATCCCCATAAAGTAAACAGCCAAAAAGCCACTCCCGTTCAACACATCAGCTACCCCAAAGGTCAACAAAACAAAGGCGAGGCTCATCACCGGGTACAAGCCTGCATACCCCAGTTTGATTTTATTTAACACATAGGCCACCAAACGCCCCATCAAGTACCCTAACACTGCTCCAATTGCCATTTGTTGAATGAACAATAAAATTAATGAAAAGGGTGATTTATCAGGGTTTTGGATAAGCTGGATCATCCCAACCGTTAAGAACACAGCCATCGGGTCGTTACTTCCAGATTCCAGCTCTAACAGTGGTTTTAATTTACCTTTCAAGCTGACACCCTTAGACCGTAACACAGAAAATACAGCAGCTGCATCCGTAGATGACATCATCGAGCCTAAAAGCAAACCTTCAAGAAGTGTCAAACCTAAAATGAACTTTGCAAAAACGCCAACAATCAAGGCGGTGAGCAAGGTCCCCAATGTCGCCAGCGACCAGCTTTCAACCTTAACGTCGCTTGCCTCAGACCATTTTGTTTGTAAACCGCCAGAAAAAAGTATTAAAACCAAGGCTATAATGCTCACCGATTGGGCAATATCTGGGTTATCAAAATAAATGCCACCAATACCTTCGGAGCCAGCCAGCATACCTAAAGATAAAAACAAAAGCAGGACTGGGATCCCAAACCGATCGAATATTTTACTGGCTAACACACTGAGTATTAGAAGGATGGTGACAATGATTAATGAAATTTCCATAATACTTCCTATCGAATATGTCCTGTCTTTTTAAGCTGCATCAAAATAAATGGAGATGCGTTCATCTTTTAACAGCACACGTCTAAAATTCTAAATTTAATTCAGGCGCAAACCTGAACCAACGGTTTTGTAATAATGGCAAAATGAATCTCAAAACCGAACTTATTTATATTAACCGCAAATAAATATTTTGCAAACCTAATTATAAAACAGGTTGAAATTAACAAGATCACAATTCAGCACAAATTAATCTGGCGACAATTCAATACCCCTCGGGTTTGAATAATTTTAATAGCACCCATCGAGTTAATTCAGTATTTATTTGAGGTGTCTGATAAAAAGATTGCTTTACACAGGAAAACATCCTGCCCTATTGAGCAAATGTTCAGAGGACTTCAACGTAATTGATCGATAGTTGATGAATTAGTGTTTTGGTTCTCGCAGGACATAGCCTACACCACGCACTGTATAAATCAAACGGGGTTCACCCTCTGCTTCTAACTTTTGGCGTAAATAACGTATGTAAACATCTAAGACGTTGCTCTCTCCACCGAAATCATAATCCCATACCCGTTCAAAAATCACTTCTCGAGGTAAAACTCGCCTTGGATGCCGCAAAAAGAAATCTAACAAGTCGTATTCTTTTGCTGTCAACTCAATTTCGCGGTTGCCACGTTTGGCACTACGACTGGCGTTATTTAAAGACAACCCTTCAAAATCTAATATTTTAATGCGATCAGCAGCCGTACGTCGAAGTAAAGCCCGTATTCGAGCTGCCAGTTCTTCGATCTGAAAGGGTTTGACCATGTAATCGTCAGCGCCTGCATCCAAGCTATTCACTATATTTTCAGTGGTGTTTTTATTCGTTAAAACTAAAACAGGCTGGTTGCTAATTTTCAACAACTTTGCGATGACATCAAGCCCGCTCATATTTGGTAAAGGTAGCTCCAGGATTACTAAATCGGGGCGTTGCTCATCCGCTAAAATTAAACCCGCCTTACCTGTTAATGCTGTGTCGACTAAATACCCCTCAAAAGTAAGCACTTTATTTAATTCTTTCAAGTTGTCTTCATCATTATCAATGATTAAGATTCTCTCATCCATCTCTCTTCCTTTCCATTTGAGAAGGTATTAACCGGGGATAACAATAATTTTCGCATTATACATCATTTTGGGTAAAATATCTATTATGGCGAGCATCCGTTTTATACCTGCAGGCGTACCAATTTCTAAGCGTGTGTTAGATATTATTCTGGCGTTTATTAGCATAATCGTTCTTTCACCAATCTTAATTTTGATAAGCATAATTATTGCCTTCACCCATGGGTTTCCCATCCTTTTCAAACAAAAGCGCCCAGGTTACAAAGGTGAAATTTTTCTCATATATAAATTCAGAACCATGCAAAACTTGAAAAACAAAAACGGTGATCTGCTGCCAGATGAAATGCGGATCACTAAAATCGGCAGCTTTTTAAGGTCAACCAGCCTGGACGAACTGCCTGAGCTGCTAAATGTTTTGAAGGGCGAGATGAGTATTGTAGGACCACGTCCTTTGCTGGTGGAATACCTCCCTCGATATAATGTTCATCAAGCTCGTCGTCACGAGGTTTTGCCGGGAATTACAGGCTGGGCACAAATCAATGGACGCAATGCCATCACCTGGCAGAATAAGTTTGATTTAGATGTCTGGTATGTTGACCACTGGTCCTTTTGGCTTGACCTGAAAATAATCTTTAAAAGCGTTGCCAAGGTCATCCGTCGTGAAGGGATTAGTCAGCCCGGTCAGGCTACTTCCGAAGTTTTTATGGGGAATGTTGCAGAGAAAAATAATACGCCCGGCAATTCAGAAAAATAAGATTATGGCAAATCAATCGAAATTAAGCCGTTATTAAGGTCAGCTAAGGTTTGATAGAATAAGCGAAACCTTCCCTCTTTGATTAACCCCATCTCAGTGTCAACAATCACAAAATTAGTTGGGATCTGCGCGCCGGTTATGGTTCCATTTATCAGGTCGAGCCATACAGCTTCCAGTGTTGAGACGGGGTCCACAAGTACCGTTCCCGCCCAGTTGCCTCTTATCACATCAGGGGATTGATCACTGACAACCGCGATCTCCGTTTGTGCGATGTAATCTAACAGCTCGGTTGTGACAACCTCACGTTGCACAAATAACACCTCAATGCTTAGGCTTTCAAATCCATCAATGACAGACGAAAATTCAATTTCAGTTGCACCAACGGGGATAAACTCCCATCGTGGAAAAGAACTGTAAGGGGGCAGCACTGGATTACAGATTCCACAATAAAACCTGACCCCGTTGTTAAATTTCTCTGCTAATTCCTCGCTAACGCTGTTATTAGCAGAGAATATGCCTGCCACCCTGCTGTCCTTAGATATTAATGCAGATAAATAACCCGCCATAAATACCTGCGGAGGTGTGTCCATTCGTGGGTTTCCAATCACGCTAAGGTTGTTGGCAGCAACCGCGTTCGAATCACCCATCACCACAAACGGCACTTGAGGAGCACTGGCTGCCATCAAATCCAAACTTAAACCCTCTCCAAGTCCAATCACAATTTTTGTACCAGCGTTAAGGTCAACATCGTTTATCCCATTTTTTACAACCAGGTCCAACGCTGAGTCTACAGTCAAGTTTTCCAGTAATTTGATGAGTTCTTCTTTTGTAAAAGAGTCTGCTTCTGGGCTTAAAACTAACAGCACTGAAGGCTGTTCATCAATAACAGCAGGTTCATCCTGCGTGGTGGTAACGACGCCTGTCGGGGTAACTTCATTCACACTTGGGGGTAAGGGTGTTTCGACAGAAGGGAGTTTTGGGGTACAGGCATTCAACCCAAAAAGAACGATTAAAAATAAACTAAAAAGTGACCAGTGAAATAAGCGTTTATCGATAGCCATGGTGAGTATTTTACCTTAGCACTAAAAATAATTACCATATTGATGAGCGTTTAGTAAAAAAATCAAAAACGAAAGAGGTGTATTATAATGAAGGCAACTTAGTTAATTGGCACCTCGCCAAGTTAAACTTGATAAAGTGCGTTACCGTATGAATTTACCAACCAATGAAAACCCTTCAAAGGATCTCAACGACCTGCCGCTTGCCAGGCAGCGTCATCTTCGCCGAAAGCCGCACCAGGCATCCGTAGCTGAACGGCAGATTCTGATTGAATCCCTCGTCAAGTTAACAAGCCCTACGCCTTCGTTTTTCATGCGCGCTTTTCTGGGTGCCCTGGCGGTAGGGGGAGCACTTTACTTTAATAATCTCGCTTTGTTAATCATTGCAATCGTAGGATTTCCTTTTAACACACCACTATTTGGGTTAGCGCTCTTCCCCGTCACCAATAAAGAAAGGCGCGCCGGTCAATCTTTGATAAGTTTGTTAATATTAATCAGCTTGTCTTTCATCGCTGGTATTTTGGCTGGTTGGCTGCAAAAGGCACCTTTTGCTGATGGCTTGCATCTTTACCATTTTTCTTCGCTTTATTGGCTGCACCTTTTAATGCTCGTTGCTTCGGTTTGTTTAGGCGTTCTGGTTTTGATCAGGCAAGGGGAACTCCCCATTGGGCTGGGCGCTTTAATGTCCTATACCCAATTAGTACCTTTTGCTATCATCGGTTTTGGGTTAACACGGGGTCAGTTCCGCCTTTGGACGGGGGCAGCGTTGATTAGTTTTGCTCACCTTTTTTTAGCTCTTTTAGTAGCAATTTTAATTTTCTTAATTTTGGGGTTCTCACCAAAAACCAGGTTAGGTTGGATCGTGGGGGTTGTGGTGTTTATGCTTTCTTTCGCCTTTATCAGCTTAAGTGTTTATAGCACCCAACGCACCGCCCAAGGCTCACCTACCTTGCCTCCAGCGGCAACACAAATTGCAATTTCTTTGGATAGCGCAACGCCTATCGTCGATGAGAGTATGTTAACTTCAAATGCCACACCAAAACCTACGCATGAACCGACACCAACGGTTAGCCCTACGATAGCGCACACAAAAACATTTACACCTACAGTTCAACCGACAGTCTTTTGGGGCGAAATTAATTCAGACATCGGCGCCTTCATCCGTCAAAACCCATCGCGCGATGCCATTGTTGTTACAACAGTCAACCATGGGGACCTGGTTGAGGTTTTCGATAATACATCGTCCTCAGACGGAACGCTGTGGTACCATGTACGTCTCAAAACCGGTGATGAAGGTTGGTTGCTTGGCTCCCTATTGATCACCCCAACCCCATCGGGCAACAGTTAATCAATCGCTACTTAACTTGATGTAAATTAATTTCAATTGGCTGAAAAGAGAAGAAATACTTAGGTAATCATTAATAAATTCTGGCGCGCGACGGTTACTTTTTTGCCATTTGCCAGGTTGACAACCGCAGCTTCAAGGTCAAGCCCACTTTCAAACCGATGCGGCTCATCCAACAATTCGGTGGTTTCCCCCAGTTCCCCCGCATGCTTCCCTGATAATAAACGCACACGTTGACCAATACTCAAAACCCTGTTTAATTCCAGTTCTTTGCCAAGTTCATTACGCTCTACAGAGATAATCGCCTCTGGATAGCTACCTTTCTCCTGGCAGTCCATCTTCGCGTTGAGGTTGGTTAAACCTCCATCGAGAGGTTGCAATAATTCTAAGATTAGCGAGTCTGGCTCAAAAGTACCGAACCCGCCTAAAACAAGAACCGGAATATCTAAACCAAGGATCATTTTAATCAACTTCGGATTGATTGAGCCCAAAATCAACCCTGATGGATTTTGTGTCAATACGCGTTCAAGCTCGCTGCCCATGGGACTTTGCCCAATCACGATGATTTCATCTGGCGCAATTGACGAGATCATCGATTTTTCAAGCGGCTCGAACCAGGAGAGTGGAAGAACACGCAGCCTCCCAGCACCTACTTTTTCGTTACCCCAAACGCCTTGCAGCAACAACCCACTGGTGACCAAAGTTGCCCCAAAACCGGGAATGATTGACTCCACAACCCCATGCATTTCTGCACAGACCTCAATCACACGTTTGTCAGCTTCAAAGATTGCGCAACCCTGATGCAAAGCTGCAAACACACCATCTATGGGCGCCCTCACCAGGCGAGGAATTGTGCCCTCAATCCAGGCAATCACATCATCTTCAAGCAGGCTTTCGCCCGGTTTCCTCACCAGGCAATCTTCAACCTCATCGGGGTTTATTCCCAGTCTTTCAGCCAGGTTAACCACTAAAATTTTATCCAGTAATTCCGCCCTGGCGATAACCTCAGACAGCTCTACTAACTGCCCCTCATTGACTAACACCTCACCAAGCATAGGTAAACGTCGTTCCCGCTTAATTTCTTTTTGATACCCTGACCGGACCCATTTCATTAGCACTTTTGTTCTCCAAACTTATCCCAAGTCAACACCCATGGCGCGCAACCATTTTTGATGCCATTCAATCCTTGCAGGCCTTTCATGTGGCAAGTTCAATGCGCGCCCACGCGCATCAATCACCATCCCTAAGCCCCCACCAGGTAAAGTAATTTGTCCACCCTGACCCTTTCCACCAAAGCCGATATCAACATTCTCGTGGGGCGAAAACGAAATATTAGCATTACCTTCTGAAGGAATCAATAGCCTTTTCAGTTCTCCACTCTGAATATCCGCTGAATAAGACTTCCCAAATTCACTTTCAACATAAACTGTGAGGGCTACTTGACCGTGAGGCAAAGCACCAACGGTACTAATTGTTGTCACAAAAGTTTCAAAGGCGTTCGAGTCTAAAATCTGGATTGCTAACAAAGGCTCAATTTCACCAATTTTTCCGAGGAGAGGCAAAAGGTGAAATCGATCAATTATAAAATTGGTGATCCCACAGGGTTGGATTGCATTCAGCAAGGTTAACAAACCCCAGCCAGAATTTAATGAGGAAGTCATCTCAAGCCCGCTGACGAAAATTGTGCCCAATTGAGGTTGTGGTTCTATTTTACTAAGCTCAGCAAACCACGGATAATTTTCAGATAAAGCTTCTATCGCCATCTTTAAACGGTGTCGGGCAAATGCCTGGGTCAACGCCATTTCTTCTATTGTTTCAGGAACCGTATTCGGATGCAAAGAATGATTTGCCAGGTATTGTTCCACAGCCTCACTTGAAAGATCCATCTCAAGTAAGTTGTAAATCGATTGACAGGTATTATAAAAATCCTCACTGCCCAACTCAGAAAATTTGTCTTGTAAAATTGTGGCGTTGTGGTTGTTGAATCCCATCGATAACGATGTGTACTTTGCCCCCAAATTCACAGCCAGCGTGCTTGATTTTCTTTTCGTGCGATCAGAGGTGTTCAAATAACCAAAAAAACGCACAACCCGGTCCACACAAACAGTTTCCAACCCATACAACTCTTTTGTGAGGTCTAACAATCCAGGTAATCCGTTAATCTCAGATCTCCAAATATCCAGAATAATTTTTTCAAGTGCATTTCTGGCTGGAACAAAATCAACTTTACCAAATACAGGTTGAATGTTCGCAGAAGTAAATAGCTTTGTAACAGGCTCCAGTCGGCGTTTTGCCATTGCTTCATGCTCATGTGTTCCGGCATACAAAACGGTAGGCCTTAATGGTGCGGGCAATAACTCGCAACCTGTTCGAACAATATCAATCCACCTCAACACAGGGGCAGCGGTTCCCGTATCCTCTCCACCCACAATAACTAAAATTTTCGGGCTAATTTTTAAAAGGGCTTCGATAGCATAAGCATCGTCGACTATATCACCCACACCCCACGCGGTTAACAATTCAATCGGCATACCAGAAAGAAGGCTTTTCCCCGCTTTAATCGAGCCTTGTTCGCTAACACCTAACAACATGGTTGGTACGCGTGTTCCTGCTGAGACTGTTATTGCAACTTGATCAATTCCGCGACCCAGCCGATGATCAACAGGCATTATCAACCCACCAGTTTGTTTTAAAAAGAGCCAATCCACTTCAGTTTGTAAGCTGTTTAA
The DNA here is from genome assembly GCA_964411385.1 of uncultured Candidatus Brevefilum sp. GTDB lineage: Bacteria > Chloroflexota > Anaerolineae > Anaerolineales > Anaerolineaceae > Brevifilum. The sequence goes on along the minus strand of CAYPKT010000004.1, from coordinate 161,712 downwards.
CGATTCACCAACGCCTACCCCAAGGTGCAAACCCTGTCCAATCGAAGTCAGGGCTTGCTGGCTTGCTAATACCCTATATTTACCTTCAGGTTTACCAAAAAAGTTTGCGCGTGTTAAGTTGGTTCCTATTGATATGCCCAATAAGGCAGAAGGGTGACCCAAGACAGCCATCAACCACCCCCCCTTAGACGAACAATAAACCCACCAATGAACAGCAAACGATCAATTAACGCCGCTAAGGCAGATGAAAACAACCCCGCAAAAACCGTTCCTAATGCCAAACCAATAAATACCTCTCCAACTGAAGCTAAGGTTGAAATTACACCAGAACCAGAAACGCTACCGCTGTTGTTATTGATTTGTGTTCGCCCAAAATGAAAATAACTTAGCGTACAGATGACACCAATGAGCATCACACTCGCTTCAAGAATTTTCATCCAGGGTTGCCCAGAACCATTTTGTTTCCATAGGTTCGGTTCAAATCCCCCAGAAACAGCCTTTAATTGCGGGATCAACGTGCCAAAAACAGAACCCCCAATAATAATTGCAGCAGCCAACCCCGCCAAAAATGCCAGGGGAATTCGCCCCAGCCCATTGAATCGCGTAAATTGGCTAATGACCAGCAGGATAGTCAACCCTAAGGGGATTAGCATCCATAAACGTTCAATCCAAGACCCAAATAATAACGGCTGAAGCATATAAGGCCAAACGATTTGTTTTAAGATCAACTGGGCAAGAAAGCCTGCGGTTACTCCAACAAACAAATAAGCTGCCAGGCGGAAAAACAAGTTATCCCCAATTAAGTAGCTGAAAATCATAACGGTTAACAGCAATCCTATAGCACCCCAAACCAAATCAGATGGAATCATTTCTCTCCTCTGCCATCCCTTTGGGGCGATCCGGTGGCTGGAAAAGCCAGGCCTGCTAACAACGTAAACATCATCACCGCAATCCCAATTTGGTAGGCGCGCAAACGTTTACCTGCAGATTCTTCATTGATATCCATTGCACTGTCGATCCCCGATACCATTCCTTTCACCTGGGCTGAATCCAGGTAAGGCTGTAAAAGTGGGGCCGCCTGGTCAGTTGTTACCAGGTAAATTTGACCACCAGGGACCATTGCACTATATTGCTCGACCCAGGTCATCGCGCCTTGATCGTTATCAGAAATAATTAAAATGCCATCGAAAGCATCTGAAGGTAACTTCTTTTGAAATTCAGGTTGGCTGGTGATCTGACAATTTGATTGCATTTGTATTGCCAGCCCAAAAGCACCAAAATAATTTACCGGGTAAAAGCCCAAGTCTTGCACCACAAGGCTGTCCTCTCCCTCGCTTTCAGATGCCAGACGTTGAAAAAGTAACCCACTGGTGGGTGAAGAATACATTATCGAAACCGATTGTTTATTTTTTGCAAGGCGCTCAAGCATGGGTTTGAGAACCAAATCAAGCTCACCGCTAAACCCTGCCCGGTAATTTAAAATAAGTAAAAGATTCGCCTCATCACCTAAACTTTGCACCCAATCAAATATCATAAATCCGTCAGAAGCCTGTGATCCTATTCGCTGGTTTCCTGGAATTTTTAGAAATAACGCCAGGCTCAAGACCAAGATTAGGAAAATACCCATGACCTGGCGCAAGCCTCGTATTATAAACGGCTTTTCCCGTTTTTGCTTTGGGCGAATAGCATTTTCATCAAGGATGATGGCAGTCAGCTGATCTGCCCTGGCTTGTTCTTCTCGAGTAATGATGAGTTCGGCTTCCCGGCGTCGGAGCGTGGGCACTGCACCTTTTGAGGGTCTCGAATAAAACCCATCTGCTGAATGAACAACATCAACTTTTTGAGTGTCTTCTTTGTTTTTCTCTGATGGGGTTAATAATTCATCCAGATCGTTTTCTGGATCTACTTCGTTTTCTTCTAAACGAATTAACCATTGCAAAAGGCTATCGCCCTGCCGATCGGATAAGGCGTCTTCTTCGTCATCAACTAATGATGGCTTATGTTTTTTGCGAAGCCGCGTGAGCCAGTCGTCTTCGTGACCTTCGTTTTCATGACCATCTAAAGGGGTTTGCGTTTGGGCATTTACTTTATCTTGAGCCTGACCATCGCCCCCTTCTTGAATTTTGCGGATTACATCTTTGAATTCCTGTTTTTGAGTCTTTTTAGGATCCCCTTCCAAACTTTCTTGGGCAGCTTTTATCCTTTGTGTTGTTTCGCCAACAGAATCTTCTTCTGTTGTTATTCGGTCACGAATACGCATCAGCCACTCGGGTAAGTCAGGCTCAAGTTCTCCTTTCATATTGTTAGCACCTTCGCCATCATCAACAGGTAATAAGGGTAAAGATTCATCCTTGAGATTATCGTCGACCATAAAGCTATCGTCTTCTTTAAGCGAGCGTAATAACCCCGTCAGATCTTCTTCAGGGCTTTGGATCAACCCCTCATCTATATTTTCAAATCCATGGGTGTGTTCTGGCTTTATATTAAGTGTGCCATCTGTAAGCAAGCCTTGGCAAACTCGGCAAATTTCAACACCAGATGGGTTCTCTGCTCCGCATTGTGGACAAATCAAAATGGACATGTTCATTTCCCATCATAGGGGCGTTCGGCTGCCAGCAAAACTCGCAAACCAACGATCAACCCACCTAACGCCATACCTATTACTATTCCACGTAAACCTGCCAGGGGCAACCGCTGGATAAAAGATATCCATTTTTCTGCCAAGCTGCCCGGTGTGATGCGAAGGATACCTATATAGGAAGTTAAGGCAAGCAGCGCACCTACAAGAAAACCGATTGACATTGGCGTCCAACCTCGAGTTCGGATTAAATATACGCTCGAAGTAAGCAGGATGATTGCGAAAATAGCCAACAGGCTGGTTTCTATCGGGGTTTGAATATTTAGCACCCACGCCCGATAAAATTCATGATCGGGGCTTAAAACTAAACCCATGCTTAATGTAAATACAAAGCTAATTAAAACAAGAAAGCTGTATCCCTTTCCTTTTTGATTGGATGAAATTCGCAAACCATGCATTTTGATTAAGTAACCAACCCCCATCAACCCAGCTAAACCCGCCAAGAGGATACCCCAATTGATCATCAGTCCCAACAGGGGTGCCAGCTTGTTTTGGAAGTAATAACCGGCTAAAACGGTCAACCCGGTGAATGAGGCAATCAGCACTGGCAGTCCTTTTTTCATAAAGCCCCGCTTAGTTTCAAGATTGAAATGATGATCATCAGGGTGATTAACACAATTCGCAGAATATCTTCGGCAAACCAACCCGCCTGGTTCGCTGGGCTGGATTTTATCATGCCGGGCAACAAAAATACTTCCTCACCGATTAATAAGTCGCGCACCGTCAAAAAAAGCGCAGCTTGAGCTGATAGCGTCCCAGCAGCAGAAAACACATGCCCACCTTTAGTTTGCGCTATCTCCGCCCATAAGACAGATTCAACGCCATAGTTACCAAATATCGCCGTGCTGCCTGGCGGATGCTGCGCCACTTCAGGCAATAAACCAGCGGTAAAAGCTAAGCTCTCTAACCCGGGCACCGTGGTTGTCATCTGATACAGCGCGGGTGAAAAACCATTTTGGTAACGCCCGGTAATGATCTGATGGGCAAAAACTGCCAGCTCGCCAGATCCAGTAAAAACAACTTGCCCACCTTCAACAAGGTCTTCTTTATTAATCATGTCGGGCAAAATAAAAAGGGTATGGAAGCCTAAACCAGGGTATGGTCGTGACCAAAACTGCCCGCCTAAGATAATATGTCGGGCCTTACCTTGTTCTAAGGCTTTAACCCGGTGGTTGAGCAATCTCTTAACCGCAGGCAGCTGGCGTACCTGGTATTCCCTTTCACCTTTAAATAGATGGCCGAATACCAGTAATAACACCGCCCCTAACCCAATCAAAGCCCATCCAATTTCAGCCCAAGTCATGTTTCAGGTTCCTGCAAGCAAGCGCGAAAGTCTCCAAGGTCTTGTTTATCTATTAGCGTTTCCATGCGTGCTTGATATGTATTACCAGCGGTAAAAGCTTTCATAAAGAGGAATCCGACGGTCATAAATTGCCCGATTAATAGCGCAGCAGGTGAATTCTTATCGAAAGAAGATAAGACCGGCGTCAATAAACTTCGCGGTAATAAAAATTTTTTCCAAGTCAGCCACAATGATTGCTGCATAACAAAAGTATAGCATAAGCAACATTATTTTTCGATTTTGATTAAATATAATTTCGAAAACAACCGTGAAGTCTCTTGGATAAATACCCTGTACCAGTTTAAAGTATAATAGAAATTATGAAATCAAAATTGCGCGTAATGGTCATCTTTGGAACTCGTCCCGAAGCTGTAAAAATGGCTCCGGTTATTAAAGCCCTCAAAAGCCGCCCCGATCGCCTCGAGGTGCTGGTGTGTATCACTTCGCAGCACCGCGAGATGCTCGACCAGGTTCTAAAAACTTTCGAGATTTCTCCCGATGTTGATCTGAATTTGATGCTTCCCAATCAGAAACTGGCAGAACTTACTGCTCGCATTCTAACCGATTTAGACCCAGTTTTGACTGACTTTAACCCCGATTGGCTTCTGGTTCAGGGCGACACCACAACGGTTATGGCAGCTTCTCTGCTTGGGTTTTATCATCGAATCAAAATCGGGCATATCGAGGCTGGTTTGCGAACCCATGATAAGTGGCAGCCCTTTCCTGAAGAGGTGAACCGACAAATCGCCTCCGTTTTGGCTGATTTGCATTTTGCCCCAACGGAGAACAATCGTCAGAATTTGATTGCTGAAGGCGTAGCTGATTCACAGATTGTCATCACGGGCAACCCGGCTATTGATGCTTTACAGATGATTATCCAACAGCCAGCACCACCCCAGGTGGAAACGCTGCTTGAAAACGCGGGCATCATCAAGGGGAAACGACGCCTGGTTTTAGTCACGGCTCATCGGCGTGAGAATTTCGGGCAGCCAATTGTTCAAATTTGTAATGCGCTTACACGCATCGCCCATGCATACAGCGATGAAATTGCCATCATCTACCCGGTTCATCTCAATCCAAATATCCAAAAACCTGTTTATCGCTTGCTTTCCAAAATAGATAATATACACCTCCTACCGCCGTTAGACTACCTTCCATTAGTTCATTTGATGAAGCATGCCAGATTAATTTTGACAGATTCAGGTGGCATCCAGGAAGAAGCTCCTTCATTAGGGGTGCCTACATTGGTTTTGCGAGAGCGAACTGAACGTCAGGAGGGTGTGTTGGCCGGGACTTTAAAATTGGTCGGCACAAACGAAGATGAAATTTTTAACCAAGCGCAAAAGTTGCTGGATGACCCAGAAGCGCATGCAGCCATGGCTGGCGCAGTCAATCCCTATGGAGATGGGCATGCGGCTGAACGTATCCTCGCTGCACTCTTAGCGGCAAATTAACTATGAAGAAGCAAATCTGCCTGGTTCCAAAACTCGAAGGTCTTGGCGGAACAGCATCGTTCCAATCTCGGATGATTCAAGGCCTTACAGCTGCCAGCATCCCTTACACCTATGATCTTAATGACTCAAAGAATTCAACCATCCTTGTCGTCGGTGGAACCAAACATCTTGGTTCTCTTTGGCGGGCTAAACAACGTGGTGTCAGAGTGGTGCAACGCCTGAACGGGATGAACTGGATGCACCGGGTAGAGAAAACACCATTAAAATTATCCCTTAGATCTGAAATTAATAACTGGATACTTGCTGTTATTCGTCGCAACCTCGCTAATGCAATCGTCTACCAGAGTGACTTCAGCCGCACATGGTGGGAGCAAGTTTATGGGAAATTATCTATTCCTTCCCAGGTGACTTACAACGGTGTCGACCTCGATCAATATTCACCCTTGGGCACAGAAAGCCCTCCAGAAGATCACTTCCGCATTTTATTGGTTGAAGGGCGCCTCGTTGGTCAATTTGCACGAGGATTATATACCGCTGCCCGCTTAGTTAAAGAAATTATGCATGAATTTAATCTGCCAATCGAGCTAATGGTGATTGGGATGGTCACAGAAGAGCTTATCGCTCGTACTTATGCGATTGCGCCCGACATTTGGATCACCTGGACGGGCGTGCTGCCTCGTGAATCCATCCCAGCCCATGCGCGGCGTTCACATGTGCTGTTCAGCGCCGACCTCAATGCAGCCTGCCCTAACAGCGTGATTGAAGCTATGGCTTGCGGTCTGCCGGTGTTGGCATATGATACCGGCGCATTAAAAGAGCTGGTGCAGGATGGCGCCGGTGAGGTCGTCCCTTATGGTGCAAACTACTGGCGGCTTGAAGAACCATCAATTCCACCCCTGGTGGAGGCATGCAAACAAATCATCCAAAACAATCCTGCCTATCGTGAGGGAGCTCGAGCGCGCGCAGAAGCTGCCTTTGGTCTTGAGTATATGATTCAGGGTTATTTGGATGCGCTGGAGGGTGTGTGACTTCTTTTTCGGGTCGAATAGGGATAGTGCAGCGTGTACTGCCCGATTACCGTGCCCCCTTTTTTAACGCACTTGGCGAAGCAGTTCCATCCCGTTTAGCGGTATTTGCTGGTAACCCGCGCCCCATTGAAATGATCAACACGGTTGAAACCCTTGATTATGCACAATGTTTTCAGCTGAAAAATCTTCACCTTTTCAAAAATCAATATTACCTATGCCTTCAAAGGGGATTATTGAGCGCAGTCAAAGCTTGGGCGCCTGACGTATTAATTGTTGAAGCCAACCCGCGCTATTTGCTAACCTCAAGCGTGGTTCGTTGGATGCATGGGCAAGGTCGCCCTGTAATCGGCTGGGGCTTGGGGTCGCCCTCGCTTTCAGGGGCTTTTTCAGGGTTAAGGCAGCAACAACGCGCTCGATTTATTAACCAATTTGATGCCCTGATCACTTATAGTCAAACCGGCGCCAGCGAATACGCCTGCTTAGGCTTCCCGCAGGAGCGCATTTTTATCGCCTTTAACGCGGTGACGCCTCCCCCAGCCCATCCTCTTCCAACTCGTCCAGATCCAACGACCAATGCGGTGAGAAAGCTTCTGTTTGTGGGGCGCTTACAAGAACGAAAAGGGCTCCATAACCTACTTCAGGCATGCGCAGGCTTGCCGCTTAATATAAAGCCTCATTTGACGATTGTTGGTGATGGACCTGCACGCGCCCGCCTTGAAGAGCTGGCAAGCGAGGTCTATCCACGCACGGTTTTCACCGGTTCATTATATGGCGAAGCACTCGAGCAGCAATTCCGCCAGGCAGATTTATTTGTCCTCCCTGGAACTGGGGGGCTTGCTATTCAGCAGGCGATGAGCTTTGGTTTGCCAATCATTGCAGCAGAAGCTGATGGCACCCAGGCTGATCTCGTCCGTATCGGGAATGGCTGGCAAATCCAACCCAACGATGTTAATGCTCTGCAATCTGCCCTCGAAACAGCCCTGGCTGACTTGCCCGCCTTAAGAAGGATGGGGGCAGAAAGCTATCGGATCGTCTCGGAAGAGGTCAATTTGAACCAAATGGTTAGCACTTTCATCCAAGCTATTCAAGGATGCATCACATGAAAGGGCACCTTTTATTGATTGCAGATGGACGCAGCCCCACAGCCCGCAGCTGGATAGAAAACATTCAAGAGTTGGGGTACCGGGTTAGCTTGATATCAAGTTTCCCATGTGAGCCACCAGCCAACTTACACGCTTTTAATATCCTTCCTATTGCATTTAGTCGCTTTAGCCAACCAACCACGTTAACGTCACAGCCCACGATCGCCGAGAACTCCCAACCTAACCAACGAACATTTATCAAACGCTTCACCCCACATTTGCAAACGCTGCGTTATTTTATTGGACCCTTAACCTTGATCCACTTTGCACCAGCCTACAAAAAAATAATCCGTGAGATTGCACCCGACCTGATACACGCCTTACGCATCCCCTTTGAGGGCATGCTCGGCAGTTATACGCCTGAAAATATCCCTTTTCTTGCATCTACCTGGGGAAATGACCTCACTTTACATGCCACAGGCTCGTACTTGATGAAGAAATACACTAAAAAATGTCTGCGGCGAGCTGATGGATTAATCGCCGACACCCGTCGCGATCTCCGCCTGGGGCGAGAATGGGGCCTTTCAGCTCAAGCGCCCACCTTAACCGTTCCTGGTTCTGGGGGTTTGAACATGAATGCCATCAAGAGCGCGGGGCAATTTAACGGGGCACAATACAACATCCCAAACCAAGGCGGTTGGGTGGTCAACCCACGAGGGTTGAGGCCAGGTTCGGTTAACCAGGAGGTATTTTTCGCATCCATTCCCGAGATCTTAAATAAACACCCCAAGACTCAGTTTATTTGCCCTGGTTTAAAAGGTAACGAACGAGCCCAGGGATGGTTGGCTCAATTCAACATCAAGGGACAAACTCACCTGCTTCCCAAGCTTCCCCAATCTGAATTATGGTCTCTTCTAAAAAGATCGCAGGTTTTTGTCTCGCCCAGCATCCACGATGGCACCCCCAATGCCTTGTTGGAAGCCATGGCGTGCGGCTGCTTCCCAGTAGCAGGTGATATCGAATCTCTGCGCGAGTGGATCGACCCCGGTGTGAACGGCTCGCTGATTGATCCACATCACCCACATGATCTGGCACAAGCCGTTTGCACAGCTCTCGAAAATAAAAATCTTCGCAATCATGCGGCAACCATCAATCACCAGGTGGTTCTTGAACGGGCAGCAAAAGAAGCTACCCTACCCGCCATTGATGTTTTTTATCACAAGTTTTTAGCCTAAATAATGTTTACAAAAAAAGGAGACAGCATGACAAATTATAAATTTCCACAAGGCTTTTTATGGGGTGCAGCCACGGCTGCCTATCAAATTGAAGGTGCCTGGGATGAAGATGGCAAAGGCGAAAGCATTTGGGATCGTTTTGCCCATCAACCCCACCGAGTTCTTAATGGAGATACAGGCGATATTGCTTGTGACCATTACCACCATATGCCAGCAGACGTCACATTGATGCAGGATTTAGGAATCAAGTCCTATCGATTTTCGATCAGCTGGCCACGCATTTTGCCTGAAGGCACCGGCAGGGTCGAGCTACGCGGCTTAGATTTCTACAGCCGCCTGGTAGACAACCTGCTGGACGCAGGGATTAAGCCCATGGCAACCCTCAACCACTGGGATTTTCCCCAGGCTCTTCAGGAGCGCGGCGGGTGGCCTAATCGAGACAGTGTCGATTGGTTTGTGGAGTATGCCCGGACGGTTTTTGATAAACTTGCCGATCGGGTTCCTTTCTGGGCTACCCATAATGAACCCCTCGTGGTTTCTTCACTTGGATACGGACAGGGCATGTTCGCGCCTGGTGTCGTTAGCTACCCCCAGGCGCTGAAAGCAGCTCATCATTTGTTGCTTTCTCATGGGCGCACGGTTGAGCTTTATCGCCAGCTCGGTTACCAGGGAAAGATTGGTATCGTATTGAATTTGTCCACATACCTGCCAAAAACACAACAGCCAGCAGATATCGGCGCGGCTCGACGGTTGGAGATGGTTTCAAATAGCATTTTCCTGGATCCATTATTTAAAGGTCAATACCCAGCTGATTTGATCGAATGGACAGGTGAGATGTGGCCTGAATTCCCAGAAGATGACTTAAAGGTCATCAGCCAGCCCATAGACTTTTTAGGGGTCAATTTCTACAATGGTCACATTGTCAGTTACACTCAAGAAGGCTTCCTTAAACTCATGGCAGAACAAAAAGTTGACGCAGGTTGGGGTTATACCAGCAAGGGCTGGGGAATTAGCCCTTCTCAATTAACCGCTCTCCTTAACCACATCAAAACTGACTATGGTAACCCGCCGATTTACATCACTGAAAACGGGTGTGCCTTCCAGGATGTCGTCAACCAGGACGAGCAGGTTGATGACCCAGGACGCATCAATTATCTGCGTGCTCACTTTTTAGCAGCGGGCGAAGCCTTAACCGCAGGAGTTGACCTGCGCGGTTACTATGTTTGGTCTCTGTTGGATAATTTTGAGTGGGCAGATGGTTACTCACAGCGTTTTGGCTTGGTATGGATAGATTACAACGATCCTGCTCGTAGACGCATCCCCAAAGAAAGTTTTAACTGGTATCGTGAAGTAATCAAAAACAACGCTGTAGATTGGTAAAACTTTTACACAAATTAGAATAGGGTTGCATCAGTTTTTTGTTATAAAGAAAATAACAAATGATAATTAAACGGGTCCTCAAGCGAATATGAGAACCCGTTTTCTATTTTATGGTTTTGGGCTCAATTATCGGCTATAAAGTCGAAGGTCGATACCTTACATACAGGTTTATATGCTCATTAATTTGGTTTCTTTTCGCTAAACGTTAACACTTTCAGCTTTTCAAACACAAGCGGGGCAAGCCACGCAACCCATAACCCAACCAAGGTGTAGCGGATAAAGCGAAATGCATAGCCAACAAAATTAGCACCACGAGGGAAGAGCATACCCAACCCAAAGTAAAAAATGACTACGCCTATCAAGCCGATGAAGAAGCGCGCTAGCCGTCGCCATCCTCCTTCGTTCGCCAAAAAGCGCCCTTTCTTTTCCGTGAGGATAACAAAGCCACTTAACATCCCGAACCAAATACCGCTTAAGGTAAAAGCACCATCCAGGCTATAAGGGGCGTATTCACCAGCGCGATCTACCCAATCGGGGTTCATTTCCCAGGGGCCAGCTATCCATTTGGCAACGAAGATCATCAATACCAAACCAACCGTGCTGGCAATAATGACGCCGAGCTTGCCTTGAAACGACAGGGCATTAAACAAACGTCCAATTTTAGTAGACCAGGCTGAAAATGCCCACACCAGCAAACCACCAATTAACCAGCCAGAAAGTACATCCCCTAAAAAGTGTACGCCCATAGCCAGCCTGGAAACACCGATTAAAAAGATCAACAGGATGGTTACAATCGTATACCAACGCTTTTTCACCTCGACTGCCAACCAGCCCCAAATAGCAGCAGCATTTTGAGCATGTCCAGAAGGCAGCCCAAAAGAAGTCTCATGAACAACATTTGTCACGCTATCGCTCACCCAGTAAGGGCGGGGAGTTTGGAATAAGAATTTAAAAACTGTATTGAACCCGTTACTAAGCAACAAAATAATGGCGATTCTCAAACCCAGAAGTTGATCTACGCTCCAGTAAAGGATTGGGAGCAAGAGGATATAGAATTCTTCATTTCCCAAATACGTGATTGCCGTCATCGGAATTAAGAATAACCGCCCCAAGCTTTGTAGAACTTCGTTAACAACAAGTTGCCATATACTTTCACCAATCATAAAAAGACCTCCTTATCGATGTTAATTAAAGATAAAAAATTGGATTATCAATGAACAGATCTACTCGTTTTATATGTTCAACCTCAATTAAATTGTAAGCTCCCAAAATGTTACGCCATCAGAGCTTGGTTAAAGTTCTTCATCAAACAATTTTTGAACAATCGCCTGACCTTCTTCAAGGATTTTCTCGAGGTGTTCTGGGCTTTTTAAGCTCTCTGCGTACACTTTGTAAATATCTTCCGTCCCCGAGGGGCGTACCGCCACCCAGCCGTTTTCAATTACGATCTTCAACCCGCCAATATCTGCGTTATTACCGGGTGCCCGGGTTAGTTTAGCCTGGATCATCTCGCCAGCCAGGGTATCCGCTTTGACCATATCAGGGGTTAATTTGCTAAATACAGCCTTTTGTTCTGCGGTTGCCTTTCCTTCCAATCGTTCGTAGTAAGACTGACCAAATTCATCCTGTAATTTTCTGTAGATATTAGCTGGGTCTTCACCCGTCACCGTCAAAATTTCAGCAGCTAACAGGTTCAAGATGAAGCCATCTTTATCTGTTGTCCAGGTGGTGCCGTCTTTGCGTAAAAACGATGCTCCGGCGCTTTCTTCCCCGCCAAAACCCAAAGTTCCATGTAATAGCCCCGAGACAAACCATTTAAAGCCTACTGGAACCTCCGTAATCGTTCGGTTGAGCGATTTTGCAATCCGATCGAGGATAGCAGAGGTAACCACTGTTTTCCCAACACTGATTTTAGGCGACCATAACCCACGGTGCTGGAACAAATACCACACAACCACTGCCAGGTACGCATTAGGGTTCATCAACCCACCTGCTGGGGTCACAATACCATGTCGGTCGAAATCAGGGTCGTTTCCAAAGGCGATATCATATTGATCTTTCAGGTCGATCAAACTTGCCATCGCATACTTTGACGAGCAATCCATTCTAATTTTTCCATCCCCATCGACGGTCATAAACCTGAAGGTGGGGTCAACATTGCGATTCACAACTTCCAGGTTGAGTTGGTATGCCTCAGCGATCGGGTCCCAATATGCAACCCCGGCGCCACCTAAAGGGTCCACGCCAATCCTAATACCAGCAGTGGCAACCGCTTCTAAATTAACAACATTTTTCAGGTCTTCCACATAAGGCGCAACAAAATCGACGAGATGTGTCGTGTGTGCTTTCAACGCCAGTGCCCAGGGCATCCGTTTGATATTCTTTAATCCCGCCTGCATAATTTCGTTGGAACGATCCTGAATGAGATCAGTAATTTCCGATTCTGCTGGCCCTCCATGAGGAGGGTTATATTTAAATCCGCCATCAACGGGTGGGTTATGCGAGGGTGTGATCACGACACCATCCGCCAGGCCTTTTTCACGGCCGCAATTGTATGTCAATATATGGTGCGAGATCACCGGTGTTGGCGTAAACCCAAAACCATCTTGCAGCATAACTTCAACTTCGTTAGCAGCAAAGACCTCTACTGCAGTGCGCAAGGCGGGCTCCGAAAGGCCATGGGTATCCTTACCAATATATAATGGCCCGTTTATACCTTGCTTCTTTCGATACTCAACAATTGCCTGGCTTATCGCTAAAATATGGTCTTCATTAAAAGAGCCATTTAAAGATGTTCCCCGGTGTCCCGACGTCCCAAAAGAGACCTGTTGCAGAGGGTTAAAGGCATCGGGTTTTTCTGTGTAATAAGCTGATATTAGCTTAGGAACATCAATAAGAAGCTCAAGTGGTGCTGGTTTTCCTGCAAGGGGGCTAATTTCCATCTTCAGATCCTTCCATTAAATGAATTGCTGTCTTCAATTATACATCAGGTCATCATCACTTTCTGCCAAACATCAGCTGCCTGTTAACCCTTCATTAGAACATTTTGGTACGGTTTGATTAGTTGTAAAGTGCAAAGTATAATCACGCCATTGAAAATAAACACATCTCTGCCGGTTCTCTTCCGGCGATCTTGAATGGAGCAAAATAATGACAGAGAATGAGATTACCAAAATTTCAAATGACGTGGTTGTCACCATGGACTATACACTGGAAGTAAACGGCAAAGTTATTGATTCCGGTCCAATCCAGTTTCTTCATGGGCATGGAAATATTATTTCGGGCTTGGAAACTGAAGTTAACGGCATGTCCATCGGGGATGAAAAGTCTGTTTCCGTAAAAGCTGAAGATGCATATGGTATTTACGACCCCGATCTTGAAATTGAGATCCCCCTGGCAAATTTCCCTGAAGATTTTGAAATTAAATTGGGTCACCCTATGCGGATCCAGGATGATGCCGGTCGTATGTTTACTGGTGTGGCAATTGCCATCTCAGATGAAGTGGTCACCTTAAACCTTAATCATCCACTGGCTGGTAAAGATCTTTTATTTAATGTAAAAATCATCGAGTTGCGTCCTGGCACACCTTTAGAAATCGAAAATGGCAGTCTCACCCAGGCTTGTGGTGGTTGCAGCACAGGCGATTGCAGTAACTGCTAAAATAATTAAAAAGGCCATATAAAATTAATTTGAATCATTGACGCAGAGTTGCGTCTGTGATAAAATTTTTTTGCTTGCCCCCATCGTCTAGCGGCCTAGGACGTGGCCCTCTCAAGGCCAAAACCGGGATTCGAATTCCCGTGGGGGCATCCATTTTTTAAAAGCCACAGCGCCCCACCTGCGGAATGCCTCGCGGGCTTTATTACTCTTCGAACCCAGGTACTTTATTGCATAGATGCCCTGTGGTTATTCTCGTAAGTCTTCATTAAACCTATTTTGAGTTCCTAACCCTCTGTTATCTTTTCGTCTGCTTATAAGTTGATTATGCTATAATTGACCATAGAGAAAATATGGTTAACGAACGAAATAAAAACCGATATTCTAAGCTGAGTGGGCTTATCATGATCTTGTCTTTGTTTAGCATAATCTTACAAGGGTGTCAACAAGATCATGCAATTCTGCCGCCTGAGAATAACCAGGTAAATGAAAATGATATACCCTTAGCCAACATTTCAGCAAGCCCAAATCCCGCAGATCACATTTTTGAACACAGCACACCGGAAATCTCCCCGGTAGACAACCCGCAAAATGCGTGGCCCGATTTTCCGCCGCCAGTTTATACCCCTGCCACACCGCTTCCGCCAGCAGCAGAACCTTTCTCCCTTGACGAGGATACCCTGGTTTGGGTTCTGTTAGGCTTAAATGCCGAGCCCCCATTTGCAGGTCAAACCCAAGCCATCCACTTGCTCTTAATTAATCGCAGGTTTTCAAAAGCCAGCATGATTTCAATCCCCCCTGACCTGTTTGTTTATATTCCTGGTTTTACCATGCAAAGGCTAAACACTGCTTATGCTGTCGGCGGGGTTGAGACTCTTCGGATGACGTTAGCGTATAACTTTGGGGTTCTTCCCAGTCGTTTCGTTCTGGCTCACCCCGGTGATTTTAAATGGCTAATCGACGATCTCAATGGAATAGAAGTAACGGTTTTCTCTCCGATTAAAAATGCCTGCAGCGGTATCCCAGCCGGCTGGATTAAAATGGATGGCACATTGGCTTATTGTTACGCCTCATTCAGAGAGGGCATTGACGAAGTTGACCGCATGCGTAGGCAACAACAATTACTGCAAATAATATTTCGAGACTTTTCTCAAAACGGTAACCTGATCCACCTGCCCGTGCTATTTGCCAGCTACCAGGGCTGGATCAAAACAGATTTTGACCTGCCCGAATTAATGGCGTATATTCCCCTGGCACTCCGTTTGGCAGACCCTGGTAGAATAGGTTATTATATGTTAGGATGGGATCAAGTTTCAGTTTGGGAAATTCCCGGGCACAGCCAGGCTGAAGTGTTTTTACCCAAACAAGAAGCAGTTCGACAGGTATTTGAGGAGGCAATCAACAATATAAATCAACCCAGCCCATTTACCAACCATGTGCAAACCCTGGAGGCTCAACTAACTGCGGTTTATGCATCAACGGCAACAGCTTATAGTCAGATTACCCCAACCCCAACAGTCACACCCACGCCAATAGAGGGTTATCAGTCATCAGAGCCATGGTCACCACCAACCGTTGAAGCAACAGCAACATTTACCGGTTACCCATAGAAAACCACCATGATAAAACAAACCCGCACGCATCTGTTTAGATCAATGTTGACTATCTTTTTGATGGTATCAATTGTGCTGGGTTTATTTTTTTTAGTCACAAATCGTGTTAATGCCGACAATTTTTTAAACGCAGTCGCACCCGAACGCAAAGCAAGGCTAACCGTTTCTTATGCGACTTATGAATGGTGGTTATTATCCTGGCAGAGTTCGCGGGTTGTGTGCCAAATTTATGTCGAACACGAAGGCTGGCCTCAACCTGAAGAGGTCAAGTACTTTTGTGGTCGTCATATCTTAGAAGATTGGTTAAACACAAAACCCTGCGAATTCTCAGATGAAATAACCAATGCACGCCAATGCTCTGGTTACTATTTGCATTTATCAAGCATCACCCCGGGGGTGCGGGAAATTGAAGTTGACCTTCTTCCGGCGGAAATTTTTATCGATATCGCAGAGTGCGATCCTCAACCGCCTGAAAATCGCTGCGATGAGATGCCTCGTTTGCATTTAATCGCTAATGAGCCCCTACCGAATGAATATATCATCCGCATTCAAGGCAATATTGGGGACGATTTCTTTAGTTGTATGGGTAGTGAGTGCACCGTTCCCTTGCCATCCACCGGGGTTAACGGGGTACAGGTTACCTTTTGGGCTGAATCCAGCTTCGGCGATTCCACCGAAAAGCATACCGCCCTGATAAGAGTAGTCCCCTGGGGAGATTTTGTCGCGCCCGACGTAGAGTCCAAAGATAATCCAAAGTGGTATGTCAACGTTTTGAGTACACAGTATTTGCGCAATGTTGAATCCTCGTGCTCGCAAATCTGGTCGTCATTCCCACCAGTCGGCGGACCGCCAGCCTGGTTATCTTCACCTGATCACCCAGATGCCCTGATATCAAGCCAACCACTTTATTATCTGGCGGGTTCACTTATCAAACAAGGTTTGGTGGATGTGAGCGCATGCGCAGATGGCGGGGTACAAGCTTCTGGGTTTGCCACACAATGTGGGGTGGAAGCAGCGCGCGAACTCATCGATGAGTGGCAAAACCAATTCAACAGCGAAATTGTTCGGGTTTCGCAAGAAACCGGCATACCAGCTCAATTAATGAAAAACGTCTTCACAAAAGAAAGCCAATTCTGGCCTGGTTATTCAGCAACCTACCAGGAAGCAGGGCTGGGTCACCTGAGCGACCTCGGTGCCGATTCGGTGTTATTGTGGAACCCAAGTTTCTTCAGCCAATTCTGCCCCCTGGTATTAGATACAACCGTGTGTCAGCGCGGGTTTGGCAACCTTGATATCAGCGAACAGGAGATGCTGCGCGGGGCACTTGTTCAAAAAGTGAGCGCAGCTTGTCCCGACTGCCCCCAGGGAATTGACCTGAGGGAGGCCAATTTTAGCATCAGTATTTTTGCTCGCAGTATGCTGGCCAACTGTGAACAAGTGGGGCAAATCATTTACAACACAACACGGCGCACCCCTGGCGAGGTGAGTATCTATGAAGATTTATGGCGCTTTACGCTGGTAAATTATAATGCAGGGCCTGGTTGTCTTTCCGATGCGATTGAAAAAACAGACTCCAGTCACTTGCCATTAACCTGGGATAATGTTATTCAACATCTCGAACCGGGTGCCTGCCAATTGGGTATCGTTTATGTGAACGACGTTAGCTTTATGCCCGCAGCGGATATTCCCACAGTAATACCGCAACCAGAGGACGAGCAAACCTTAGCCACACCTTCCCCGCCGCAAGAAGAGCCTGTTCAACCACAACCGACACTCCCTCACGAAGATGGCCCGGGATATCCAATCCCCACCCCAACGCTATACAGCCCTTATCCATAATCTCTGACTTTTTAAGCTAAAGATTAACAATTAAAACAAAACGCCCTTGTGAGAACACACAGGGCGGATCGTTTGACTGGCAGTTCGGTAAACCAGTGCCCAAAGTCTTTTAATCCCTTGAGCATTTATTCATCCCTATGATTATTTCATTCACCCGACCGTAAAGCCTCTAACTCTGCTAATAGTTCTGTACGTTTTTCTTCTGACGCGCGATCGATTTCATTTTTAATATTTGTAAAATAATCAACAATTGCCTGACGCGCGCTATCTCCTCTTACTGGGGCAAACAGCAAAGCCACACTGCTGCCAATTAAGCCACCAAGAAATGCACCCAGTACAAAATTACCAAATCTTTTCATGTCTTCCTCCAAATTATTGACTAACTATCTTAATTATTATTATAGTGTATTCCAGAGAAGAAAATATACAATTGATTAATATTTGCAACCGTTGAAAGATTGTCAAAGCATTTTTTGCTCCCTTTGGATTAAGCCGATACAGGTTATGGACCGAAAAATACGGTTATAATTTAATATGAATAACCATAGCGAGGAAATAATGCAATTCTTCAAACACAATTTCTCAATACAAACCAATGGAAAAGGGCTATACGAAATAACCCGTCATGTTGACCTTCAAGTCAAAACATGGGAAGTGACGGATGGCCTTGCCTTTTTGTTTATTCAACACTCCAGCGCCTCTTTGGTAATAAATGAGAGCTACGACGAAACTGCTCGTCTTGATTTAGAAGCGTATTTAGAACGCATCGCCCCAGAAGGAGAGGCCTGGCACAAGCATACCATTGAAGGACGAGATGATTCCCCCGCGCACATTCGTTCCATGATCACCCCACCCAGCCTGACAATCCCCATTGATAATGGCAAGTTAAGCCTGGGAACCTGGCAAGGCATCTACCTGGCTGAGCATCGACGCATCAGCCATCACCGCCGAGTTCTTTTACGAGTGCTGGCGATGGTGTAAACCAAGCATGACACAAAACTGGTTCATTGTTCGAAAGAGGATGGAAAGCAAAAAGGTCTGATAAAACCAATTTTCTCGTTTTGCGAATTTAAGCCTGGCTGATTCAACGCCTCCAGCTTGATGGCCATTTATGAAAAATTTATTGCCTGTTGGCATAGGTTTACAAAGAATAAATAATAACTTTGAACAATCCATTTAATCCAATTAATGCCCACCCAATAAGGAAGCGATCATGTCCAAACCTTTACAAATCCTCTTACTCGGTGCTGGCAATCGCGGCGCCGATGCTTACGCTCGTTATGCCCTAACCCACCCTGATGAAATCCAAATTTTCGCTGTTGCAGAACCAAACTCTGAACGTCGGGCTCGCTTTTCTGCCCTGCACAACATCCCTGTCGAGCGCCAATTTTATGGTTGGGAAGAAGCCCTCGCGGTCGGAAAAATCGCAGATGCCGTGATCAACGCCACACAAGATCATCTTCATCATGATTCAGCCATGGGCGCTATCTCGGTTGGCTATCCTATGCTTCTCGAAAAACCTATCGCCCCAACCCTCACCGAAGTCTTAGACATCGTCAATGCTTCAAAGAAAAGTGGGTTGCCTCTTCTTGTATGTCATGTTCTTCGCTATACCGATTTTTTTAAAAAAGTTAAACAAATTTTTGAATCTGAAAAACTGGGGCAGATCATCCACATTGCGCACAGCGAAAATGTAGCTTATTTTCATATGGCGCATAGTTACGTGCGCGGTAATTGGGGAAATTCAACCACCAGTTCGCCGATGATCCTCGCAAAATCCTGCCATGATCTCGACATTCTGTACTGGTTTCTTGGTGAAAAAGCCAAACAGGTTAGCTCCACTGGCAATTTACGACACTTTAAAGCTGAAAATGCCCCTGCTGGCGCACCAATGCGCTGCACCGATGGCTGCCCGGTCTCAGCCACCTGCCCGTTTTATGCGCCGATGATCTACCTGGAAAATAAGCCTATTAAAGTCACAGTCAGTCGCTCTTCCAACCTCGTTTTCAGATCAATTGGTAAATTAGCGCTTTCGCACCTTCAACTGGCAGATGCCCTGGGCGGGTTAATCCCCCCTATCCGCACCCTCACTCGCTACAACGGCTGGCCGCGCAACACCATCACCAACAAACCAGAGAGCGACCAGGCAGTCCTGGCTGCTCTGCAAACAGGCCCATACGGGCGTTGCGTTTACCATTGCGACAATAACGTGGTAGATCATCAGGTGGTCAATCTTACTTTACCTGGTGGTATCACAGTTTGCCTGACCATGCACGGTCATTCTCATGAGGAGGGGCGCACCTTGCGAATTGATGGCTCGCAAGCCACCTTGCTGGGCAAGTTTGGACACAGCCAGGCTTGGCTTGAAATCCATCCACATCGAGGCACTAAAGTCGAACGCTTCACGTTTCCATCTGCCGTCGAAGAATCTTCAGGTCATGGCGGTGGGGATGATGGCATCATGCGCGCTTTCGTAGGCGTATTAAACGGGAAGCAACCTCCTTTTACCTCAGCCAACGATGCGCTTGAAAGCCACCTGCTTGCCTTCGCTGCTGAGCGCGCACGCATTGAAGGAACTACAATCGACTTAGCCGAGTATCGAGAAATGGTTTAATGGTATTTATCTACCGTGGGTAGGGTTATTATTAAAATCAATAATGTTCTTATATTATTAAAATCTTTCTTCTGCCTTAATAAGTAATCCCCAAACAAGGTCAAACCGTTAAGAACAGGTTAACCTTAATTTATTATCTTGACAAATTAGGTAGTATTTAGTATATTAACTACAACGTAATAAAAACAACTTACACGAGGAGTAAGATATGCCTACAGTAACTTTTAAAGCAACCAGTAAATTAGTCGAAGGATTGCAGGTCGATAGTGCAGCCAACGGATTTACCGTTCGTATGGATGAACCCCCAAGCCTGGGCGGTACAAACACAGGGATGAACCCAGTTGAAGCTCTTTTAACCTCGTTTGGCTCATGCTTGACGATTGTTGCCAGTGCTTTTGCTAAATCTCAGGGCATCGATCTTCAGGAATTTTCTGTCGACCTCGAAGGTGATTTGGATCCAGACGGTTTCCTGAAAGGAAAACCAGGTGTTCGTAATGGATTCAATGAAATTCGCTTTACCCCGCACATCAAATCCAGCTCTTCACCAGAGGAGATTGAAAAATTCATCGAGTTTATTAAGTCTCGCTGTCCGGTAAGCGATAACCTTATCCATGGCACCACTGTTGTTCAAAACGACCCAGTGATCAAATAATTCACAAATTTACAAGTCAAATATTTAGACAATTAAAAAAAGAAGCTGTTGATCGGAACAGCTTCTTTTCAATTAAATAGAGTCCTATCAACCTAAAATCAGATAAATGCCCGGTCATCTCTGTTCACCAATATCAATGATATAATCAGTAGGGTTTATTACTCCACAAATAAGTGGGGGCCATCACCGCTTTCAAGACTTCATTGCTGATTATGTTACACGCAATTATTGTTTTATCAAACATGATTATCGGCACTTCTATTGGCCTGTCGGGTTTGGGCGGCTTTTTCCTGCCAATGATTTATTCAGCTTTGCTTGGTATCGACGTTAGGGATGCCTTGATGTTGAGTTTCATTACGTTAACCCTTTCGGGTCTTCTTGGTACTTTTCGTTATATTAAATTCGGATATATTCGTTTTCCCTTTACAATTTACTTGGCAATCAGCAGCTTAATGGGCGCGATTATTGGGGTTCAAATTAACTTAAGCCTTTCCGTTGAATATGTACAATGGTTTTTATACTCGTTTGTATTCTTAGCCGGACTTTCTTTATTGATTAAAGTTGAAGAAAGAGACACACGGAACCCGCTTTTAGATAACCTCGTTTTCGTCATGGTGTTAGGGCTGCTAACCGGCATCGTCTGTGCAATCACCGGGGCAGGTGGATCGTTGGTTTTGGTTCCAGTTTTGATCACCATGGGTGAAAAAACAAAGTATGCGGTTGGTGCGGGTATTTTTTCTGCTATTTTTATTTCTTTGGTTGCCTCAATCGGGTATTTTTCGCACTCAAACTTACAAAGTTCACTAACAATTATTGCAGTCGCTCTGGTTTCGCACAGTATCGGAGTATTGATCGGTACCAAGTATGTTCAGAAAATTAACCAAAGCCAATTGCGTAAGGCAATCGCTTTCTTTTCTGTTTTATCTTCCATCGTGTTAATCTTGCGGAGTTTAACGCAAGCATAACCACGCAATAATTTTTAATAAGCACAGACTTTCAAAACAGTTATAAAAGCAACTTAAATCACCCCGTTTAATTGAAAACAGCTGCCTGTTTCAAAGCAGCCATTTTAAACACAAGGTGCCGAGTCACAGAATCGAACTGTGGACACCGCGATTTTCAGTCGCGTGCTCTACCAACTGAGCTAACTCGGCTTATCCGCTTCCCTTGTTTGAGCGTGTGAATGATTTTAACCTCCACCCTCTAAGTTGTCAAGCAGAAGTTTAAAATAACATCCATTATTTAACCAATCCAGAAATTGTTCGAAATTCAGGGTGTGTAGATGTGCGCATTAACTCAAACAAAACAATCTCTACGCTGCTGATAACCGCGCCCGCGTCGTGCAGACGCATAAGTGCCAAATCATGGTTTTCTGCTGTGCGTGAAAACATTCCATCGCTCAGAGCATACACACGATAACCAGCATCCAGCAGATCAAGCCCTGTTTGCAGTACACAAACATGCGCTTCGATCCCCCCTAAAATCACCTGTTTTCGTCCCGTTTGATGCAAAGCTGTCAAAAATGCGGGCTCCCGCAGTGCACTGAACACTGCTTTTGAAAGTATATCTACATCGGCTAAGGCCTCATCAAGCTCAGGTGGCATCGCGCCCAGCTTTTCAGGCACTTGTACCGTAGGGATAATCGGCACTTTCAAAGCCTGGAAGCCTTTGATCAATTTAACCACATTCGGAATTACCAACTCTTTTCTATCGACAACTTCAACCAACCTGGCCTGATAATCGATCATTGTAAAAACTGCATCTTCAGTGTTCAACATAAATGCCTCCAAACAAATTAAGTTCTCTCCCATTATACCGTGCAGGTTTCATTAGTAGCTAAAGGTAAACCAAGGTTGGCAAACAGCTGCTTCCACGGGGATGCAAGTTAGCTTAAAACTTCAGGTTATAATTGAATTTAATGGGCAGTAAAAAACGTACACCGACTGAAACCAGCACATTTGGCACTCGGGGCAGAAGCAGCCACGATGCCTCGCGCTTTTATAACAGCCGCCTGTATGAAGGTCAGGTCATCGATAAAAATGTACCTTATGATGAAAGCCAAATTCCCGATGGTGTGCTCGATCGGATTCTTTGTAAATCCAGCGAGGTGATGGAAGACCTCCCCGATCGTAGCGTTCACCTGGTTGTAACTTCGCCCCCTTATAATGTCCAAAAAGAGTATGACCAAAACCAGACAATCGATGAATACCTCTCTTTTTTGGATCGCGTTTGGAACGAAACGTACCGTGTTTTAGTACCAGGTGGTCGAATATGTATTAATGTGGCAAACCTGGGTCGCAAACCTTACATTCCTCTGCATGCCCTGATTATTGAACAAATGCTAAAAATTGGGTTCCTGATGCGTGGCGAAATCATCTGGAATAAGGCTGCCAGTGCCAGCTCCTCCACAGCCTGGGGTAGTTGGCGCTCTGCCAGTAACCCTGTCTTGCGAGACGTTCACGAATATATCCTTGTGTTCAATAAAGAGGGGTTTCGTCGCACAAAATCTGGGTTGGAAGATGCCAAAAATCCAGGAGAGCAGCGCAAAGACACAATTCAAAAAGATGACTTTCTGGCATGGACCAAATCCGTGTGGGACTTCCCAGCTGTCTCAGCAAGAAAGATCGGTCACCCAGCGCCCTTCCCTGTTGAATTGCCTTACCGCTGTATTCAACTGTATACCTTTCAGACCGAAGTGGTTTTAGACCCATTCGCTGGAAGCGGTACAACCTGCCTGGCTGCCAAACAGGCTAACCGCCATTTTGTCGGTTACGAAATTAACCCCAAATATTGCCAGTTAGCAGAAAATCGCCTGCTTGGAGCATGACAGAAACAAATCTCTTTATACTCAGCAAAGTAGATCATCAGTTACTTTTAGCTTATAAACGGTAAACCGCTTATACTACATCCACGCGTTCTTCAAGACGCGAAATAACAATATCAATATAATCTTCTTGATTTATCTCCAGTTGTATTGCGCCAACACAGCAAACTTCAACACAGTTTCCACACCCCCGACATTCGTCGTTGATAACCGCAAACCCATCAACCATGTGAATGGCATCAACAAAACAAACATCTTGGGTACATTCACCGCACCCGATACAATCTTTGCCAATCTCAACTTGAACACCTGGCATTCGTTCAACCTTTTTAGCTAATTTTGGTGAAAAGTGAGGCAAGATCCCATATAAGCAGCAGCATGAGCAGCAATTGCAAATCGTCATCAGCTTGTCGTAAGATCTTACCCCCATCCAAACGGCGTCCATCTTATCCCTGCCAATCATGTGTACCAAACCAGCATCCCGCGCTCGTTTTAGATGATTCAAGGCAGTTTCAACGTCAACTGGCACTCCTAAAGCCTGATTAATATTCTTAACTCCATCACCCAGAAAAATACATCCAATATCATGACAATAGGTTTTGCAATCATTAGCATCGCGACATAGACATTTATGCATTAAAAAAATATTTGAAGCAATTTTTATGAAATGCTCTACCACTTGGGTAGGAACGACCATGCTTACCTGGTTATCAATACTTTGATTAATCACCACCCGTTCTTTCGGCAAGTAATATATTTTATCCCCACCACGCTGGTCGTTATGCAGAATTGACTCCATGATTTTCCCGATGATAGGCCAATTGGCCATATTTGCACCAAAAAACCGCAGACGATAGTGCTTCTTGATTAATTCTACAAACCACATCGGCGTTGCCATGCCAACTCCTCAATCATAATTTTATTTACAACCAGACGATACAGCATAAAAGAATATTATAGCAGGTTCTTTTGTATTTTCGAATTAAATAATCGGCATAGCTCATGCACGATAATGGTCAGAGTTTTATCTTGAACCAATCTTTACAGGTAAAATAAATAAAATGGATAGGTATAAAACCCTTTTACTAATACTGGCAACCCTTTTCCTGGCAGGATGTCAGGTTCAAACCCCTGAGCCATACTTTAGCGTCTCCTTCGCCCAGGATGAACCGATAACCATTACAGCGACTATAGAAGAAGTGGAAGACCCTGCCCCTATTGCCCCTACTGCCACACCCACGATGCCGGTTGAACTGGTTAATCTGACCGCTACAGTTTGGGGAGATCTTCCTAAGGCCCCTGTATTAATGTATCACCGCTTCGACCCGCAACCAGGAGCAGTCTCATATCTCTATACCACCAGCCTGACCGATTTTCGTAATCATCTTACCAGCCTTTATAATGCTGGCTTTTCTTTGATTTCACTTAACGATTGGTTAAAAGGTGATATCGATCTCCCTGATGGCCGACGCCCTTTAATCATCACTATTGACGATCTATTCTATGCAGATCAAATTTTTCTCGATGAAACCGGGAACCCCGCCCCTTATTCAGGCATTGGGTTTCTATGGGAGTTTTCTCATGAATATCCCGACTTTAATTTTGCGGCAGCCTTATTTTTCAACCTGGGAGATAAAGGCTATGCAAACTATTACCAAAATGGCGTTTTTACCATTGGTGATGGTTGGCGCCAGGCTCGTGCTGAAGTGATTGCCTGGGCGGTAGAACATGGCGCCATGCCGCTTAATCATTTTTACGAGCACCCTTTTCTCGACCAGCTCTCGCCTGCTGAAATCCTCTGGCAAATTCAAGAAAATGATAAAGGCTTGCGTGAAGCATTAATTCAAGCCGGTCGGGAAGATCTTATTCACAACTTGCCCAATATTCTTGCCCTGCCCTATGTTATCTGGCCAGCTACTGAAGCCGGCGAAGAAGTGCTTTTTTCTTATGTCAACCCAGAAGGCGTACCGATTGCCGCCGTCGTCGAAGGGGCTTATGCTGGTGGCTCAAAATTTTTAGAAGCGCCTTTTTCTGAAGAATTCAGTCGCTGGCACATCCCACGGATTGGTGTTTCTAACCAAGCAATCGCAGAGATTGTTGAACAGGTCGATCAAATCCCAGTTGCCGTCAAGTGCAATTTAGGTGAGATTAACAGCAACTCGCTCACCATGGCAGATGATATCACTGCTGCCATCCGCAAACAAACCGATGCCAAAAATTGTCCCTTGGGTTATTACCTTGTCGATCAGTTTGTGTTTTTTGTTAAGGAAGACACCATTGTTCGACACACCCCATGATGATGACTTAAGCGCAATGGTTTCCTAATATTAGAAAGGTAATAATTCATGTTTGTTTATTTGAGCAAACTACTGCCGCTATTTGTTTACCCCCTCGGGTTAACTTTCCTAATTTTTTCCATCGTCGTAATTTTCGGGAATAAAAAGCGACCACTAAAGGGCTTGTTAATCACAGGGCTGGCAATTTTATACCTGGCAAGCAATCGTTGGGTCAGCTATGGCTTGGCTCGGTCGCTTGAATGGAAAAACCTGCCACCCCAAGGCCTCCCGCATGCCGAGGTGATCGTCCTTTTAGGTGGGGGTACCGAACCCGGTGATTCACCTCGCCCCATGGCAGAGGTCAACAGCGCAGGAGATCGTGTATTATATGCAGCCAAGCTTTATCATGCCGGCGCCGCGCCAGCCATCCTCGTCAGCGGGGGCAACCTCGAGTTCTCATCAGAGCGCAGCTCAACCCCTGCAGAGGATATGACTGAACTCCTCTTATTATTGGGCGTTCCAGAACATGCCATTTGGCAGCAGCCGCGTTCGCAAAATACACGAGAAGACGCCCTCTATTCGGCAGAAATTTTAGCGGAAAATGATATTGATGAGGTTATCCTTGTGACTTCTGCTATGCACATGCCGCGCTCAAAGGCGCTCTTTTTAAAACAGGGGCTAACGGTCATCCCTGCGCCGGTCGACTTTACCATCACCGAACAAAATTGGAATAACACTTTCAGACCCAACCTCGGTGAGTTTTTTATTCAGCTTTTGCCCAGTGCTGGGTCATTAAGCCTGACCACTAACGTCATGCGAGAGTATATTGGACTGTTGATTTACGGGTTGCGTGGCTGGCTCTAAAAAGCTATTCAACCTGATACGCGATTGCCACCGTGCCCGGACCGGTGTGCGAACCAATTACCGGGCTCACGAATGTCGTCACTGTTTCAATCGGCTTAAAGCGTTCAACCGCTTCGGCAAGAAGTGTCATGCAATCGACCTCATCTGCTGCATGAAAGGTTGAGATCCGCACCTGCTTGGCGCCGTCTATGTCCCTTTCAACCAGCTCGAGCATCCGCTCCAATGCCTTTTTGCGGGATCGCACCGATTCTACCAGTTCGATCTTCCCCTCACGAAGTTCCATAATTGGTTTAATGTTCAAGGCAGAACCTACCAGGCGTTTAGCTGTATTGATCCTCCCCCCTTTATTGAGATATTTCAAACTCTCAACAGTAAAGTACACGCCAATCTTTGGGTAGGTCGTCTCTGCCAGTGCCTGGCATTCTTTCAGGCTGGCGCCCTCTTTCGCCGCTCGGGCAGCTTTCATCACCATAAAGCCCAGGGGCATCGCCACCACTCGTGAATCAACTACAGTAATCGGCGCATCGGGGAAGTTGTTTTTTGCCTGAAGCGCTGAATCCACCGTGCCCGAAATCCCACTGGATATTAATATCGCCAATACAGCATAACCCTGGTCTACCAAAGTGTTGAACAGATCAGTAAAAACGTTAACAGTCACTTGGCTGGTGGTGGGGATTAAGTCTGTCTTAGCCATTCTTTCATAGAATTCTTCAGCGCGAATATCCACACCGTCTCGAAAATTTTCTTCTCCCCAGTGTAAAGTCAATGGAACCACGTGGATGCCTAATTCTTCAATAATTTCATTGGGTAAATAAGCAGTACTGTCTGTAATAATAGCTACTTTATTCATTATTTTCTCCAAAAATAAAATAAATTAAAAATAAATAAAATTTCGTCTCGAAACCAATAATTTAATAATTATATCAATGTTTATATTTAAAGATGATTAATTTGCGTTAATTTTTGTTGCCATGTAGAATTTTCTGCGCCGAAGCATTTTTTATATCCATTAATACCAGGCTACAGGTTCATGGAAACAACTTTTGCATTGAAAGTGGCGCATATTTTTCAACAGCACTGGAAGAAATCCCGTTTGTTCGGCAGATCTCAGCATATAAGTCCACACTTGGTCTGCGTGTACGCGCCTGGGTTTCCCGGTTCAATCCCCATAAGCCAAAGCTTTGCGTCCAACCCCGCTCCCATTCGAAGTTATCCACCAAGGTCCAGTGAAAATAGCCCTTCACCGGGTAATTATGATTAATAATCTGCCACAATGCGTGAAGATGCTCGACCAGGTATTGCGGTCGCAAGCTATCCTCACTGTCCTCCACACCGTTTTCAGTCACCATCATCGGCACACCAAATTGGTTCCCCCATTTAACTGCATCGATCATCCCTGATGGGATATTAGCGATCATCCCAGTTTCACTTACCTGGGCATCTTTCGGGAAAAATTGCTGAGCAAAGAATTGGGTGGGTGCAAATGGATTAAAGCGAATCTGTTCACAGGTATAGTAGTTTAAGCCCAAAAAATCTTGCGTTCGGGCAGTGTTCGGGAGCCTGGTTTTCTTTACAATCAAATCCAGCTTCCCGGTTTGCAACGCCTGCGGATAAGCCTGATTGAACAGTTGATGGAAGGCTTTCGCCAGCCAACGATCGCCCGGCAATTTGCTGGCAGGGGTAAAGCCTCGGTAGTTAATCGCTGTTCCTACCTGGGCTTCGGGCTGCAATTCGTGGATAACATGGTAGGCCTGTACATGAGCGTTAACCATGTTCAGCAATACTTGGGCAGCCAGTTTTGGGTCTTTCTTCCCGGGCGGAAACACACCCTCAATATAAGCCATATAAACAAATACGTTCGGCTCGTTAATCGGTACCCACAATTTGCAGTAAGGCATTAACGCTTCAACCGACTTGCGCACAAATGCGGTATACAACTCAACAACCGCTTCATTTTCCCAGCCACCCAGTTCCGCCACCCACAACGGATCGCTGAAGTGATGCAGAGTCACCATGGGGGTCATTTTGCGGTCTTGCAACCCAATCAGCATTTCACGGTAACGGTCCAGGGCGCTCTCATCCCAACGATCGGGTGTTGGTTGAATCCGGCTCCACTCAAGCGACAGGCGATGCGCGTTTTGAAAGTCCGCCTGCGCCCGGTCGAAATCTTCTCGCCAGCGCCCACTCCACCAATCGCATGCCAACCCCGATCGGTCGCCATTCAGAATTCGTCCCTCTTCCTGTTCCCAGGCGTACCAGGTATTATTTTCATTTCTCCCTTCAACCTGGTGCGATGCTGTTGCGGTACCCCACAAGAAATTGTTTGTAAAATAATAAGTTCCCTGTGCCATTTTCCCTTACTCCTGCAAACATGATTCGATAAATTCAGTTTGTTTAATCATAACGCCATTTAAAGATTACGCCATTTAAAATCAACACGAACATTTCAACCCGCAGGTGGTCAATCGGGACGATATTCATAACGATCGACGAAGTAAGTCGGGGTGCGAATTTTATCAAAAGGTTGGATCAGTCGGTTTACACATGAAAGTTGGGCAAACTGCCCAATCGGTGGTCGCCAGGGAGGTAAGTATTGCATGCGGTTTGTAAAGAATTGCCCTTGACTGTTCATCATGGTTGTCGGGGTTTCAGGGTCTGGCTGTTCGTAAAAAATCAAACGTCGTTCAGGGTTCACCTCAGCTAAAACCAGGCGGTTATTCGAAGTTCCCAATTGCATCAGGTCAATAATCTCGTGATAACATGGGCGACCTTCGTAACGGTAGGGACAGGCGTTGACCCCCGTGGTTAGCGTATTGATCCCAGTAAAAAACTGAGAACCCGCCGTGGCTATATCCCAAAGGGTTTTCCCTGTATCCTCCAGCGAGATCACCCTGAAGTACAAGTCTGGGGCAAGCCCCGGTATGGTGATATTGCTAATTGCCTGCCAGCTGCCGCTAACTTTAACTTTAGCGTTATGACCAATTTGATTATAAGAAGAGGTTTCATCTATGCGAAGATGATAGTGGTTAGAATTATGGGTTGTGCTGGTGTCTAAATAAGCCCAATATTTTGTATTCGCAATCAGGTCCACCGGGTTAGGAAAATTAAACTTCACCCAGGTATATTTTTGCTGTTCTAAAGTAGAGCCAGCAAAAGGCTCTGAAGAGCCTAAATTCGTTTTAGGTGTGGCTGTGCCCGAATCAGAATAAAGATGGGCGACCAGGTTGTTATTTGGAGACCCTACTTTACGAAGTAAAAAATAAATATATCTCGCTTTTTGGTTATTAACAACTGTAAACGGCTGGGCAACGGCTGTATTCGTCGTCGATCCCACCAGCGCAAAACCAGGCCCTGGTCCATAATTAGCGTAAAAACCATCGAGATGTTCATAAGCCTGCCACGAAAGCGTATGAAACCATCCCTTGCAGGTGAAAGTAACCGAGGGGTTGTTATAGGTTTGCGAGGATGAAAGTACTGAACGGGGAAGAGCAGATATCTTTAAATAAGTATCGCGCAGGTTTTCAGCAAAATGATCTTCGATATTCTGATAGTGCAGGACTTTCTCACGCACACCATATTCTGCAACCGAAAGCGCACTTGCGCGAAAGCCAGTTTGGTATTGATCGGCAAGTTTATTGTCAGGTGAAAGAAAAGAATACTTTAAATTTACTCGGTTAAATAATGAGTCTAAATCAATCTTGAAAATCGAATGCTCAAAATAAACAGTAATTTTACTGATGAACCCCCACCAAACCGGTAACGCGCTGGTATCTGAAATCGTAATTGGACAGCGCAGCATCGAAACATACTCAAATAGTTTGTCTATCGGCGCCCAGGCAGATAGGATTGCCGTATCGCATCCACCAAACGCCAACCACTTCATGCAGTCAACCTCAAACACCAAAGGTTTTATTGGCGGCGTGGTAAAATCGCGGTTTAAAATTGAGACACTAAAAGGGGGCAGTGTTGGTTTCATAAGCATTGGATACGGGGTCGGTAGTAAACCTTCAGGTTTCCCTGGAGTCTTGGTTTCATTAAATTTTGATGATCGACAAGGTAGAAAAATAACCGGGAATGCTCCCCAGGATGAAGAAAAAGAGGTCCACCCACCAATGAATGAGAAATCAGCTCGCCTTCATTGGGGAATAGCCGCGTGTTGAAGCGGTTAAGGAAAGAGTCGTAGGTGAACCTGTTCCCGTCAGTCATCGGACGGAAGCCAAAAAAGGAAGCCCCATAAGAGACAGGGAAAAAGGTTAAGCAATCTACGCTAAGCGTGGTTGTTAAACCCGTTAGCCTAAAATACTCTATATTGAAATACAAAGATGCTGCAGGAACCTCTCGCAACAAAAAATTAGGGGGCAGCGCCACTGGTGGGAGGATGATGTAATCGTAACCAGGAGGCGCCCAAACTGGCTCCGAGAAAAACAAATCAGTGGTCCCGTATTGAATTTGAAGGCGCAAATACAGGTCATCATAAGCATGCGGTCCAAACAAGTGAAGAAACGGCCGAAAGGTAAAGCCTGAATAGACAGCGATGGCAGCCGCGTCCAGTGTCATCAAAAACAAGCCCCCCCAGGTGGCACTGGTGTAAGTATAAGTTTTATAGGCACCCGAAATAGCCCCTGCATCCGTTATTTTATTACCTCCAGAAAATGCGTTTTGATAGTAAAAAAAGGGTGCATCCTGCTTATGGGTCGCATGATGATAAATGCCAACGTAAAAGTCTGCCAGGTATTCTGCTTGGGATGCAAAAGTAAATTCAAGCCGAATTGGCGCAGGCAGGTCGGTTGAAAAGTCCTTTGCGTCAATAAGCGCAGTATTCGCATAATTCAGTTGCGTTGCGTTGTCAATTGCAACAGCGCCTGGCGGGTTAACCACCCCAGTCGCGCCCGTTAGCGGCAGTTGAATTTGAGGCCCATCAAAGTGATTGGCTCGGCTATAGCTTAACATCAACACCCGAGAGCCTGAAGCCTGCGACAGGTATCCCGAGGCATTCGAAGAATATGAAAGGTTCGAAATAGGTGCGTAATAATATGGCCCACTCGGAATCTTTTGGAACCGCAAACATTGCGGTACGGGGTAAATGGCTTTTTCATAGTCCATTTGGCGGTTGATCACCCTGGTTAGCGTTGAAAGAAACCCCTCAATTTGAGAAGGGCTGCCTTTCAGTTGGATTTCAAGCGTTTCATCCACATTGGGCAGGGAAGAGGTGCTTAAGAACAGAGTCGCTTTAAAGTTCGGAGCCGTAACCGATGCCCCATCTAAAACGGTGTAACCGGCTGTTTCATCGCCTAATGCAATTTGATTCATGGTGTTTATCCAGTATAAATAATTGGTAGTGATTAGGGTGCATTTTGTTTTATGGGTTAAGGTTGCAACCAGCAATTAGAATTTATTTCTTTCCTTCCACGCCCATGAAGAAAAAGGCTCATCGCAAGATTCTTGCATCGTTTTTACCCTGGCATCTTCAACGGCTTTTATACTCGTTTGATACGCCTGTTTAGCAAGCTCGACGTCCAGGGCAGGGTTACTTGAAACCGGTACCCCCGCCAGTTCTGCTTTGAAGGCTTTCATCAAATTTTCTGCGAACTTCGCTAAAGCAGGGGTTAAATTCGGTTCGGGCGTGGCTTCTTCAAAACGACCCACGACACGAAATATCAATGCGTGGGCAGCAGCCCCTTTCACCAGCAAGGAGATGTCAAGGTCGCCGACTGTAGTGGTTTGCGCACCGTCCAGATCTTTGAGCTGAAGCACTTGCGCACGAGTGATAGACAGGTCCGCCAGGGCAGCGCGGATGGCTTCATCCAGGGTTGTCGTCGACCAAATTAAGTGGGTGGTGTCCATCAGGTTGTATTCAACCTGGGCTCGAACAGATTGAAGGGTAGGTGGCATCGTTAAATTCCTTTGGTATTGGTAGAGGCGAATAAAATCCGGGTGTAGTTTCAAACCTTTCCCCCCAAGATAGACCTGGGGGGAGTGAGGAGAAGAAAAATGGTCGGGCTATGACCTGCGCGAAAGTCCATCTTCAAGCGCTGTACCCACAATATAAGACACAATCACCAGCACCAGGGCGAGGATTTGTTCTTCGGGGATGGGAAAGTCGGGCACGTAGTGATTGACGAACACCATGATCAGGGCAATTAACGATGCCCAAAATTTACGCGAATTGAGGAGTAAGGTTAGTTTATTCATTAGGTTTATGCTCGCAAAGTATAGTGAACCTGGGCACCAAACAGCTTAAACACACTGGTGGCTGCCCCTTCAGCGTTTATTTCCAGGACAAGCGCAGTATTTTCCTTCAAAAACCTGGGCTCGGTAATAAAAATTGTCATTTTATGCGCTGCTAGGGCTTTCCGTTTAGCACTTGTGTCGTGACCGCTATCAATAGTTGAGGTAACTTTGGCACTTGATACCGCCTTTGAATCCTCGTTGAGTGCCAGTTGGTAGATATCTACACCGGTCATGCTTGCCAGGTCTGCTGTGCCGACCGAATACCACACGTCCACCGCCGTAATCTTTGCCCCCTCCAGCCCATTGACTGAACCGTCCAGAGCCAGCGGGATGACCAGATCGAAGGTAGCAGCTGCTGCACTGCGAGTGTCGCTTGGTACATGCCCTGTAATTGTCGCCGCCCAGGTGCCAGCTGTTTTTTGAACCGCCGAGGGCGTGATAAACTGGGTTAATTGTGATGTATGGGTAAGTGACATATTGTTTTAATCCTTTCAATAGTTATCAAATTTGGAGGCTTGCCCGGGGCAGGAGCAACCCCGGGGCAAACCAAAAACCAACATGAAGGCAATAGAATTTAGGTAACGTTGCTCTTGTGCAGCGGACGGAAATCATTCACCCATACAGCCAAAAAGTGACGCACTTTTAGTCGGTGCTCATCGTTCATAAATACAGCTGGCGAAAGTTCAGACCCTGCCACGTAAATTTCGGGCATCAGCCCAAAGCGCTCACCGACGTAAATTGCAGGTGCCACAGCTGGGTCACAGGCGGCAGCCCAATCGTTGATATCAGTCCATTCCGGCACCACCACCGGCACTGCACTACCTTTAAGGACGTTATCGTACACATAAGTTGCCTCGCGCACAAATTCACCCTTGAAGATCTGGTAGGCAGTTTTCATCAGCGTGCGCGGCACCAGGCAGAATTTGGGATTAATCGCCATTTTTGGGCCCGCCCCATATAACCCCGCTTCGTTTTTAATCAACATCGGCTGGTTGTATACCGCAGAGCTGACCGTATCCCATTCTCCATCTGAAAGTGCTGTAGCCAGCAGGTTTTTATGACCGCCCTTGGTGGTAACTGCAGTGTTGTTAAACAACGCCCCGGTATCAGCCAGCGTGGGCCCCACCCCTGCATTCGTTGTGAAAATTTCAGCCACTAATTTTGAGATCTTCCGTATCCCTGCCGAACCCAACTCGCGCGCATATGCTTTCAATTTGCGCGTCTCATCTCGATCGATCAGCTCCAGCGTCAGCGGGATATACCCCCCATACTTGACAAATGACGCTGTTTCGGGGCTGTCGCCGATTTGCAGTTCTTTGTAGTCATCACCCTCGGGGACCACAGGCAGGTCGCCCACGGTGCCGATCAACGTGCCGGTGATGTCATGCAGCGAGGTAAAATGCTCCTGAATGGTGATATTTTTCCACCAGTCGTAACCAGCTCGCCCTAAAACCTCCCATTGCGCTACCACCAGCTTATTGAGCGCGTTTTTAATCAGCCCGGTAAAGTCTGCTGTGGTTGCCAGGTGTACCCGGTCAGGGTGATACCCGCCGTGCAGGTCGGTATCGCCGGTGAGCATCAAATACAGCTCGCGCACCCCCGTTAAGTGCGGTACAGAGACCGCAGCGAGTTTTTCCTCACGCGGTGCACCCAGCAGGTCGTCAACCGCAGCTTGAAGTTTATCCGCTTCGTTGTACATCGCGCTAATCCGCCCAGGGCCTAAAACTGCACCCCCCGCGTTAAGCTCTGAAAGCATATTGCGGAACTTTCCAATTTCAGTTTGAAGCTCTTCAGCATCAAAAATACGATCTTTAAAGTTTTGGCGAATATGCTCTTGGGCTGGTGTGGGCAATTTCGAGCCAGCCAGTGAGGTATCCAGCAGGTAGCTGCACATCTGCAAGCGGGCTTTATGAGATTCCTCAACGATTTTTTCCAGCTCTTGCGCCTGCTCGTGCTGATTCAACAGCTGCTTGAAAGCAGTTTGGTCTGCCTGCAAGCGCTCGATCAGGTGCGCCTCTGGTGATCCCTCTGAACCCGCGCGATCAGGGTTGGCATGAGGTGGGTGGTTGGGTGTTGTTTCAGTCATAACGTAAGTCCTTTCATAATTAGATTGGTTAATTGCCCGCTTAAAGGCGCCACCCCGGGCTGGGTCGTAGACCAAGTCCAGCGAGAGCACTTTAAGAATTTGCGTGACTTGTTTGCCCTCGGCGGTAAATAAAATATCAGCTGAAAAGCCCACATTTGGCGGGCTGGGGGCGTTCAACACCTCGGCACCAAAGGAGGTCAGCAGCTCACCGCCCGGGCCAAATGGGGTTAGTGTGGCGGTAATGCCCTGCGCGGCGGCGTCCCAACACGGCTGGCTGATCTGCCCCGCCAGGTCGCGCACCGAGCGTGACAGCCAGGCATGGTCGATAAAACAATGCACATTCGCCCACAACGGCAGCGACGCCTGCAGCACATCCGGGTTAAATTGCCATCCGTTTCCAGCTCCCGCGGTGATGCAAGTAACCTCGAACACCCCCGAGGGCATAGGCTTGCCCGAGGCGGCAAATCGGGCTTGGTACTGGGGTGGGGTTGCGTTAGTGGAATTTTTCATAAGCAGTCCTTTTTCCTATTTCCTAATTCCTATTTCTCAATTCACAATTTACAATTCACTTCTCTCAAAAATAGCTTTCTTTGGGTCTCCACTGTCGGGCTCCACTGCCTCCCGCGAGGCAGGCTGCAAAGGCTTCACCAGCGCACGATGATCCACACCGGTGCCCTCAGCCAGCAGCTCATCGATGTTCACGCTCTCGCCCATGAACTTATACGTCGCCCGCAGCAGCTCGCGCTGCGAGATCAACCCCATGTCGTACAAGCGTTCCAGCGCATTCAAGATGTTCACCGTAGCAATCGAGTGGCTCACATTATCACGGGCAGACAGGTCCGCCCCCATCACGGTGATCTTTGCCCTGGGGTCTACCGCATAGTCCACCTGTGCTCGGCGGCTTACCACAATCTTCACCAAGTCCTCCAGCAGCCAGGTGAAGAACTTCTGGCGCTGCTCAAAACGCCGAAAAGTAGGGCCGCCGGCGCTATCTGCGGTAGTGCGGGTAGAAGATTCGGGCTCGGCTAAAAAGTGCAGCGGCAGGCCCGCCCCCGAGGCGATCAATTTTTTTAGCGCCATGCCGTCCTCGCGGGCATCCAGCGCCTCCAATTTGGGGCTAATCACGGACCAGGTCTCCGAGCTGTCGGTCACCAATATCGACCCCGGCGTGGGTGGGTTGGCAGCCAGTGTTTGCTGCCTGGCTTTACGGGCATCCTCCGACACAAAAGACCCCGACACCACGTATAAAAACGCATTGCGAAAACGGTTCAGGCGCACCCGGTCTTCTAACCAGGCGGAGTATCGTTTTAGCCAGGGCAACAGCGGTGAAAGATCTGGCTCGCCCCATTGGGCACCAGCTGGACGGTTGACCGCATAGTGGATCACCGCCTGGGTGAAGGTACCATCGGGCAGCTGGTAATCTGCTGTGGGGCTGTAGGCAGCATAGGTGTTCGATTCCAGCTCGTCATCAGCTTTGGTCGTAAACAGCAGCGGTTGTTCGATATCATTAGGCGTGGGGAAGATCTGCTCGATATTCGTTGCGGGAATTGTGCGAATGTAAGACATTCCCGCCGCATCGGTGCTCAACAAAATAAACAAGTTTCCTGTGCGGGCCAGTTCATCCGAAAGCTCTGTGGTACGGGCACCCATCCGGTTGAGCCGATGGTTCCAAAACTGTTTGATAAAAGCTTGGGTGTGCTCATCATCGCAGGCGATATCAAACCCGCCACCCACCACATACTGGGTGGTGAGCTCAACAATCCGCCGAGCCAGCGGGTTATCCCGCCAGGCAGCCAGGCACTGCTCTAACACTTCCTGACGATTGAACGTATAACGATCACGGTCTGTCTCATCATAGCGACGAGAACCGATAAAAAAAGTATTTTCATCCTCATCGATGGATTGAAACCTGGCGTGCTCCTCAGCTGGCTTCTCCTTCGAGTTCGGGCTAAATAGGC
Source organism: uncultured Candidatus Brevefilum sp. (assembly GCA_964411385.1). Classification (GTDB taxonomy): domain Bacteria; phylum Chloroflexota; class Anaerolineae; order Anaerolineales; family Anaerolineaceae; genus Brevifilum. Next base: position 124,939 of record CAYPKT010000004.1, on the reverse strand, counting down.
GGTTAAACAGATGAGAGATTGGGCTTTTCATGGTGGTATTTAAAACCTTTCGACTATTTTCCCACCGCTGCAGGGTTCTCCGTCCAGCGGGCAGGTTACCAGCTCCTCAACCTTTGGGCGCGGTGACCCAACATAGGCATAAAACTGGGCTGGGGTACCGTTGAAGCGGTTGTAATCCATCGTGCGCATGGCGGGCGCACCGATCGAAGCTCCGCGTTGCGTTGTTTGATGAAAGTGCCATGTGCTCACCCCTTGCGGCAGGGGTTTGGGCGGGCAAGGGTATTCTGGCGTGAACAACGGTGCTGGCAGAGAATAGCGATACTGTGCCAACCACCAATGGACAGGGGGTAAATCACCCACACGCAGGTGTTCGTTTGCCCAATTGGTGCGGGTGTAGAGGATTGGTGTGCGTCCAGTTCTTTGTGTGATGAGGGTAATCGCCTCGCGCGCTGTTTTCGTGATGACAGCAATCGTCTGATCATGAGCCAGCTCCAGGTCTAACGTCAGGGGGGTATGGGCAAAATCCAACGGTCCCAGGATGCGAAAGAAGTTATCCATCTGGGTAGCTGCGTTTTGGGCGGGGTAAAGCACATGGTAGGGCATCGCCACTCGCCCGATGCGCTGTGTTTCTGCCAGGTAAAAGCTGAACCACGGGTCTTGATATCCCCAGGAAATACCAGCGCGCAAGCCGATGAACTCTACCCGTGGGTTATGAGCAGCGATCACGTCAAAATTCACCCGTTTTTTACCATCTTCCGAAGTGTTGTACTTGCTTAAATCAATACCAAAGGCGTAGTTTTCATTCATCGTTAAAATCCTTTCATCGAATCCAGCGGATCGGCCGCTTTGACGATCTCCGTCAGCCCCGGTAGCGACCAGCTCTCTCCATCGAGGGTCGATAGCAGCGCTGCCGAGATCACCAAATCATCGTGAACTCGTTCACCGTTCGTCGTTGAACGAGCGTTTGCTGGCACACCCCAGGCAATGCGTTTGTCCGGTCCTGGTGCAATTTGATACTCGCAATACGCCAGCTGCTCATAAAACAACGCCTGCAGCTGCGCCAGTTCGTCGAGCCCTTCAACCCCTGTGGTATATTCTTTAAAGCGGCCGCTATCCACCAGCGAGAGGAATGACCACGCCAGGTCCGACTTTGATTTGACACTAAACGTAAACGGGACCACACGCCCACCCAGCGCTTTGACCAAAAAGGAAGTCAGCCCGGCGCCGATGCCGGTGGCATCGCAAACCAAACGGCGAGCCCCCCACCTGTTTGCCAACTCCAGAATTTGTGGGTAAAGCGTTGCGTGCTTCACGCCCTCCCACAGCCGGCGAAAGACCACCTCATAAACCGGGGCGGTGGCCCTCCCCGCAGCGATCTCTCCCAGGTCCACCCGTGCGATGGTTAAAGCGGTGGCATCCCGCCCTGTTCCGGCGGAGCTGGAACTCGCATAACCTGCATGTGCTTCATCTGCGCCGGCGATATCCAACGCCATCACATACAGGCACCCCGGCTGAGGTGCCCCATGAGGTTGGTGAGTGCCTCTCAGCAGGTCGATCCGCTCAGGGGGGAACATCCCCCCCTGCCCGTCGATATCCTCCGAATAGTACTGGGTGCGCACCATCGGGTGACTGCGCCCCAACCGCGCCACCTGTTCAGCGGCAAACGCGCCATAAGCTGGTACTTCCTGGGCAACGTCCTCACAGGTCAACCGCCATACCCGCCTCAAGCCATCTTTGGCTTCCAGGCGTCGGGCTGCACGTTCTTCGCGCGCCAGCAGCGTTTCAGCCGTCCAGGCTGTGCCCCAAAACACCCGGGTTGCATTGGTAGAGGCAGCCATCGGTGCGATTTCTTTATCATATTTATCGATCAAAATATCCTGGGCTTCGTCTATTGAAAGCAGCGTAGAGGCAGTGGCGCCCACGATGTTCGCCGTGGGTGAGCCCGATAAAAACGTCACCCGTGCACCCCCCACCCGGTAGACATGCCCATACTGGCGTTCCCAGCGCTCGCGGGTTAGCAGGTTAGCGCTCAGCGTCCCCTCCAGGCGAGCCATGGCATTGGTGGTTTGCGGCTTATAAGTGGGTGAAATTTGCACGATATCAGCCCGAGCACCTGAAAATAAGGTTAGCAAATAGGTTTGCAGCTGGGCCTGAAGCTCGTTCTTGCCCGATTGGCGCGGGAAGATCACCACAAAGCTGTGCCCCGCCCCGGTTAGCACCGAGCGCACAATCGCACTCGCTACCGCTCGTTGATAACCCCGCAGCTGCAGCCCGCCGGCATGCCGGGTGAAGGCGGTAATATCCTTTAGCAATTTTTTTAAGGCGGTCTCTAAAGTCGCCATGCTAACCACCTAAAAAGGTTTTAATTAACGCTACCAGCGACATCAAACCCGACCCCCCCGAAGCCAGCCCCGAGAAGATCTTAAACTGGGTGACACCTTCGGTAGCCGCCCGAATGCGTGTTTCGTGGTCGCGAATTTGCTCTTCAAGCACCATCAAACGCTGGTGTGCCATCGCCGATTGGTGAGTCAGCTTGGCGTCCAGCGCGCTCACCTGGGCGCTCATCAAGTTACAGGCGTGGCGCAGTTGCTCGGTCAACAGGGCTTCAGTCTTATCTTCCATCGGGGTTTGGTGAGTTGGCATCGCGCAGCTCATCCAGCACAGCTGCCATCGAACGGGTAAGGGCTTCGCCCAGCGCATCGGTGCGGCTATCTTGCAATTGGCGCTCGGTTTGGATCATCTTCGCCAGGCGGGTACAACTTAACCCCAGGGCGCGTAGTGCATCCGCCAGAGCTTTAACATCGTCGGCCTCCTGGGCTGCCCGCTCGAAAAAGCGGCGCATCACCACCCGCAGCATGCCGATTTCGCTCCGCAAAGAATCGCCCAGGGCGCGGTCGAGGTCAGCCAGTTCGCCGCGGGTAAAGCCTTGGTTGTAGAACCCGGCAGGGGTGTTAGAAGGTTGGGTCATAGGCAAGTCTCCTTGTATTGAAGGGATGAGCTGGCCCGGGTGCCTCGCAAAGCGCTATAAGTATCGATGTGTGGTTAGGGTTTGGGTCACCCGAGCCAACCCTTGATTAGAACGGTTGTTCTAAGTTGTTTGTATGATAGGGTATTTTTGGGCGGTTTACAACCCGTCAAAAGCGGCAATTTGGGGTCAAAACTTGCCGCTTGCGGCAGAAAGTGGCTCGTAGGGTGCAGGTTGTAGGGAATAGAAATTAGGAATTAGCCGTAGGGTGTGCACGTTTTTTGTGCCCACCACACCATTCTTTGCGTTACGTCGTAGGGTGGGCACCGATCTCGTGCCCACCATTTTTGTGTTGTCATTGCGAGCGGAGTGCAACGAAGCGCCTGCGAAGTGTACCTTGCGTAAGCAATCTCATAATATGCTTTTTGTATACTCTGCTATAGCAACCCATACCCCCCTTCTACCCCCCAGATTGCTTCGTCGCACCCCTTGGGTGCATCCTCGCAATGACACCGCATGGCAAATGGCACAAAGAGGGCTGCGCACTGAATGTTTATCAACATTTTGGTGCACACGACGAACGGTGTGCACCCTACCCCCTGGGTGTATCCTCGCAACGCGACACGAAGTGCAGGAAGTGCTACGCGATGACATGGTTGCATCAATCGCAAATCGTTAAAAAATAACTGCGAGCTGTTCCTCGCAGTTATATATACCTACTTCCTGCTTCCTAATACCTACTTCCTACTTCCTAATACCTACCCCCTACCCCCTACCCCTACTTCCTTTTACCTACTTCCTACTCCTCCAAGGCCTTGCGGGCATCCTCCATCTCTTCCAGCGTCGGGATCGGGATATCATCCTCATCATCACTCGCCAGCATCGCATCCTCCGCCACCCTTTGGTCCTCATCCCCTGGCACAGACGACATCTCCTGGATATAAGCAATATAAAAGCCCACCATGCGACCGCAGTTCTCAACCGAAAGGCGTTCGTTCACCGCGTGCATCCCAGCCAGGTCTTCCTGACCCACCCGCACCGGTAAAAACCGAAAAGCGTTCTCAGTCACCCGGGCATAATGGCGCGAATCCGTGCCGCCCATCACCAGGTAAGGCGAAACCAGCGCATCAGGGTAGGCGCCCTGCACCAGCTTTGCCAGACGCACAAAATAAGGCGAATCCACATCTGCCACCGGGGTTGGGTCCCAACCAGAATCGCCGCCCAGGGTATCGCCTTCGTAAGGGGTTACCTTCACCCGCTCATCATCGATGCGCGCCAGCACCATCTCGTATACCGAGCGCAAATCATCGCCCGGCAAGATTCTAAAATTCACCACCGCTTCAGCCTTGGCTGGCAGCACATTGTCCTTCACCCCCGCGTTGATAATCGTAGGGGCGGTTGTGGTGCGGATGGCAGCATTCAACCGGGGGGACTTCGCAAGCTGCTTTTTAAGCATCCCGCCAAACAACCAGGTGTTGGCAAATGCCATCCGCTGAACAAAGGGCAGTGCAGAACCCAAATAACTCATCATAAATTCAATCACCTCTAAGTGGGCGGGCATTGGCTGCATCTCCAACCGGGCAATTGCCCGAGAAAGCAAGCCGATGGCGGTCTCCTGTGCCGGCGAAGAAGAGTGGCCCCCATCCATAGTCACCGTCAGACGCAAGCTCACATAGCCCTTTTCCGAGATGCCAATCACCGCTACGGGCGTCTCCACCCCTGGTAAAAAGGCGTCATTCACAATCCCACCTTCGTCTAACATACTGCCAATTTTCACCCCACGGGTCTCAAGTAGTTCGGCAATCGCACCGGCACCGTGCTGGCCCGAAACCTCTTCATCGTGCCCAAAGCCCAGGTATACGGTGCGTTCGGGCTTAAAACCTTCCTTCAACAAGTATTCGACAGCCTCCAACGCGCCGATCACACCACATTTTACATCCAGCGTCCCCCGCCCCCACACGTAGCCATCGGCAATCGTCCCGCTAAACGGTGGGTAAAGCCAGGCTTCGTCGTCCTCATCTGCTGGTACCACGTCCATATGAGCAATCAACATAATTGGGTCCAGCTCGGGGTTGGTTCCACCCCAGGTATACAGCAAGCTGTACTCGTTGATTGTTTCCAGCTTCAAAGTCGCGTGTACCTTCGGGTACAGCGTCTTCAGCAGGCGGTGTAATGCCAAAAAGGCGTTGGCATCTAACTTTTCGGGGTCGTCGTAAGAAATCGTCTTGTGCTGCACAGCCAGGCTCAGGCGTTCTGCCACCGAATGGCCATCCACTCCTGGCAGGTAGCGAGGTTCAACTTTTTTGGGTCGTGGCGCGTACAGGCTTGTCCTTAACAACACCAGTCCCACCAAAAACACCAGCACAATAACAACCGCCCCTGTAACCAGCAGTAATAAATTCTCCATCATGTTCCTCTTTTCATCCTTTTGGATACAAACAATCAGCAAAAGCAGCACACAAACCCAGCGGTGTCACCGCGGTTGCGGTTTGCTAATCTTTCGTAATTATAACATCCTGCCTATTTACCCTGTAAAATTTGTTCAAATTTTTGTTTCGCCGCCTCACCCCCAAAAGCACGTTCGGGGATAAAGGGATAAACCAGGTCGTCACCGGTAAAGGTTAGGATGTAAAAACCCTTATCGGTGATCAATCTCTCAAACCGATCCCAGGGCAAGTCTACACTCCCTGTGCCTATCCTCATGTTTAGGTGCGTACCGTAAAACGTCAGGATGCGTTCGGCGCGCATATGCTCGGTTTTACGAAAGGTCTCTCCTAATTGCAGCGGGATCATCAAAAAGTAGTACAACAGAAACACCAGCCCCAATACAAAGAAGATCTGCGCCGTGCTGCGATACCCTGGCACCCGCGCCACCGGGGAGATCAACATCAAACCCGATACACCCAACTCAACCAGCACCAACGCAGCAACAATCCTAAATAGTTTCGATTGACGCGAAAGCACCCGCGAAGCGCGCACATAATCCCCTTTTTCTGGGGTAAAGCTAATTTTCAAAGTGTCTTCCATAATCTGTTTCATCCTTGTTTTGCTTGTTATTTTACCACCGCCACCCCTGGTCATCACCAAAAAGTCGCCATCAAGTTTGGAATTCTCGCAAAATTATGGCATAATTGAACCAAACCAGCCCTACCCCCCAAGGCAATTACCATGACGGATCCTCAACTCCTCCCTTTTACCAAAAAACCTCTGCTGCACCTGGTGTATGCTGGGGCAGCCCTGCCAGCGCTTAAGCCGGGGCGGTTTGAGGCATATTCTACGGCAGAACCGAGGGAGGGTGTATCTTTCCAGTGGACCCTGCAAACGCCACAGCGCTGCCTGGGCTCGGTGAGTTTCGATGGTCACCGTTGCCAGGTTGCTGGGATGGCACTGCCCCTGCCACATGAGCTGATCGATCGCACGGTGATGATCTCCCCCTGGCCGGGGCAGGTCAAAGCAGCGATGCGTCATCACCGGGCGCACCTCAGCCTGGCTTACGAAGGGGGCAGTCATAACCCCGTCGAACAGATGATCGCCCTCTATACCCTGGCGGGCGCCTTTCAAACTGAAGACCTATTGGGCATCATCAACCCCAACGCGTGGACCGCCCACCCGCCGGCAGATTTTCTCTCTGCTGACCAAATTGAGCGTTACCGACACGAGATTCCCTTCCCGTTGTGGGTGGGCTATGTGCGCTTTTATGTAAATGAGGATGCGTTCTGGCTGGTCACCAAGGGACATCATATCTTCGATGTGCCCGACCTGGCGTATTTTGTGGAAAAAGGGGAGGACCCACAAGCGATCATCGAGCTGTTCATCAACGTCTTTCATTATTTATACGCAGAGGATGTGTTCGTCACCGCCGGCGATACGCTAGAAGTAAGTGGCTCGGGGCAGGTGCTGCACTTTGTCGAGGTCAGCGAGCTGGAAGATGCTTTGATGGGCCCTGCTGGAACTTTGGTAATCACCCACCAGGCGCCAAAAGATTAATCCTGCTTTGGCTCATAATCGACCACAAACTGGTATTGCAGCTCGTTTTCTACCGCAGTGGGGATAAATTGACGCACCCAGGCTACAGCCTCTGCGCCAGAGATGCCAAATATCACCTTCGCTAAACCAGCTGCCAGGGTGCCGGTGCGCCCCACGCCGGCATGGCAGTGGATGGCAACCGTTCGCCCCTGGTAGGCAGCATTCAGCGTGCTTTCCAGTGCGAATTGAAATTCCTCCAGCGGTGGCACCTGGAAGTCGGGGATCGGCACGTGGATCACCTGGTAGCCACGTTGATGGTAGTTCTCGATAAAATCCTTACCCACCCAACGCACCAATTCATCGGGCTCATTCAGCATCACCACAGTGTCAACACCAGCACGCGCATAGGCTGGTAGCACCAGCCCAGCGGGGTCAAACATTGGGCTCAATGCCAACGGGCTGCGGTAGATTTTTCCGGGTAGGTTGTAGGGCAATTCGGTGAGGGGTGGCAAGGTCATTCTCATCATCCTTTCTAAATAAACAATTAAGTTGGTTAGCGCTATGGGCACGTAAAAGCCAAAAATAACACCCAGCGCAGGTAATACCAGCAATTCAACGTCAACATTATACGCCGCAGGAGGGTTAACAAACCAGCACAAACCCAAAGCAATGGGTAGGCAAAAAAAAGAGATGATATTCACAATTATAATGACAATTTACCAACAATCGTTATTAAATCTACACTACCTAAGATATTGCCTTGTGGTATAATTTTGCCGGATTAAATCTAATTGTACGATTCGAACCGTATGGGCAGAAAGGTTAAGCCCAAAACTAACACAAACATATGTTTAGGAGGCTGTAAAAATGAGAGTTATTGTAGATCCAGATCTGTGCCTGGGCTGCGGCATTTGCGAAGGCATCGTCCCCGAGGTGTTCAGCATGGAAAACGAACCCTACGCTGAAGTTCTACTCGATCCTATCCCGGAAGAGTTTGAAGCCCTGGTGCGCGAAGCAGTTGAAGAGTGCCCAGAAGAAGCGATTATTATCGTTGAAGAGTAGTTTGCCAGTTATTGGCTAAAATCAAAAGGCTGTACAAATCTGTGCAGCCTTTTTGGGTTAAAACGGGGTATTGCTTGGTGGTCGATAGCGGGTATTTTGTCACTGTGAGGGGTGCTGTGCAACAACTTCTCAACGACACCAAAGAAGCTCTTACCTACTAAATTTTCCTACACCCTAATTCCTACTTCCTAATTCCTACTTCCTAATTCCTACTTCCTAATTCCTAATCCCTACTGCCTACTTCCTAATTCCTACACCTTATTTCCTAATCCCTATGCCCTACTTCCTAATTCCTACTCCCTATTCCCTATTTCCTACACCTCTGGCTTAAATAACCCCAAGGCCACAGCACGCGCCACCAACTGCTGGATATTCTGCGCGCCCAGCCGAACCTTCATGCCGGCTACATAGCCGCGCACCGTGCGCGGGCGCAAACCCAAGCGTAGGGCAATCTCTGCTGTGGTCAATCCTTCGCCTAACATCACCAACACCTGCAGCTCTCGCCGGCTAAGCGTGGGCGGCACATCATTTGCGGCGGGTGCGTTGTGTGTCACCACCACCACATTCCCCTGTTGACGAGCGTACAACGGGCCGGCTTCTCCGGGTAAATACCCCTCTCCGCGCCCACTATTAATCGCCCTCACAACCCGGTCAGCTGGTGCATTTACTTCGATCACACCAAAGGCATCTGGCGCTTTAAAGATCAATATCCTCGTCATCCTGGCAACCTCCTGAATAGCATAAATCTGCAATATTATTAGAACGCATGTTCTAATAATACACAGTTTTAGGATGTTTTGCAAGAGGGGAAAGCTTAAGAAATGATAATTTCTTCGCCCGAATGGCGTTGTTTTAACGCTCTAAAGGCTAACACCGTCAAAAAGCCAATCGCCACGCCCCCAATCCAAGGTGCACGCGGGCTCACCTGGTCGCTTAAAAACCCGCCAACCACCGGCGCTATCCCTGCTGCCACGTTCCAGGTCAACCCATACAGGCTCATATACCGGCCGCGCTTATCAACCGGCGCCAGGTTAGCAGCATAGGCACTGGTGCGAGGCACCACGATTAATTCACCCAACGTCAGCACGACCATCCCCAGCCAAAATCCCCAAAAATGGCTCGAGATTGCGATAATCAACGGGGCTAAAATATAAAATATTGTCCCCCAGCTCATCACCGCCAAGGGTGGGTATTTTTTTGTGTTCCGTGTGATAATCACCTGAAAGAACACCACCATCAAGGCGTTTGTCGTCGGCAGCCAGCCATACAAGCGTTCATCGATGCCAAAATTCGTCTTCACATACACCGAAAGCATCACCCACACCAGCACGGCAATCATCTGCACCAGCGTAAATGCACCAATTAACCCCATAAAGGGTTTGTCTTGCAAAGCTGCCCAATAGCCCTGCATCTGTGCCCGCAGCGAGGTCTTTTCAACCTCGCCATTTTGCTGGGGCAGCGTCTCTTTAGCAAAAATCAACAGCATCAAGCCGTAAAATAGCAGCCCCCCAGCGGCGCCATACATCCCCAGGTTATACGAGCGAGCCAGCACAAAACCCCCTAAAATGGGCCCAGTTGCCACCCCGATGTTGCGTGCCATGCGTATCAACGCAAACGCCTCTGCGCGCCTTTCCATCGAAAACAAATCTGCCAGCATCGCATCGGTGCCCACATTGTATAGGGGGGAGAAGAAGCCCATCCCGCCCAATACCAGCGCGAACATGGTGTAAGTTTCCGCCTTGCTCAAGAAAAAGTATCCCAATCCAGCCCCAGCCAACCCCAAAATCATCATCCCCTTGCGCCCCAAGCGGTCAATAATCGGGCCAGCTACAATCGCAGAAACCAGCCCCGTCCCAGCGTTGATCGCCATTAAGCTGGCAACCGCCACCAGGGGCAAGTTCAATTTCTCGCTGGCAAAAATCAGCAAAAACGGCCAAATCATCGTCGTGCCCGTTGTGGCTAAAATCATTCCAAAAAACATCAACCAAAACTGGCCCGGGGTATCGGCAAAATCGCGTCGTAGTCGTGTAAGCATGGGGTGAATTATAACCTTTAGTCGATGAGAAATAAGGAACTTTCTATGTTATATTATTAACAGGGTTAAACCACAGCATCATATCAATCAAACTTTAAATACTCAAAAACAATGGTTTTAAATAATCTACCGTTTAGCTCTACCGCCTAAACGTCAAACAACACACCCCAATTTGTGTTAATAAAACAATTGCTGACCCATAAAGATTAAACAAGTCGGGTTCTTCAACGAGGCTACATCTGGCAGGGCGGCAAACAGGGCGGCAATATAAACCGCGTTAAAAGGCGAAAATTCTTCAGCAATCGTCACCCCGGTTAACTCGCGGCGGTCCACCAGGGCATCAAAGGCTCTTTCTAATGTATCCCGCTGAATGACGCGTGGTTTACCGCTTGCCGCCGGCGAAAGGACCACACCGGCTTCATCCACAGTCACGACATCAAAAGGGCGCCCCCGGTCAAGCGTCTTTAATTCATAACCATCTAACTGGCTAATATTTTCCCAAAATTCATCACGGGTTAGCATCGACATCCCCAATTGTTAGTTTTCGGTTACGATGAGTTTGATTCAGGGTTTGTTTTTGCGTGTTATTCATTACCCGCTGGGCTTCGGTGTTTCGCATGGGCTTGATTATACATGATCTTTCCCCAAAGCCCATGCCCCATTTTACTCAGGTATAATTCCATCCATGTCTGTGGTTCCTCAAATCTCACGCATCATCCGCTCTAACCGAAAAAGTATCAGCCTCGAGATCACCCCCAGCGGGCAGTTGATCGTCAGGGCTCCGCATGCTATTACAGATAAGCAAATTAAAACCATCGTCGCCCATAAAACAGACTGGGTCGAAAAACACCAGGCAAAACTAAAACAACATCAACTTCAGCCAAAGGCTTTTTTGCCCGGAGAAACATTCTGGTACCTGGGCGAGCATTATCCGCTAAAGATTGTCGACCGTCAGCAACCAGCCCTGGAGCTCGACGGTGCCTTTTACCTTTCTCGAAAAGCACATGCGAACGCCAGGCAAGTATTTATCGACTGGTATCGCGCCGAAACCCGGTTGATTACCCATCAACTGGTAGAAAGCTACAGCGCGCGCTTTAATTTCAAAGTAAAGGCAATTCGCATTACCAGCGCAAGAACACGCTGGGGAAGTTGTTCAAGCAAGGGGAACCTCAACTTTACCTACCGGTTATGTATGGCACCCCTGCCAGCGGTTGAATATGTGGTTGCCCACGAGCTGGCTCATCTGGTGGTTCACAACCATGGGCGAGATTTTTGGGCACTGGTTGCCCAAATTTACCCAGGATACAAAGAGCCGCGCACCTGGCTTAAACAAAACGGTGCACGGCTCGATTACTTTTAATCATGCCTGTTGGTTTTAAAGCTCGCAATACCGATCGATACGCTTCTCAATCACCGACAAGCTGTCCTTCCAGAAATCCTTCGAACGGATATCAATCCCAAAACGGGCCGCCAGGTCTGCCGCAGAGGCTTCACCGGTGCTGGCAAGCAAATTCTGATAATCGGGGATGAATTCAGCGCCCCGCTGCTGGTAAATAGCATAAAGACCAACACCAAACAGCATCCCAAAGGCATAGGGAAAGTTGTAAAAGGATAAACCAGCATAATAATAATGCGGTTTCCAGGTCCACATAAATTTATGGCGGTAGCGGGCGTCTAAACCATCACCATAGGTTTGAGCCTGGGCATCTTCCATAATTTCACACAGTTCATCTGCGCTCAATTCTGCATTCAAACGGCGTTCGAAGACCTCTTTTTCAAACAAATAGCGAGAATAAATATCCACAATTACCTGGGAATCGCCAATCAGGGCGGTTTCCAACAAAGCCAGCTCCGATTGAGGGTTATCTATGGTTTCACGCACGGCGTTGAACATAATCGTCTCGCACATAATAGAAGCAGTCTCCGCCAGAGTCATCGGTGTTTGGCTTTGCAATGGGGTTTTTTCTGCCTTAAAGATGTTAGCATTATGATAGCCATGCCCCAGCTCATGTGCCATCGTCATCACCTGGTCTAAAGAGCCATCAAAGTTACATAAAATGCGCGATTCTTTCACCCCCTCAACGGGCATACAAAATGCCCCACCCCGCTTACCAGCGCGTTGCTCAGCATCAATCCAGTGGTTATCAAAGGCTCGGCGTGCAAAAGCCTGCAAGTCTGGTGAGAATTTACCAAAGTTTTCTAAAATAAAATCTGCTGCCTGGCTAAAAGAATAAGTCTCATTCAACTCGCCCACGGGTGCAAACAGGTTCCACCAAGGCAGCGATTCATCACCAAAGCGAGCTGCTTTAGCCTTGAAGTAACGCCTAAACGCCGGAAAGGATTCGCGCATCGCTTCCAGCATTGCGTTTAAAGTGTCACGGTCTATCCGAGCCTGGTCGATGGGCGCATGCAAGGCGTCGGTGCGCCCTCTGCGTTTATTGAGCGTGTTCACCCAACCCTTAATTCCGTTCATACTGGCAGCCAGCGGTTCCTTAATCGATTCCCAGCCGGCAAACTCAGCCTCGTAGGCACGTTTGCGCACATCTACATCGGGGTGAGAATATAAGTTAATCAAGGCGGGCATCGGTAGCGATTGAAGTTTTCCATCCAGTTCAAACGCAACCGTTTTTTGCGAAGTTACGGTACCCTGCAGCTTAGACCAGGCATCCGCCGAAGAAAGCCCCAGTTCGCTTGCCAAAATCTCTTCCTTCTCGCTCATCATATACTGGCTTTGTTCAGCGATTTCTACAATCGCAAAGGCGTGATCTTCTGCGCTTCCACCCAGTTTTAAGGCAGCGGGAAGTTGTTCCTTTACCTGTCCAATCCAGGCCTGAAGCAAAACATTCACCTTATCTATTTCTACTGTGACCTGCTCAAATTGCGAGTTCATCCGCATTGCCTGCTGGTTGTAAGAGTCAGTAGCAATAAAAGAGTGAAAATACGCACCGATTGTGGATGCTTTTACGATGATCTGGTTCAGCTGGTCTACCACCGAACCGAGCGCGCGGTTAATTTCATCTGCAGAGCTGTTGTCATCAAGCGGAACCAATTCGCCCTGGTAAAATTTAAATAACGCCTCGGTAGCAGCTTTTACCCAATCGATATCCGCGGTTAATTCAGGCGCATCCAGCCCTGAGTAAACATTTGATAAATCCCAGCGTGGAGGTTTTGTATCCATAAGTCGTCCCTTCCCTTACTCTAAATATTTTTATTGATTACGATCAATTGCGTCAAGCAAAGCCATCAGGATTTCTTCATCCTGTCCATCACAGCCGACACTTCCAATTTTAATCGATATTTTTGCCTTCCCATGAAAATCGCTTCCGCAGGTAATTAATGTCTTCGCAGCCTGCGCAGCTGCAAGGTAAAATTCAGTTTGCTCAGGGGTGTGGTAACTACTATACACTTCTACGCCCTGAACTCCCTCAGCAAGGATGCTATGAAACAGGTCAAGGTCTTTGTTGAGGTATAAGCCCGGGTGCGCCAAAATTGGCACACCTCCGTTGGCGTTAATCACTGCGATAACCTCCGCCAGGCTGATAAAATCAACATGTACGAAAGCTGGCTTACCGGGGCCAAAATAATCCCAGTGAAAATTAACCAGGGGGTTATCGCTGCGGGCGCCATTTCCACGGTAAGGGTCAAGCAATGGGTTTTTCTCTTCATGGTCATACGCCAGCGCTGCCTCTGCAATCATCTCGCCCGAAATCATGCCACGAAAAGAAAGCCTGGCAAGGAATTCATCATCGAATTCAAATCCCTGCTCCCGCGATAAACGGATCATTTCGCCCGAGTTGGCTCGTTCCTGCTCGAGGATCGCATGCTCGATATCGTAAATAACGGCTGCATTGGGGTCGATCCCATAGCCTAAAATATGTAAAACCAGCCCGTTGAAGTCAGCTTCCAATTCAACGCAAGGGATCACAGTAAGCGAAGTGCCTTCAGCTGCTTGCAGGGTTTCATTAATGGCGCGAATTGTATTATGATCGGCGACCGCTGTATGGGTAATCCCTGCCTCAAGGCACATATCCACTAACTGTTGTGGCGTAAATTCGCCATCGCTGCTATAGTATGAATGAAGGTGTAAATCTATTTTCGTCAATGGTTTTTCCGATCTATATTGGTAATCTTTTCAACTTTCAGCCTGCGTACGCTCTCCACTAATTTTCGGTAGTCGTGCTTCAGTTTACCTCACACAATTTTAAACCGTGGTCAACTCCGCAGGTATAATACACAAGTAATGATTATAGCTTTAACCGGCTGCAGTCGGCAAACCTGCAACCGTTATGCATAAAAAAAGGACAGCATGGCAATTCAAATTTCAAAAGAATGGTTTATCGAATTAGAAGATGGCTACGAACATCGCGTTGAGGGCGGGCAGGTCATCTTATGGAAAACCGGGGTCACCATTGTGGCTGTCACCTTTCTGCTGCCCGAAGGCGTAGAGAAGTTAGCTTTACTTCACCAAATCCATGCAAAATTGCCCACAGATATCATCGAAACGATGGTCTCTACCAGGGGTGAAATCGTAGGGCTCGGTTACTCTCAACTTCAAAAAGAAAACAAAGATAAAACCCGTCTGTCGTTGACCACCTTTACCGTCAGCGACACATCCTGTTTGCAAGTTGCCTTTTACCTCGATAATCCCGATGACCTGTTATGGGCAAAATCCGTTTGGGAAGGGATTCATTATCTCCCCCTGGGATAGCTTTTTATTACCTTTCTTTAGTGACCTACAAAATTCCATGTTTGTTAATATCTATAGTTCCAATATTAATAATATCAATTCGTTTATTGATTATCTTAATATTTAACCTTTGTTTATTTGTATTTATAGTATAATATACGATAATTATCAATATAAAGTTGTAAACGAGGTAAATTATGAAAACAGAATACGAATTGACCCAACCGTTTGAGAGAATTGTCTGTTCAGATTATGGGTCTGTAATCCTCACACAGGCAGATGAACCTTCTCTGGTGATAGAAGGAGACGAAGAGCGCCTAACTTCGCTTAGCGTTGAAACCCGCAATGGAACCCTGTATTTAGGTGTTCAAAAAGATTGGTTAAATCAGTTTGGTAAATTTTTCTCCTCCATGTTCCAAGAAAAAAACCTTAAAGTTGTTTATTACCTCTCCGTTCCTAATTTAAATAAGATCGCCATCAGCGGGAAAATTGACCTCTCTTGCCAATCCTTCACTGCCGATGAACTCAACTTATCGGTTTCTGGGTATGGTGACTCGCACTTTAATCACCTGGTTTGTAATCAACTCGAAGTTCAAGTCAGTGGGCGGGCTAAATTCAAAGCTACTGGACGGGCAGATGAACAAATAATTAATATCTCAGGTTCCGGCGATTATTCAGCAGATAGCTTACTCAGCATGAATTCTAAAGTTACCATCTCTGGCCAGGGGGATGTAACCCTCAACGTATCTGAATCCCTGGATGTCAAAATATCAGGGGTAGGCCGGGTCAATTATTATGGGAGGCCGAAACTGCGCCAGGTAATCAGCGGAGTCGGCAGGTCAAAAAGGTTGAATGATATTTAAAAATTCGTTACAATTAAAGGAGAGGTGATATGAGCCAAGAAATTAAAATTGAAAAGAAAGCATCAGAAGTCATCCAGCCCGCTAACCAGGAACAGGCGCTTCAAGCGGTTCGCACCCGCCAAGATCTTTCAGGCGCCAACCTCACGGGAATGGACTTAAAAAACACCAGTGCCACCGGTTCAGTTTTGCGAAAGGTCAATCTCACAAAGGCAGATCTGTCGAAAAGCCTGCTGTTTAGCCCCAATTTTTACAAGGCAACCTTGCACAACGCTGCTATCCATAACACCGTCATTGTGGGCGGAGACCTGGTAAAAACCAGCTTTATGGGGGCAGATCTCAATCGATCGGCAATCATTGGGTCGAATGGCGAACAAGCCAACTTTGAAAGCGCCAACCTCAGCCATGCTGCTCTGGTTGGCAGCAACTTTCAGGATGCCAATTTCACCCGGGCAAACTTAACCAACGCCCGCTTGACAGGCGTGAATGTTTACGGCGCAGACTTTACCGACGCAACCCTCACAGGGTCACGCGCCCAGGGCGTCAACTGGGATCAAGCCAAAGTACCCCCAGCAATCCTTCCCGAACCGTTAGTTCAAGTCCCCCTTTGGGTATGGTCTGTTTTAGCAGGGGGGCTGGTTGGTGCCGTTGCCCTGGTTTTTTACAGCATGTTCCGCAGGAAAAGGCGAAACTCTTAACCGGCTAACCACAGGGCAATTAATATTAATTCAGATTAATACATCAAGTGCTGCTCAAAGAGCAGCACGATTTTTCTATCATCTTCCAAACCAGGCTATTCAGGGCGCTGCAGATCGTCGCACTCAAAAGGCTCACCCCATTGGCAAAGAAGGCTTGAAAGCTGCTCTACCCGCCCCAAATTAAAATCAAGAAGGCATTTTGTTTCTTGCAACTCGCTAAGCGACAGGTCGTTATTTATGCCGCTAAACAATAAGCAATTGGCATCTCTGGCTTCCTCCCAGGCTCTTTGAGCCTCAAAAAAAGCAATTCTGCGGGTTGTGTCGGGTTCTAATCCTAAAAGCTCATTCATCAGGGATCTCATCAGCACTTCTGATTGTGCCACAGCCGTGCTAAAACAAGCGTTTTGTTCATCTAAAGGGTCGTTATCCGAACAGGCAGATATTTCGATCGTAAGTTCGCTTACATCATGCGGAGTAGCTGTAACCTTGATATTTTTATCATTTGAACCCGTTTGCAGCGAGATCAGAAACGCCAAGCCCAATAATATTAAAACAATCAGCAGCAGGAATAAGCTGGAGACATGTCTTTTAATAAGTTTTTTTATTTTGAGCTTCATGATATTACTTATCAGGTATGGTTTGACAAATATTGAATTTATCTTTCCTAAACATGATTATATGCCGAATTATTAATTTTGCTATTCGGCAAAAGTTATAACCGATTAGGTGGATTGCATCCAGCTGCTTTTAGTCATGCAGGTATGTTATGATTTTTTTAGCAGAAATTTAGAAAAAGGAAAGATGAAAACGCACTTATTAATGCGACACGCCAAATCAAGCTGGGGTAACGCCAACCAGGGAGATCACGAGCGCCCGCTAAAAAAGCGGTGAAGTTTATCGCCGCGTTTTCATTATTGTGTATTGAATCTACCCCCCCAGCCCCACCACCAGCGCCAGCAGCAAGCCCCCTGCAATCACGCTGCCCAGCTGCCCAGCAGTATTCGCACCCATGGCATGCATCAAAATGAAGTTCTCAAAATCTTCATCCTGAGCCATCTTGGCAGAAAGGCGCCCAGCCATCGGAAACGCGCTAATGCCCGATGCCCCGATCAACGGGTTGATCTTTCCGCCCGAAAGAGCACACATCAACTTGCCAAACAGCAAACCCGCCACGGTATCCAGGATAAAAGCGAACAACCCCAGGGCGAGGATCATCAACGTTTGCAGGTTCAAAAAGGTTTCAGCCTTCATTGTGGAGCCTATCGCCAACCCCAAAAACAGTGTCGCGATATTGATCAACTCGTTTTGAGCGCTTTTGCTCAACCGGTCTACCACCAGGCTTTCGCGCAGCAGGTTACCCAACATCAGCGAGGCGATCAAGGGCGCCGCGTCCGGTGCTACCAGGCTAACCACAACAGTTACAAAAATCGGGAAGATCACCAAGGTCAGACGCGAAACAGGGCGCGGGGCGTAATCCATCCTTATCAATCGCTCTTTGCGGGTAGTGAGTGCCTTCATAATCGGCGGCTGAATAATCGGGATCAAACTCATATACGAATAAGCAGCCACCGCAATCGGCGCCAGCAAATTCGGTGCCAGCCGACTGCCCACAAAAATTGCCGTAGGGCCATCAATCGCGCCAATTACACCAATAGAAGCTGCTTCATTCATCGGGAAGCCCAGTAACAAGGCTAACAATAGGGTGCCATAAATACCAAATTGACCCGCTGCACCCAACAGCACCATTTTTGGTTGCGAAAGCAAGGGGCTAAAGTCGATCATCGCGCCCACACCAATGAAGATCAACAGCGGAAACAACTCCGACTTAATCCCCGCATCGTAAATCACCTTCATAAAGCCAGTATCAGCAGACATGCCGATATTCGCCATAACACATCCAAACCCAATCGGCAAAAGCAGCACAGGTTCATAGTCTTTGGCAACCGCCAGGTATATTAATATCACCCCAGCTAAAATCATAATGCCGTTTTTATAGGTAAAGTTGGTAAAACCCGTAGTGATTTCAGCTAATAAAAACGAGAAATCCATGTGTTGCCCCTTTAATCCTCAAAGGTGAATAATATCTGACCATGGCTCACCTGGTCGCCAACGTTTATCTCAACCGAGGCTACCGTCCCATCGCGGTTTGCTCGTATGGCGTTTTTCATCTTCATCGCTTCCAAAATGCACAGTTCTTGCCCGCGAGTTACCAGCGCGCCCGGCTTAACCGCAATCGAATCAATTACACCAGGAAGCGGTGCGAGCACATTTTTCCCGCCAGAGGTGTCCGTGGGGCTGATGTGTGCACTGCTCGTTTCCACCTCATCAGGCACCAAGGCTTGCGGTACTGTCGTCGAAGGGAGAGCGGGAGTATCAGCAACACCTTCAGGCCATACCTCAAAACGCTCGCCTTCCACAATAGCAACAATCGGGCAGCTTTGTAAATCTTCAATTTCAACTAAATAAGACTGATTGTCGATCACAACTTGTATTTTCATCGATTCAACCTCGCTTGGTAAATGCGTCTACTTGGCGGGCACGGTGTGTGCTTTGCCAGGGGCTTACCCCCTCTGGTGTGTGTATCGTACCCCTCGATGCACGCGGTTTGTGCGTTGCGCCTAAAGCCAACACAACTGCTGCTGCTGCAGCAGCAGACCGACGCAACCGTTCCACATGGGCCATTTCAGGCACGTTAACCTCTTCATGTTCGATCAAAAGGGGTTCGGCTTCAGGTTCTTCTGGTTTGGAAGTCACCTTTACCAGCAGGCTCATCATCCACCATAAAAAAATAATTACCACAAAAACCAACCCCATGCCAATGGCGGTAATCATCAACCCTTGTTGAAGTTCTATATTCATCTCTTCACCTCTTACACTGGCATATTGCCGTGCTTGCGGGGCGGGCGTGTTTCTGCTTTATTGTGGATCGCCTTAAGCGCGCTAATTATTTTTCGACGAGTTTCCGCCGGTTCGATAACCTCATCCACATAGCCGGCATGAGCAGCAGCGTAAGGCGTCAAATAACGCTGGCGATATTCTTCCTCAAGACGAGCTCGTTCAGCGGCTGGGTCATCTGCATTTGCCAAATCCTTCCCATGCAGAATATTTGTGGCGCCCTCGGGGCCCATCACAGCGATTTCAGCGGATGGCCAGGCATAATTGATGTCCGTACCCAGGTACTTGCTGCTCATCACCACGTAGGCACCGCCGTAGGCTTTACGAGTCACCACGCTGATTTTGGGCACATTTGCCTCCGAATAGGCAAACAGCACCTTGGCGCCGTGCCGGATAATACCGCGATGCTCTTGCCCTACGCCGGGCAAGAACCCGGGCGAGTCGACAAAGGTTACCAGGGGAATGTTGAAGGCATCGCAGAAACGCACCGTACGGCAAAGTTTATCGGCCGCATCGATATCGATCACGCCTGCCATCACGCTCGGTTCTTGTGCCAAAATGCCCACGGTCATCCCGTCAAAGCGTGCCAGCCCAACAATTGCATTGCGGGCAAACCCCGCCTGCAATTCCAAGAACGAGCCTTTATCCACCACGGCTTCAATCGCGGCGTGCATGCTGTATGGCTGGCTGGGGTCGATCGGCACCAGGTTGTTGAGCTCTTCTGCTAATCGCTGCGGGTCATCCCCACAGTTAATCATCGGTGGGTTTTCAATATTATTCGCTGGTAAATAACCCAACACGTAGCGCGCCAGGTCAAGCGCTGCCTGCTCGTCTTTGCCGATCAAATGCGTCGTCCCGCTGATGTTCAAATGCACCTGGGCGCCACCCAGAGATTCAAAATCTGTTTCTTCGCCAGTGACGGTTTTAATCACTTGCGGACCGGTCAAAAACATAAAGCTTTGCTTTTCAACCATGATGATCATATCGGTCAAAGCGGGCGAATATGCAGCCCCGCCAGCGCAAGGGCCTAAAATTAAGCTAATTTGGGGCACCACACCCGAGTATTGCGCGTTACGCTTGAAGATCTCGGCATAGCCGCCCAAACTCCTTACGCCCTCCTGGATGCGAGCCCCGCCAGAATCGATTAAGCCCACGATTGGGCAGCCGTTAGCTGCTGCCAGGTCCATCACCCGACAGATCTTCCGGCTGTGCATCTCGCCCAATGAGCCACCCATCACGGTGAAATCCTGAGCGTAAACATAAACGATCCTGCTGTCTACGGTGCCGTATCCGGTCACCACCCCATCGCCCAACAGAGCGTCTTCGTCCTGCGTGCCCAACTGGGTAACAAAGGGCTCCAGCTCGGTAAAGCTGCCCTCATCCAGCAGGTGAGCCAGCCGCTCCCTGGCGGTTAATTTCCCCTTAGCGTGCTGGCGGTCAATTTTATCCTGCCCGCCGCCGGTTTGGGCGCGTGCGCGCATCTCGCGCAGTTTTTCTATCCTTGGGTCAACGTTGGTCATATACCTCCTATAGAAATATATATTTAATTTCAACACATCAATTGTAACATGAAGAGAAAAGGGAGTAGGAAATTGGAATTGGGTAGCAGGAATTAGGGAGTAGTGCATGGCGGTTTTTTTAGTAGACATTTTTCCTGGATTTCAAATTCGGCATCCAAACCTTGTGCTCCCCTAACGCGGACACTCAAACCACCCTGATGGGTTCTACCTATTGGTTGTAGCTTTGGGCTTTGTCCTCCCAAACAGTAATCTTCAAAAAGGATTATTTTCAAACATTTTTATTTCCTCCTTGTTAACATATGTAAAGTTAGGTCCAACTTGATGTTTGGTTGTGAATCGACTCGATAGTCGCCCACACCACCTTGTTGTCACGTCTCTTGACGTGACAAAACAGCCTTACTCTAAATACGCATAGAACACCTGGTTGCCAAAGGCGATGAACGCGGTGCGGTCAACCCCAATGGTAAACGCGGTTGCTGTGGGTGTCGCCAGTTCGTAGTCCCCAAAGTCTGAGCGCAGCCTCTTATCCAGCCTGAAACGCACCGAAAACCTGAAGATGTCAGCATTCTCTCCATCCAAAATATTAATCGCTGGTGCAGGCGGCTGCGTATATAAAATAGAAACAAAGCCCGAACCAAGCATGGTAACTGGCTGTTCTTCTTTGCCGGGGCGCCCATCAACCAAAGACGCCGGGTTTTCGCAGTTGACTGGGTTGCCGGGCAAACCCGTCGCCACACAGTTGATCACCTTCCCGCTATTCGGAAGCAAATACAAGTCAGATCCATTCACCGCTAAGTCCACAATCGTAGCAAGTGCAGGCTTTTGCCCACCTGTGTTCCCCCCAAAATATTCAGTAGGGGGGTCAAGAAACTGCCCATTCACCGACCAGTACACCCGCAGCGAGTCCGCCGAAGGGTCCAGCACATACAAACGGTCCCCTTCCGCGCTTATCCGCGTGATGGCTCCCACAGCTCTGTTCCCTTGTGGCAAGGTCTGCACTTCGGGGATTATCCCCGGGCCGCAAAAGATCACATCGCCACCGGCATCAATAGCCAAAATGTGCGCCTGGTAGGGGTTGTTAATCGGCAAAGAGACCATATCGACCAGGGCTTCCACCGTGCCGCCGCCATAATTACCCGGCTTACAATGAAAGCTCGGGTCAACCTGGTAGCCTTTACTGCTGCGTGTGGCGTGGATCACCTGCCCATTAGCCGCATCCAACAGGTATAGGTCCAATCCGTAAGAGATCATCCGGGTGATATTAACGTTATCAGCTAGTGTGCCGGCAATCACCGGGTGAAAAGAAAGCCGCGCCGCCCCATCCAGAAAGTCTAACGCACGCTGCGCTTCAGCTTGTTTTTGTTCAATCTCTTCCGTCCGCCGGAAAGATTGCGCCTGGTCTAAGAATATAACCGCCTCGGCCCAAGATTGACGAGCCTGGAGCGGGTCTTCTGAAGTGGTAGCAACAATCGATGCCAGCTTGGCTTGCTCCAAGTAGTATTCATACTGCAGTGTCCTTCCGCGCGAAAGGTAAATGCCAAGCGCCAAAGCCACCACGAACACAGGCACCACCAGGGCAATTATCAGCATCGTTCGATTAGAAAGTGTCGATGCCCCATGCTCATCCACTAAGCCAACTTTCGATGAAAGATCTTTAAATACCCGGTTGGCTTTTGCCCCGGTTTTATGGCGCCAATCAAAGAAATTCAGCAACCCGCGCACACTTTCCTGGCGTAGAACCTCGGTCCTTTCCTTTAAAGAACTTTGAGCTGGTTTTACTGGTTTTTCCTCTGCTGGCTCATCTTCGGTTTGATGCTCTGCATGTGATGCATCTTCGCGATCTTTATCCTCTTTCTGTTCGTACCCCGCAGCTTGCCCTTCAATTGAGGCATCACTTAGCGATGTATCCTCATCTTTCAAGCGCTCATCTTCTGCCTTGTCATCATCGGGCAGGCTATCATCTTCTCCTTCTATCCATTCAGCTTCATCACCATTTAAACTCTCATCCTGAAGCCCTGCTGCTTCTTCCTCAATTTCCAGTTCATTTTCTTCATCGACAAGGTCGGGCAAGTTAATTTCTTCATTCATCCCAGCCTCATCTTCCGGTTCAGTCAAGCCCACCTTTTGCGTATCGCTAACTCTGGGTTCATCTTGAAGGGCGTCAAGGTTATCAACCTCATCAATGTGGTCGACCAAACCCAATTCTTCCTCTTCCGTTGGTTTTAGCTCTACCTTTTCGGGATCTGCAGGTGCTAAGGGGGTCGTCATAATCTGCCCATCGCCCGGGGTCAGCTGAACGAGGTCTAATCGAAAATCGGGTGATGCCTGGTTGAGCAGCCTGCGCCGCAATTGATCAAGGTTAGGAAAACCGCCCAGGATCAATCGTTCCTCTTCCCAGGTGGCGGGTGGGGTCTCGGTCATAAACAGGTAAGCACCTTCGCCTAACTTGGTTTGAAAATAGCGCAGGCTCGGCGTTCGACTAACACCCAACCCACGATCGGTGTTACTGACATCATGAAACTGACGCAAGCCTTCGTTCGTTAGGGTAAAAGCGTGGGTTTGCCCACTTTGAACCACGTAAATAAACCGTCCATGTACGGCAGCAGCATTGATTGACCCAGTAGTCGCCGCGCCCGACCTGGCTGATTTCAGGTTCTTTTCCATCAGGGTGATGTTAAAGGTTTCAATTAACGTTCGCAGTGCTGAAGTCACCGACCCGCTGGTTTTATAAAACAACACCACCAGGTCGTTAAGCCAGGCTTTCTGCTGCGTAGGTGTTACCCGTCCAATATCAGCGAGTGAAAACGAAAGAATCAAAAGATCCTCTGCTCGGCTGCGAACAGCCCTCTTGGGGGCAGCAGCAGCCATAAAGCTCTCTCCCTGGGGAAGAGCTTTCCCTTTGGATTGTAAAATGGGGATTAATTTTAAATCATACATGGTTATCTTGCCATCGTTATTGTTTTTATCTGTTGATAATTATACACACTACTGCGCTAAGGTATAATTATATTCATGAAATTTTTACACTACGCTCACTTCGACGCTCTGGCATCATTAAAAGAAACCTGGAATCATCTCGTTCAACATAGTGCAAGTCATGTACCATTTCTCACCTTTGAATACCTTCAAACTTGGTGGGAGACAAAAGGTGGGGGCGAATGGCCCGAAGACAGCCAGCTGGTGATTGTTGCCGCGTTTGAAGAAGAACAATTGATTGGGGTTGCCCCCTTGTTTTTCGCGCCAAACCTCACCGGTAAGCCGGCTTTAATGTTCATCGGCGCCATTGAAGTCTCTGATTTTTTAGATTTCATCGTCAAACCTGAAGATTTACCAAAATTCCTTAGCGGTTTATTTGACTTTCTATTACATGAACAAGGTCTTCCCAGGTGGGAGGTTATAGATCTTTACAATATTTTAGAAACATCCCCCTCTTTACCAGCTATAGAGGCAGAAGCCAAACGGCGCGGTTGGACGTTTCAGCAAACGCATCTGCAGCCCGCACCTTATGTGCCCCTAAACGGTGATTACGAAGCCTACCTGGCAGGGCTCAGCAAAAAGCAGCGCCATGAAATCCGACGAAAGCTGCGTAACGTTGAAAACAGCCTGGCTGAAGCCGGTTTTTACCAGGTAGAAGATCGCGAACACCTGGAAGCGGATACCCAAGCGTTTATCAATATGATGGCGCAAGACCCCAGCAAGCGCGACTTCCTCACCCCATCGATGCAGCAACACCTGCGCAATACCGTCAAAACTGCTTTCGACGCAGGCTGGCTACAGCTTTCTTTTTTCACGCTTGATGGACGCAAAGCCGCAGCACACCTCTCTTTTTATTATGATCATCGGCTGTGGTTATACAATTCGGGGTGGGAGTGGGAATTCCGCGAATACTCACCGGGTTGGGTGCACCTGGCTCATCTTATTCAATGGTGTGTTGAAAACGAAGTCACCGAACTGGATTTCATGCGCGGCGATGAAGATTATAAGTACAAATTCGGTGGGGTCGATCGACACGTCTACCGGGTGACGCTTGAGCCGTAAAATGTTTTGCTTTCGTTTTTATAGTTGAGGGTGTGTTAAGCCATTAACCCCATACTGCAGGGGAAATTTAATCATCCTAACTGAATTTCAAATTTTCGTGACGGCAACAAAAGTAAGGTTCTCTACAACTTATTAATATCAACTAACCCATACCGCAAAGCGACAATCACCGCCTGGGTTCGATCTGAAACTTCCAGCTTTGAAAACAAATCACTCATATAATTGCGCACGGTACCTTCAGACAAAAATAAGCGTTGGGCGATATCAGCATTCGATAGCCCTAAAGAAAGCAATTGTAAAATCTCCATCTCACGCGGCGTTAATGAGATTTTCTTATGCGTTGGTTGCGCCGGGGTTGTCTGCGCAACATTATTCATTATTTTCCCCGCAACCGATGGGTCAATATAGGCACTCCCCGATACCGTGCCCTTAATGGCATCAACCAATTCCTTGCGCGGGCGGTCTTTCAATAAATAACCCGATGCCCCACTCCGAATCGCGTCAAAAAGCCATTCATCGTCGGTATAGGTGGTTAAAATTAATATCGGCAAATCGGGGTACAGTTCACGAAGTTTACGGGTAGCCTGGATCCCATTCATGACAGGCATTTTTAAATCCATTAACACAATATCTGGCATTTCCCTGGCGGCAACTTCCAGCGCCTCCTCCCCGTTATAGGCAAACCCTACAATTGAGATATCAGGTTCGGCTTCGAGAATGCGCTGCAAGCCCTCGCAAACGATTTCCTGATCATCACAAATTAATACTTTGATCATCAACCTTCTCCCAAATAAACTGAACGGTTGTGCCCACACCCGATTCACTTTCAACGATAAGAGTCCCACCAACAATTGCAGCCCGTTCTTGCATTCCCCTTACCCCATATTGATTCTCCTCACTTGCAGATTTGACGTTAAACCCTTGCCCATCATCTCGAATTAATAGTTCAACAGAATTATCTTGTAAATTCAACCGGATCGATACATGTTGTGCGTGGGCATGCTTGGCGATATTTTTCAATGCTTCTCCGGTAACCCGATAAAAGCTCTGCTCAACGTCTGGGGGCAAAGTCGGTAAATTTTCAACAATGTCGGTTGTAATAGAAATATTCTCACGTTCTGCGGTTGTCTTTGCCAACTGTTGAATGGCAAGTTTCAAACCCAGATCTTCAAGTGGACGCGCTCGTAAATCTTGTAAAACACGTCGGGTTTCGTCCAATCCAGTCCGGGTCACATTTAAAGACCGGTCAATCATCGTGTTAATTTCTTCTTCCTCGGGGTTAAGCGTTGCTTTTACCGCCTCTAAGTTAACCGCCAAACCACTTAACGTGTGTGCCAAAGTGTCGTGTAATTCTCGGGCCAATCGGTTGCGCTCACGGCTGGCAGCGAGTTGTTCGAGCGTTTTTGCTTGCTGCCCAAGACGAATATTTGCCAGTATCAGTTGTCTTTTTTGAGCTCGCTGTGTATCCATCAACCTTTTAACAATAAAACCGACCATGCCAAATGCAAAAGCCTTAATCACGGGTAGCCCTAAAATGGGCAGTGTTTCAAAATTTATAATGCCGATAGCTCGAAATAAGATCAACAATTCAATGGCATTTGTGAAAATCACAAACACCATCACTGAGAAAAAAGAATATTGCCAGGCGATCAACACCAGTGGGACTAACAAGATTGGTACCAAAGCCCAACTCCGTGCGATGATCATGGATAACTCAGCATGGGGGTCAATTAAATAAATAAGGTTACTGAAGACCGTTGCCGAGGTATATGCCACAAGCGCAAAAGGCAAGTACCAGCGTTTCATGTACCTTTCAAACCAGGGAGCCGAAAGAAAGAGGAACAAACTGACGTTGGTCATCAAGTTCATCATCGATTGAACTTGAAGAATAAGGTTGGGGGGCGGTGCAAAATTTCCATATCCCCATAAAATTGCAAAGTAAATCATCGCCACAAGGGCAAAATATCGGAAGATCCGTATTAAGCCGGGTTCAAGCGGACGTCCCATGCCTAAATAATACCACGCAATGTTTAGAGAATACCCTACCTTCTTAAATAATGACGCTGGTCATATGTATTTATTACGGGCATCATGCCAAATCATGGCTGCTTACACCTCTCATAAAACAGAGTTATCAGCTATATTGTAAATACTAAAAATAGTAAGGAGCTTTATGGAAATTGCAATCAAAGCAGATGGATTAACGAAACGCTATCCCTCACGCAAAAAAATTGAAGCTATCCAAAATGTCTCACTCGAGATCCCCAAAGGAATATTGTATGGATTAGTAGGGCCAGACGGAGCAGGCAAAACGACGACATTGCGTATCCTATCCTCTGTGATGGAGCCCAGCGCTGGGCAAGTAGATATTTTTGGTTTCAATACAAAAAAACAGCCCGAAGAAATTCGCCGCCTGCTTGGGTATATGCCCCAAAATTTTAGCCTTTATCCAGATTTAAGTGTATTAGAAAACCTGAACTTCTTTGCAGATATCCAACTGGTGCCAACAGAAGAAAAACGCGATCGAATCGAAGAAATGTTAAGATTTACGCATCTTCAAGAATTTAAAAGCCGCAGAGCTGGTAAGCTTTCTGGTGGGATGAAAAAGAAATTGGCTTTAGCCTGCGCGATGGTGCATGCCCCGCAAGTTTTAATTCTCGATGAACCATCAACTGGTGTCGACCCCGTTTCTCGTCGAGAATTGTGGGTGCTGTTAGCCCAGGTGGTACAAAATGGGGTAACTGTTCTGGTCAGTACGCCTTACATGGATGAAGCTGAGCGCTGTCACCAGGTGGGCATACTCTATCAAGGCAAACTCATGGTCTCTGGTTCACCAGAAGCCATCACCAACGGGCTGCCCTTTGAAGTCATCGAGGTAAAAGCAACGCCAAGAAAACAAATGCGCGAGGTCATTTCCGAGTCAACCCAAATTATGGACTGGAACCCGGTTGGTGATCGAATTCGTGTTCTTGTTTCAGGCAATGGCTCAACTGAAAAAGCACGTCGGACGCTTGAAAAAGAATTTAAAGCGCAAAAAATGGGCGTACAAATTTTACGACCAACCAGAAAAACTATGGAAGATGCTTTTGTCCACCTGGTTAAAACCCAACGAGGTGCAGTATGAGCGATTTTATAAACGCTGTTGAAGTTCATGCCCTAACGAAACATTTTGGTAAATTTACCGCAGTCAACCAAATTGACTTCAACATTCCACAAGGTGAGATTTTTGGCTTACTTGGTCCCAATGGGGCTGGTAAAACCACCACTATTCGCATGCTGTGCGGCTTACTGCTGCCGGATGGTGGTTCTGCCAAGGTTCTGGGCTTAGATGTTTCACGTAATCCCGAAGAAATTAAAAAGAATATCGGGTATATGTCGCAAAAGTTCTCACTCTATAATGACCTAACAGCAATCGAGAACATCAATTTTTATGCCTCTATTTATGGTTTATCAAACGAAGAACGCACAACAAGGGTAAACCAATTAATTGAAATGTCTGGTTTAGCTGGATACGAGCGCGAGCTCACCCGCACGCTATCCGGTGCCTGGAGGCAGCGTTTAGCGTTGGCATGTGCGGTTGTTCATAACCCACCCATGTTATTTTTAGATGAGCCTACAGCAGGTGTCGACCCAGTTTCTCGGCGTGAATTTTGGGATTTAATCTACGAACTGGCTGGTCAAGGCGTTAGCGTGTTAGCTACCACCCACTATATGGATGAAGCTGAATATTGCAATACAATCGGCATGATGTACCAGGGCGAATTAATCGCAACTGCCAGCCCTGATGAAATTAAAGATCAACTTCCCGGTGTGCTCGTACAAATAAACTGCGATCAACCAGCCAAGGCTATCGATCTTCTACAAACCTTGCCAGGGGTGCAAGATCTTTCCATCCACGGCGCTCAGGTTCATGTAACTGTAAAAAACATGCAGGATGTTAAAAGCGTTCAAAAATCACTCAAGAGCTTTGGTTTCGACTTTTGCGACACAGAAATCATCCAGCCATCTTTGGAAGATGCTTTTATTTCAATGGTCAACCAACGCCGTTCCAAAGCTGCCCAAGCAGATCCCGAATTGAATTAGAAGGAGATAAAAAATGAAACGTCATTGGTCCATTATGAAGAAAGAACTCTTTCATATCTGGCGTGACCCACGCACACTGGCTTTAATTTTAGCTCTACCTGGCCTCTTATTAATTTTATTGGGTTATGGTATCTCGGGTGAGACCCTCAACACCTCTTTAGCAGTGGTAGATTTTAGCAAAACCGATGCCAGTCGTGCCTATATCGAAAGATTCACCGCCAGCCAGGACTTCGAATTTAATCACTTTGTATCCAGCACAGACGAGCTACAAGAATTAATCGATAAAGACCTGGCAGAAGTTGGTATCATCATTCCTGAAGATTTCGGGCGTAACCTTAGCACACAGAACCAGGCGTCTGTTCAGATATGGGTTAATGGGTCAATCAGCCCAACCGATGCCTTAACTGTACAATTAAAACTCAGCGCTATCAGTCAGATGGCATCTCAAGATATCCTTATTGAATGGCTTTCTCGTGGTGGGGCGAATGTCAATCTCACTTTGCCAATAGCAGACAACATTCGTATGCTTTACAACCCCACCGGCGACCAAAGCCTTTATATGATCCCAGGACTAATCCCCATTTTGCTCCAAGTTCAAGCCTTGCTTTTATCTGCGTTGGCAATCGTTCGAGAGCGTGAACAGGGAACCATGGAACAGTTGATCGTCACACCCATCAAACCCTGGGAGTTAATGCTCGGGAAAATTATTCCCTATTTGTTGGTTAGCATTGTTAACCTGTTCTTGTTGCTTGGTTTAGGAAAATTGCTTTTCGGGGTTACCGTAGCAGGTAGCTTCTGGAATCTAATTGGCTTAAGCATCATATTTATTATTGGCTCGTTGGGAATGGGCGTTCTTATTTCAAATATCTCACAAACGCAAATGCAAGC
Source organism: uncultured Candidatus Brevefilum sp. (assembly GCA_964411385.1). Classification (GTDB taxonomy): domain Bacteria; phylum Chloroflexota; class Anaerolineae; order Anaerolineales; family Anaerolineaceae; genus Brevifilum. The sequence goes on along the minus strand of CAYPKT010000004.1, from coordinate 95,242 downwards.
CATTTATATCGCGGTTTTTATCGTGCTTATCCCCGCTATCATCCTGTCGGGTTTGCTGTACTCTCGGAATAATATGCCTGCTATTACCTATTGGTACAGCGAATTATTACCCGTAACGCAATATCTCGAGATCACACGCGGCATCATCGTACGAGGTGCCAGTGCGCAGTCACTATTCATGTCGTCCACTTTACCAATGATTATTTTTAGTGTTATCTATTTCACTGCTTCTGTATTGGTTTTCAGAAAGCGCATTTAATTTTTTACAAGGAGTTCACTATATGAAACGTTCAGTTCCTTTTATTCTTACGATCGCTCTGATCGTGCCCTTATTGCTGATTGGATGCAGCAGCAATGGAAATTCAACCATTACCGCTTCGGGAACTCTTTCAGCAGTCGAAGTATCAATTTCACCTGAGGTTGGCGGACGGGTTATTGATGTTCACGTTGAAGAAGGTGATGCTGTTGAAGCGGGAGATTTGCTCTTCCAGCTTGATGATGAAATAATTCAAGCTCAGCATGCACAAGCACAAGCCGCCGTCGATGCCGCATCAGCGACAATCACCGCATCTAAAGCACAGCTATTATATGCGCAACGACAGCACACATTAGCGCTGCAAGGCGCACGCGCTCAGGATGCACAATCTCGCTTCGAATCCTGGAATATCAGTACGCCTGAAAATTTTCAACCTTCCTGGTATTTCCAAAGGGATGAATCCATCATCGCAGCAGAAGCTGAAGTAGAAGCTTCGCAAAAAGCGTTAAGCGACGAGCAATTAAACCTAAGCCAGGAGATCCAAAAAATTAGCAATCAAGATTTCATCGCCGCTGAAAAGCGTTTAGCGCAAGCTCAGGTCGCTTTTACCTCTGCACAGGCAACCCTTGAACAAGCTAAATTAGCAAACAACAACATACTGACGGATGCCGCTCAAGATGTATTTGATCTCGCTGAATCTGATTTGCGCGATGCCCGTTTGCAATACAACCAAATGTTGACCACCACCGCAGCAGAAAGTGTATTAGAAGCCCGAGCTCGAGTTGCAATTGCTCGTGCTCGTCACGATAATGCTCGCGATGCGCTTTCTTCTTTACAAACTGGTGATGAATCCAACCAGGTAAGCGTTGCGGAAGCTGGCGTAAAACAGGCTGAAGCTGCCCTTGATCAAGCCGAAGCAAATTTAAATCAGGCACAAGCTGCCTTAGCTTTGGTTAATTTACAACTCGATCGCACTTCAATCAAGGCCCCAATCGAAGGCATTGTTTTGGCTCGCAATTTAGAAGTTGGCGAACTTATTGGCGCAGGTGGGATCGTTATGTCGCTTGGGGAGATCACACAATTAGATCTGACAGTCTTCGTACCCGAAAATCTCTATGGGCAGGTAAGCCTTGGGCAAAAAGTTGAAATCGAAACAAATTCTTTTCCCGATGAAATCTTCCTTGGTACCGTTTCTCGCATCGCAAACCAAGCTGAATTTACACCACGTAACGTCCAAACCGCAGATAGTCGTGCCACCACCGTCTATGCCATCAAAATAAATGTCCCCAATTCAAACTCACGCTTAAAACCGGGCATGCCAGTAGACGTAACGTTTGTACCTTAACCTTTACCCATTCCATTAACAAATAAGTTTCTTAATCATCCCGTAAACAATTGCGGGATGATTTCTCATTTAAAGGGGCTGCCAAAATTATTGGTTTTTAATATCAAAAATAACCGATCTGTATGTAAAATAAGCCTTTTTTCTTATAAAACATTAACGCCTGAGGCAAACTATATTTCTTGACGGTTAATTTTTCAGATGGTAAGATTAAAGATGTGCTATTTTAGCACTCTCGGGCTGAGAGTGCTAAAATTTTATCGGAGATTTTCATGAGGCTGACCGATCGTCAAAAGTTGATTTTGACCTTGATCATACACGAACATATCCAAACCGCACAGCCGGTGGGTTCCAATATGCTGGTGCGTAAATATAATCTGTCGATGAGCCCTGCCACCGTGCGAAACGAAATGGTAGCCTTGACAGACTTTAACCTATTAAGGCAGCCCCACACCTCCGCTGGTCGTGTTCCAACAGAGGAAGGGTATCGTTATTTTGTCAGCCATTTAATTCAACACAGTAACCTCCCCACCACCACTCGGCGGACGATTACTCATCAGTTTTACCAGTCGCGACAAGATGTTGAACAATGGCTTAAATTGGCTGCCTCCGTGCTTGCTACCCAATCTCAGGCTGCGTCTTTGGTCACAGCCCCGCACGCAGATAAAGCTATCTTTAAACACCTTGAGCTCATCGCCACCCATGGACGCCAGGTGCTCATGGTACTCGTTCTTGTGGGCGGCGAAGTCAGCCAGCAGTTCATTACTTTACCAGAGCCAGTCTCGCAAGAACGGTTGTCAGAAATTGCATCTAAACTGTCCAGGTTGTGCGTTAGGTGTGATGTTGAGAGAATCGTAAGCTTGCGCAACCAATTTGATGCTCTGGGTCAAGATATTTTGGATACGCTCGTAGCAGAGATGAGCGGCATCCAAGAATCTGTCGCTGGCGAAATTTATTTAGATGGGATCAGTCACATGCTTGCGGAGCCTGAGTTTTCAGAATCGGATGAGGCCCGCCAGGCATTACACCTTCTTGAACAGCGCACCCTGCTGGAAAACCTGCTAACAAGCACGGTGATGAATACCGATGTCGGTGGCATCCAGGTTCTAATCGGTGGTGAGGGCACCTGGGATGAACTGCGGCAATGTTCGGTCGTTTTAGCTCGCTACGGTGACCCGAATTCGCTAACGGGGTCTATCGGTGTACTCGGTCCCATCCGCATGCCCTATGACCGTACCATTTCAACCGTCAGGTTTGTTGCTAACGTTCTCAGCGATCTTGTATCAGATACACTCGTCGTTTAAATTTTTATGTAAATATTAGATAAAACCTCAATTTGGAGTCCTTAATGAGCAAAGAAAAAGATAATAAAGAGAATTTTGAACCAGAAAATAAAGATCGCCTGGGTAATAACCCAATTGAAGGCGAAGAGACCATGGTTGCACTAACCTACGATGAATACGATGCCCTCGAAAAAGAAATTGAAGTCTTGCAAGCCCAGGTTGAAGAACAGCAAGATGGATGGTTGCGCACTCGCGCCGATTTCGATAACTACAAAAAACGGGTCCTGCGAGATGCTGCCCGCTCTTACCAGGATGCGATCGTAAACGTGGTTAAGCCTTACCTTGTAATCGGTGACGACCTGGAGTTGGCACTTAAAAATCGGCCAGACTCACATGCAGCTGATGCATGGGTCGATGGCATTGAATTGATCTATCAGAAATTATTGAACCTAATTAAAAATCAAGGCGTGGAACGCCTGGATACCCATCCCGGTGATACTTTTGACCCTAATTTTCATGAAGCTATCACCCAGGAAGAACACGCAAATTATTCAGAAGGACAAATTATCGACGTTATCCAAGCCGGTTATCGTTTGGCAGATTCCGATCGAATCATCCGCCCGGCGATGGTACGCGTCGCTCGATAATAAATACGAAGGAGATTATTAAAACATGGGAAAAATTATTGGAATTGACCTCGGAACCACCAACTCGGTCGCAGCTGTGATGATCGGCGGCGAACCTGTTGTGATCCCCTCAGCAGAAGGCGAACGTTTAATCCCTTCTGTAGTTGCAGTAAACAAGAATGGTGAACGTCTGGTTGGGCGTGTTGCCCGCAACCAAGCCATCACAAACCCTGAAAATACCATATTTTCAATCAAACGCTTTATGGGTCGCAGATACGATGATCCAGAAGTTCAACAGGCGATTAAAGTGATCCCTTACCAACTCACTAAAGCCCCCAATGGGGATATGCGCGTGAAATTAGGCGATCGGGATTATTCGCCTCCCGAGATCAGCGCTATGATCCTTTCGAAAATCAAGCGCGATGCGGAAGCCTACTTGGGCGAACCAGTTACCCAGGCAGTCATCACTGTGCCCGCCTACTTCAACGATGCTCAACGCAATGCCACCAAAGACGCAGGTAAAATTGCTGGTTTGGAAGTGCTGCGCATCATCAACGAGCCCACTGCCTCTTCTCTGGCATATGGGCTGGATAAGAAAAAGAACGAAGAAATCGCTGTGTACGACCTGGGTGGCGGAACCTTCGACATCTCGGTTTTAGATGTGGGCGAAGGCGTATTCCAGGTACGTTCCACCAGCGGTGATACCTTCCTGGGTGGTGATGATTTTGATCAGCGCTTGATCGATTACATTGCCGATGAATTTAAAAAGGAACAGGGCATCGATCTGCGTGGTGACCGTCAATCTCTTCAGCGTTTAAAAGAAGCTGCTGAAAAGGCAAAGATAGAACTCTCAACCACAATGCAGTCTGAGATCAACTTACCCTATATTACCGCCGATGCCTCTGGTCCCAAGCACTTAGTGTTGACAATCACCCGCTCAAAGCTCGAACAACTAACCGAAGACCTCATCCAGCGCAGTTTAACACCCGTTAAACAGGCGCTCAACGACGCTAACCTCTCAACAAACGAAATCAACGAGATCGTGCTCGTCGGTGGGATGACCCGCATGCCGCGTATTCAAGCCGAAGTTGAAAAGCTCTTCAACAAAGAGCCGCATAAAGGTGTCAACCCAGACGAAGTCGTCGCTATCGGTGCAGCCATCCAGGCTGGTGTTCTTGGCGGCGAGGTAAAAGATATTCTTTTGTTAGACGTAACCCCCTTAACGCTTTCAGTTGAGACCCTGGGAGGCGTTGCCACCCCCTTAATTAAACGAAATACCACCATTCCCACCCGAGAAAGCCAGGTGTTTTCCACTGCCAGTGACAGTCAAACCCAGGTGGAAATTCACGTCTTGCAAGGGGAAAGGCCCATGGCCGCCAATAATAAATCCTTAGGCAAATTCATCCTTGATGGCATCCCCCCCGCACCGCGCGGCATCCCGCAAATCGAAGTCACCTTCGATATCAATGCCAACGGTATCCTTGAGGTAACTGCCCAAGATAAAGCGACTGGGCGCAAACAAAACATCACAATTACCGCTTCTTCTGGCTTAAGCGACGATGAAGTTGAAAAAATGCGCCAGGAAGCAGAGCTGCACGCTGATGAAGATCGCCAGCGTCGCGATGTAATCGAGTCTCGCAACCATGCCGATAACCTGGTCTATTCAGCAGAAAAGACGCTAACCGATCTCGGTGAAAAAGTCCCTCAAGACCTTAAAACCCAGGTTGAAGATGCTGTGGCCAAAGTTCGCGAGGTCAAAGATGGCGAAAATCTTGATGCCATTAAAACTGCGGTAGACCAGCTAACGCAAGTCTTACAACAGGTTGGCGAGGCTGCCTACCAACAGCAGGCGCCAGAAGAACAATCGCCTGAAGGTCCAGCTTCCGATACGCCTGAAGGTTCAGGCTCGGACGATGATGACGTGGTCGACGGCGAATTTACACAAGTTTAATTACTTCCAACCCTTTTGCTGTTGGCGAATGCGCTTCCTTGCGAAGCGGTCATGATCAAAAGGTATCGTACATAAATTTTTAAATGGGTGTCAACCAGAAGGTTTGACACCCATCTGCCAAATGAGTAGACTTATTCCGCCTGAAATCTGTTATACATTTTGATGGTCGAAAAAAAGTACAAGATTCAAACATGACAAAACGTGATTATTATGAAATTCTCGGCGTCCCGCGCAGCGCCAATGATGATGAGCTAAAAGCAGCCTTTCGCCGCCTGGCACGTCAATACCACCCAGATGTAAGCAGCGAACCAGACGCAGAGGATAAATTTAAAGAAGTAAACGAAGCCTATGCTGTCCTTTCTGATGGAGATAAACGGGCTGCTTACGACCGCTTTGGACATGCTGGCGTAAACACACAGGGCATGCCAGATTTCACCAATATTGATCTTTCAGATATCCTGGAAGGTTTATTCGGTGGGTTTGGTGGGTTTGGTGGTTTTGGCGGTGCAGGCGGGGGCAGACGCACCCGTAACGCACCTCGTCGCGGGGCTGACCTTGGCACGCGCATCAAGCTTACCTTTGAAGAAGCTGCCTTTGGGGTAGAAAAAGAAATCAACATCACACGAGATCACACTTGCAGTACCTGTACTGGATCGGGCGCCAAGCCAGGAACTTCCCCGGTCACCTGCCCACAGTGTAATGGCATGGGCGAAATTCGCCAGGCGCACCAAACCTTGTTTGGCTCCATGGTACAGGTGGTGACTTGCCCGCGTTGTAGCGGGACAGGTGAAATCATCGAAACGCCTTGCCCAACCTGTAACGGACGTGGACTGGAACAAAAGACCATTAAAAAAAGCGTTACCATTCCAGCTGGGGTATCCTCTGGCATTCAAATTCGTCTGGCGGGCGAAGGGCAACCCGGTCTCAACGGTGGGCCTCATGGAAATTTTTTCGTCGAGATCGAAGTTGAAAACCATGCCTTTTTCCGCCGTAATGAATTTGATGTCCTCCTCGATTTAGATATTAATATTACCCAGGCGGTCCTCGGGGATGAAATTCGCATACCAACCCTCAATGGTGAGGTCGAATTACGCATTCCACCCGGCACCCAACCCGGAAAGACCTTCCGCCTGCGCAACCAGGGGATCCCATACTTGCGCGGGTCTGGCACTGGGGATCAACTCGTCACCGTTTCGGTGCAAATTCCTTCACGATTAACAGCTGAACAACGTGATCTGTTCGAAAAATTAGCCGAAACAATGGATCCTGATATAAAAATACAAAACCAAAGCTTCTTCGAAAAATTGCGCGAGGTTTTTGGTGGCTGAGTCCAATCAAAACATAAAATGGATTGAAATAAGTTTTATCACCAACGGTGAATTAGCTGAAGCCCTGGCAGATCTGCTGGGGCGTTTTGTTTCCAACGGCGTCGTTGTAGAAAAGATGACCATCTTCAACCCCCATACCCAAGAAAATGAACCCACCGGCGAGATCAAAGTTGCAGGTTACTTGCCAGCCACCGCAGACCTTGAAGGAACCCGTCAAAAAATCGAGCAGGCATTGTGGTACCTCGGGCGAATCAGCCCTCTGCCCCAACCCGAGTATCGTTCCATCGTTGACGATGACTGGATGGCTGCCTGGAAGCAGCACTACCAACCGCTGACCGTTGGCGAAAACATTTTGATCTTACCTGCGTGGAAAACTGCCACCCCCGGTGAGACTCGTACCACTGTCCGCATCAATCCAGCTATGGCTTTTGGAACCGGCACCCACCCCACCACCCAGTTATGTTTGCAACTGTTGGAGCACTATATAAAACCCGGTGTCGAATTGATCGATGTTGGTTGTGGTTCTGGCATTTTAACGATCGCCGCTTTAAAAATGGGTGCTTCACGTGCCCTTGCAGTCGATGTTGACCGTCAAGCCGTGGCTTCCACGCGAGAAAACGCAAGCTTGAACGACCTTGCACCAAGTTCATACGAGGTCGGCACTGGCTCGGTACAGGAGATCCTCACCGGACGTTTTCGTATCATCCAGGCACCCCTCGTGTTGGTCAATATTTTGGCGCCGATTATCGTGCGCTTATTCAACGAAGGCTTAGGGCGTTTGGTTACGGCTGGTGGGACCTTGCTCCTTTCAGGAATTCTGCTCAATCAAGAAGCTGATCTCCTCCAGGCTGCTCAAAACGCCGGCTTCCATTTGGTTGAACGCATCGCCGATGAAGATTGGGTTGGCCTGGCATTGGTCAAACACACAGCATAATCCTGCGGATAACGTAACCTCGATCGCAAAACTACCCCTCGCCTTATGGTATCATTGGGGTTTAGACGACCAACCAACAAAAGTCGGTTTTATGATGAATAACGCACAACACGACAACCTTTTAGAAAACATCCATTGCCTATTGTTCGACCTTGATGACACCCTCTACCCACAAGACAGCGGCGTTTGGGATCGGGTTGGTGTTCGCATTAACCAGTACCTGGTGGATAGAATGCATATTCCAGCGGAGGAAGTCAGCGCTCTGCGATCGCGTTTGTTTATCCAATATGGCACCACATTGCGAGGGCTGCAAGTTGAAGATCAGGTCAACATGAAGGAATATCTCGACTTTGTTCATGATGTGCCTCTCGAAGATATTCTCTCACCCGACCCAGAACTGGATCAAATTTTATCTACTTTACCCCTTCGCAAGGTTGTTTTTACCAACGCATACACCCCTTATGCACAACAAGTACTGGCACTCCTCGGGATAAACCATCACTTTGAACAAATTATTGATATTTACACCCTCTACCCATATTGCAAACCTGAGGCACAAGCCTTCCACAAAGCGCTTGAAGCTGTGGGCGAAGAGGCAGAACACTGCCTGTTGATTGATGACAACCCAAAAAACCTTGCCATGGCACAATCTTTAGGGATGAAGACGGTTTCGATCGGTAAATACCGCCATGACGGAAGCCCCCATATTAGTGAAATTAAAGAAATTCAACTGTTATTGTCTTAATCTGTGGTTACGAACCAAGATAAACAGCATAGCCTTCTACAAATTATTTTTTAGGCTCCTTAACGAACCTAAATTATGCTCTTCTACTTGGTGTAAAACAATCTTTTTATTCGGTTACGCATAACTTCCAAATAAATTTAACCAGTTATTGTATTAAAAAATCTGATTTCCATTTTTTCGTGGGTTCTAAAAAACTGCTCTTGTGAAACGTAGTGGATTTATAGGGAAATTCACCCATCCTGCCCTGCCAAACCAACCAACACAACTCGGAGTCATTGTAGCCGTCATAAAAATTTATTTATGTCACGTCCGGAGACGTGACCTACAAAAGCAAAGCCTAACCACTCTAGCGACATCTCAATACCCGCTATTACCTATTCATTCTTTGCAAATTTCCTTCATTTTCACGCCTTTTTGGGGTAACCTTCTATGAATCAATTGCACAGCAAGTCAACTCACCTCAACTTGCAAGGAGAACGCATTATGGAACCTAAAGGAATCCGTACCTGTTTATCAATCTTCATCGGGGTCATCGTTTTAACCCTGGTATTTACACTGGGAGCTGGTTTTGGTTATGCCATCCCACGTTTATTCTCATCCCAATTCCCTGGCAAAGGTCCCATATCCTGCCCACCCTGCCCGTCCATCACCACCACCCCCGGTGAAGATGGCACACCCATTGCCTTAGCTCCGGCGCAATGCCCACCTTGCCCCTATGTCGATGCCGAAGGCAATACCCCTGAAGAATACAAAAACCTGTTTGCCCCTTTTTGGGAAACCTGGGATATCGTCCATGACCAATTTGTCGATCAGCCTGTTGATGACCTGGCGTTGATGCGCGGCGCGATCAATGGCATGCTCGATGCCCTGGGCGATCAGCATACTTCTTACATGACACCCGAGGAATTCAAACAGGCTAATGAATCTCTTGAGGGAGAATATGAAGGGATCGGTGCTTGGGTCAACACCACCGGTGATTATGTCGAAATTGTCAGCCCAATGAAGGGTTCACCTGCAGCCGAAGCCGGGCTACTACCTCGCGATATCGTCATCGCCGTTGATGGTGAAGATATGACAGGCATTCCCGGTGACCTGGTGTTAAATCGGATTCTCGGCCCAGCGGGTACATCACTCACACTTACCATTCGCCGTGGGGAAGAAGTCTTCGATGTTACCCTCAAGCGAGCCAGCATCATCGTCCCTACAGTCGAATCCGAGATGCTCGAAGACAAAATTGCCTATATTGCGCTAAATACCTATGGCGATAAAACAACTGCTCAACTACGAGAAGCCCTTAAAGACGCCTTAGACCAAAATGCTAAAGGTCTTGTCTTTGACTTGCGTGGCAACGGCGGTGGTTACCTTAACACAGCTATCCAGGTTGTTTCTGAATTTATTTCAGAGGGCGTCGTAATGTATGAACAATATGGAGATGGAGATACCTTCGTTTATGACGCGATCCCTGGCGGCCTCGCTACTGAAATTCCATTAGTCGTTCTGGTCGATGGTGGTACCGCATCTGCCGCTGAAATAACCGCAGGTGCAATTCAAGATTTAGGGCGTGCTCCACTGGTTGGCGTAACCACCTTCGGTAAGGGCTCGGTTCAAGCCTGGGTTGAATTGAAAAATGATGCCGGCGGTGTACGAGTCACCATTGCCCGATGGCTAACACCAAACGGACGCCAAATCCACGAAGCTGGTTTAGAGCCTGATTATATTGTTGAAATGACCCCCGAAGACTATGAGGCAGAGAACGACCGGCAATTGGAAAAGGCAATCGAAGTTCTTAAAGGTTTAATACCTTAGTATCCAAATAGAAAGAGACAAAATTTATGTTACCTGTCTTTGATCCAAGTTATATGATTTTTATGCTGCCAGCAATTCTCATCGGCTTGTTCGCTCAGTTTTATGTATCCAGAAGTTACTCTCGTTGGAGCCAGGTTCAAAACCAGCAAGGTTTGAACGGTGCCCAGGTTGTTCAACTATTAATGCAACAGCATGGAATGAATAACTTGAAGTTAAAAGGAATCGCTGGCCAATTAACCGACCATTATGACCCCCGTGCTAAAACCCTGGCGCTCTCACAAGGGGTTGCCCAGTCGCCAAGCATTTCATCGATGGCAATTGCCGCCCATGAATTAGGCCATGCCCAGCAAGATAAAGACAACTATCTTCCCATGCGGTTTCGTTCTGCCCTGGTTCCCGTGGTTAACATCGGCACCCAAATAGGGTGGGTTTTTATCCTTATCGGGTTAGCTTTACAACTTAGCGGTTTAGCCTGGGTTGGTTTAATTGCGTTTTCTGCCGGTGCTGTCTTCTCTATTGCCACCCTGCCGGTAGAACTCAACGCCTCTCGCCGAGCTCGAGCCATGCTTCAATCCAGTGGGATGATCACCACCCAAGAAGAAGCCAGGGGCGTTAAACAGGTATTGAACGCCGCTGCCCTCACTTACGTGGCTGCAATCATTAGCTCGGTTATGCAGTTGATGTATTTTGTATCCATGGTCGGCGATAGGAATCGGCGCCGCTAACTCTCTTTTTCTACGAGATGAGATAATGATAAGAACTTTGAAACATTCATGGCAGCTACCAATATTCATCAAAATTATCATTCTTGTTGGGTTCCATTATGATTAAACGTCTGATGTTATCAACATTGCTAATCCTGTTTTTTGGGTTTCTCGCACTTACAGGGTGCAATTTCCCTAAACCAACCCCTACTCCGCCGATCACCCCAACATTTACATATGAACCAACTGAAACACTGGTCCCTACAGCAACGCTCACTCCCACCGATGTTCCTACGCCAACGCCAATTCCCCCTACAGAAACACCAACGATAACCCCTACACCAACCTGGGTTTATCACGAAGCTGGTGAAGTGATTGCCCCGATTTTACTTTATCATCACGTCAATGGCGATTACGCCGAGAACAGGTACAGCGTCTCCATTCCAGAATTTTCAGACCAGATGCGTTACCTCTACGATAACGGCTACACAGCCATTACCATCTCGACCCTGGTGGACGTCATCCTTTATGGCGGTGAGCTGCCAGCTAAACCCATTGTAATCACCTTTGATGACGGGAATATCGGGGTTTATGAAAACGCCTTCCCAATCATGCAATCCTATAACTTTCCCGGCGTGTTCTATATCGTAGCCAGTCGCATTCGCGATGTAGAAGGCTTTGTCAATGTCGAACAAATCAACGAGATGGCAGATGCTGGTTGGGAGATTGGTAGCCATAGTTTTACCCACCAGGATATCACCCAAAATCATGACATCGCAGATTATGAAATCCGGCAATCGAAAATTACCCTCGAAGCTGCTTTAGGTGTCGATATCAACACATTTGCCTATCCCTTTGGAGAAATCGACGATCTTGTTATCCAAGTTACCATCAATTCGCTTTATCGGGCCGGCATGGGCTTAGGTCTTTCTAAAACGCATACCTTGTATAACCTGTTCTATCTCAATCGGATTGAAATTCAAGGCGATTATTCTTTCGATCGGTTCGTTGAATTGGTAAGCGCAGACGCTGAGTAAATAAAAACAACCCCGGTAACAATCGGGGCTGTTTTTTTTTATTGATTAAGCCAAAACAAGTCGATAATAAATACAGCAATATTTACGGTTCAAATACGCCAAAATTATCAAAACCCACCTGAATGTGGGGTCCGCTCCAGGTGCCGGCGAACAAACCTGTATATCCTCCGCTGTAATGGTAATCGTCAATGTCAATCAGCAGCGAATCGTTTACCGCCAGGGCAAAACCGTCATAGCCGCAATATGCTGCCAGTGTGTAAGGTCCGCTGCTTGGAATCATCGTTGAAGCCGTCCAATCAACAACGGTGATTGATTCTCCATTTTCTAACAGCCAAATTTTATAAAAACCATCCTCTGTGATTTCGAGAACCGAATAATTCTCATCATCGGTGTAGCCGCAAATCAAGCCAAAATCTCCATCACCTGCCGGGTTTAGCACATTGATATCAACGATCATAATGATATTACCAAAATAAAAAGGCGTTGTCGTGTAAATATACGTTTTTTCTTCATCAACATTGATCACCAATTCTCCGTTGATGATATCGACCCAGCCTGAATCAAAGTCACTTAAGAACCAACTATTCTGATTATCTATAAAAGCATCAAACAGGAGTTCATCGCCTTCCAGTTCCAATTCAATGTCCTCTTCATAAACAGGTTCTAAAATGATTGCCACCTCACCTGTTTTAGCAGCCTCAATTAACGGTAGCGCAAAATTAATTGGGCGCAGGACGTTAATAAACCCGCCCGTCGGAACACAGCTATCTAATTCATCGATCACACCATCTCGATTAGTGTCCGCCAGGCGGCGACAATCGACAATTTCACCATAAATATCCCCCGAGCCCACTTGCGACGGCACGCCGATGATCTCGCCCGAGGGCGTAGCCGCTAGTCCACCGCTGTTGCCGCCGGCAATCATACCGGAGGTTTTAATAAAGGCTCGATTTCCGAAGGGGGCTTCGTATGTAAACCCACTAAGCTCGCCGCGGGTTAACGTAATCGTATCGCCGCCAATGCCAGGATACCCAATAATAATGATGGGGTCACCCAGCTGTAAAGAATCAACATTGCCAATTTTTACAGGTTCTATCCCTAAGCTGGTAAAGTCCGCCGGAGATCCGTTTAATTTTGACCTGGGTTTGATCACCGCCAAGTCTAAAGCAGCATCAGCTTGTAATACGTCCGCATAAAACATCGGCTCAGGAGGGCGGTCGGCTTCAGTGGTAATGGCAACCACTAAATCTACCACATCATAAAATCGCTCAGAAAGAACAACATGGGCGTTGGTCAAAATTAAACCTTCTTTTGAAATCACCGTACCCGAGCCAGTCCATGCTTCAATTTCTTCCCCGTCAATGTCAACGATCGCGCTAATTTGCACCACAGCTTTATAGGGGATAATATTTCCTGTCGGAGCCATGGTCGGCAGCACGTCGATCGTCTCAATGACTTCAACCACTTCACCGCGAATATCGATATGAACCGGGTTTTTGAATTCCTTTTTACCAGCTTTAACCACGACTTCATCCACAACTCCCGCTGGGTTAAGCGCTTCAAACCGAAACACGATCGTTTCTCGGCCTGTGGGTGCGATCGTCCGGTTGATGGTAAAAGGTGTTGTCTTTGAACCAGGAACTCCTACGTCGCTTTCTGGGCTAACACTGATGACCCTCACATGATCCAACAGCGCGTTTGGCAGCAAGACTTCTGAAACGGTTACGTTTTTCGTGCCTTCATTCCCCAAAGTAATCGTGATTGAAAATATATCGCCCGTTTGCAAGTCTGCATTAGAAATTTCAAAACCGACAGTTAAAGTTTCATTGCCTACGTCTTCACGAGGGAAAAACCATACCAGACCACCCAACAGAACAAAAACTCCTAAACATAAGGCCATCACTGCAACAATAGCGCAGCCAATTTTCCACCCGTTATTCTTTTTTTCAGAGGCAGGTTGATTAATATCTTCAGACATTGATGTCCTCACTTTATTTAGAAGACGATAGCAGTTAACGTATTATAATTCATCTAAATTAAATTGTTATGATTAATTTAAATAACCCTTTTATTCCACATTCATAGGTTTTTTTACAATTTATTCAACGCAAATCTATTAAAAAGGCACAATACTTGCACAATTATAAAAGCTAAAAGTATTGATTTATTCTTTTTTCAAAGCAGAATTTACGGTTTAACAATCGAAGGAGATTATTATGAAACGGAAACACACAGTAACATTTGGTGTCCTATTAATTATTTTTGGTTTATTCTTTCTCGCTAAAGAAATTGCACCACAGTACTTTCCCGTATGGGAATGGCCATTCTACATTATTGGTCTGGGTGGTATTTTCATAATTTGGGCAATAACAAGTGGCGTAGGTCGACTTGCCATTCCGGGCACAACCATGGCGGGCATAGGTAGCATTTTGTTTTATCTTGAACACACCGGCGGCTGGCGGCGCACCTCCATTAGCTGGGCCTTGATTCCAAGTTTTATTGGGCTTGGGGTGATCATCGCAGGGCTCATCGACCGGAATTTTAAAAGCGTCCTGGTGAGTGGGTTAACAATGTTTTTAATCAGCGGCATTACCTTTTTTGCGCTCGGTATAAACTATGGTTTACCGCCCGAAATTACAAAGTTTTGGCCCATATTATTAATCCTTTTGGGCTTTATTACATTAATTCGGGCCCTTATTGCCAGCAAACGCAAACAGGAATAAAGCAGACCTAAATAATAAACTAAAGCGAAGCCCAAGTTTCCTTTACCCGTCGATAAGTTTCGGGTAAAGATTCGGGTAACACCCGGGTTTGCCCAACCGATGTAATAAAGTTTGTATCCCCACCCCAGCGTGGGACAATATGCATATGCAGGTGATCAGCAATCCCTGCGCCTGCAGCCTTACCTAAATTCAACCCGATATTAAAACCTTCGGGGTGGTAAACAAGTTTTAAAACTTCCATAGCTTTCACTGCGAAATCCATCATCTCATGGTGGGCTGGGGCTTGCAACTCTCCCAATTGGTTAACGTGGGCAAATGGAACACACATCAAGTGTCCGCTCGTATACGGGTAACGATTGAGAATCATAAAAACATCCTGCCCCCGATGGAAAATTAAGTTACCAGGTCCGTCTTCCGCTTGAACAGCTTTACAAAATACACACCCTTGTTCGTGGTTGTGTTCCTGGATGTATTTCATACGCCAGGGCGTCCAGATATAGTCCAAGTTCACCATCCTTTCTTTAAGTCTTTAAATTGTATCCGATATTAATAATATACGGCTTTTTTAAATACATTTCGGCGCTTTAAGGAATACAATTATAAAACTATGGGCGAATACAATCTCTTACAACCACAAAATATCCTTTCTGTTAGCCAGCTTACTGGTTATTTACGCCGTGTTATCGAAAGTGATGAAATTTTACAAGGCCTGTGGGTTGAAGGTGAGGTCTCTAACCTGGGCAAGCCCTCTTCGGGGCACTTATATTTCACCCTCAAAGACAGTCAATCGTCCATACGTTGTGTAATGTGGCGCAGCTGGGCTGCACGTCTGACCTTCGATTTACGAGAAGGGCAGGCGATTGAAGCACATGGTTCGATGAGCGTTTATGAAGCCGGCGGTCAGGTCCAGTTATACGTGGATGCCATTCGCCCAGCAGGTGAAGGTCAGCTCTTCCAGGAGTTTTTACGTCTAAAAGCCAAACTTGAAGCTGAAGGTCTTTTCGATGTGGACCTCAAACGCCCGATCCCCGCCATGCCAAAAATCATCGGTGTGGTCACCTCACCCACCGGCGCTGCCTTGCAGGACATCCTCAATACTCTACGGCGTCGTTTTCCCATCGTTGAAATTGTAATCTCGCCTACGCCCGTTCAGGGCGTTGATGCACCTGCAGGGATTATCACAGCCCTTGAACGGCTCAACCGGGATGTGCACCCCGATGTAATCATAATCGCACGCGGTGGAGGCTCAATTGAAGACCTGTGGGCTTTTAATGATGAAGGTGTAGCGAGGGCTATCGCGAATTCATC
>CAYPKT010000004.1:76187-79099 GCA_964411385.1 uncultured Candidatus Brevefilum sp. | reverse complement strand
CACACTGTCCATTCGTACCGCCAACGCCTCGATGAAATCTTCATGCGCCTTGAGCGATCGGTTCAAGTGGGGGTGAATAAAAAGGAAATGCAGCTGGCAGCACTTCAACATTCTCTGCGCGGGCTCAGCCCCCTGGCTGTCCTCAAACGCGGTTTCGCCATCGTTACCCGAGAAGATGATGGCAAAGTTCTAAAATCCGCTAGCCAGGTCAAACCTGGCGAGGAGGTAAAGATCCAGCTCAGCCAGGGCAAGCTAAATGCTCAAATTACAAAAACCACAACGGAGGAATAATATGCCCGATAATCAAGATATCCAATCGATGAATTTTGAAACAGCTTTCAAAACTTTACAGGAAAACGTAGCCCAACTTGAAGGTGAAGACTTGTCGCTTGAAAAGTCGCTTGAGTTGTTTGAGCGCGGTCAAATATTGGCAAAACGTTGTGCAGCTTTGCTGGAAGAAGCAGAGCTGAAAATTCGAACCCTATCCCTGGATGAACCGCAAGGTTCGGTTAACGCTGAAGGGTAACATCGATGCCTCTTTCTGGTGTTTTTCATAATCCTGTTCTTATCGCCACATTGATTGCATCAACATTAGCACAAATCCTCAAGCTCCCTATGTGCTACATCGAAACCGGCGAGTGGGATTTTTCTCTCCTCATCAGCACCGGCGGCATGCCCAGCTCACATACGGCTGTCGTCACGGCAGCTGCCATAGGGGTTGGGCTCTACGTTGGTTTTGATACCCCTCTTTTTGGCCTGGCTTTTGCCATTGCTACCGTTGTCGTATACGATGCCACCAATATTCGCAGGCAGGCTGGCTTTCATGCCCAGCAAATTAATCGTTTAATTAAGGAGCTGTTTTCAGGTGAGATTAAACCCATTGAAGATTACAAAGAACTCAAAGAAGTCCTCGGTCATTCCCCTGCAGAAGCCTTAGGCGGGGTAATTTTAGGGATTCTGGTAAATATCGCCCTTTGGTATATCTGGCAATAAATATAATTTTCAGCAATGTTGAACCCAAACGTCTACTACTTTTGTTTTGAAGTAAAATATTGCCTATTAAATTAACCATTACAAAATACATTGATCAAGATATCAATTCACAATGAACACACCCACGAAAAATCAGTTCTTATTTCTGTCATTAATTTCAATCGCTCTTCTGCTCTCTGCCTGCCAACCGGGAGCCAAGGAAGACAGCGCAGCATCACAACCAGCTGAAAATAAACCTGCCGCGTCGACGCTAAGCGTTACGATGACCCCCTCTTCTAAGGTAACAATGGCACCATCGCTAACAAATACAATTACGCCCCTGCCTACGAATACGACCACATCTGAACCAACATCAACCTTTACGCCCACAGAGTTTGTGGGGTTTAACGGTGCATATGTGTATCGCTCATTTGCAAATTATGACGGGACAACAATTTATTTCATTGTGCCTGGTATCCAATCTTCATATTATGGGGTCGTAGATGGGGAAGATATCGATTGTGAACCCGATCCAAGCCAGGTTAATTTACTGGTTTGCAGTTCAAAGGTCAACTTGTTCGGGACAGATATCAAGGACTTCAAATTCTTCGCCGATCCTGAAAGAACCTTCCTGGTACACGAAGATTCATACACGACATATCTCGATCAAATCCCAGCTACGCCCACACTTGCCAATATCTTTTGGCCCCATGCAGAATTTACCGATGCAGATATCACCTGGGGATACACGCCATCCGATTGCGCGGTGCGGGGCATCAACTTAACCTGCGAAACTGAATATCGCCAATACGATGATAATTCGTGCCGGGTGGGCATGAGTTGTTACGATTCCTGCGGTTTTTACTATTCAGTTGATACGATTAAAGGTCGTTCTGGCGAGTATAAATTTTCCGGTCCATGCTGGTAGACATTTCTTTAGTTACTTTTCATCCGCTTACCACCAAAAACGAATAAATATTCTTCGCACCTGTTAGGTGTTAAAAATTGAGACCTTGACACCTCAGGGGTCTGTGTTATATTAACCATATTCACATCGCAGACCTACATTGGTAACAGTGGGTTAATCTAATTCTTAATCATCGATCACGATGAAGGGGAATAATGTCTGAGGATCAAATAGATCAGTCAAATTGTCTCAAAAACATTCCTTTTGTATTTAAACAAATCTGCCTACCATTATTTATTATTTCTATTTATAACTTAATCTTTATAGGAGAGGGGGCATATCGACCAAAATTTAGCGTTTGTTTTCATATTACTCATCCTTATTACAAAAATTATGGGAGAGATTAACCATGATACGTTCTTTTAATTCGAGAAAACCTCAGTATTTAATTAATTTTTTCTTGTTGGCTGCCATGCTCATGGGGATGTTTAGCACCCCAACAGTTCAAGCAGAATCGACGCCAGAGTCGCCACAGCCAGTGGGCAGCTACACAGAATGGGATGGGATTAAAGTCCCGCCCACGCAAGGCAGCTTCCCTGGAGATTATCGGTTTGAGGAGGACTACCTGGCGGGTGCGCATCCTGCAGTAAGGGGCGACCGTCTCTATCACCCTGAACGCCCACCAATGGCTGAATTGCCACCTGAACACTGGCGTGAAGCCGGGGCAGAATTTCTGAAGCAACCCGATAATTACCCTGAAAAACATAAAACAGGTGAGCCTGGGCTTAAGCCTTATGAATATCCTGCACCGCCCGTTCATAAACAGGAAGAGCATCTCCCAACCAGGGGTGAAGACAATTACCCACCCTTCCCAAGTCCTGAAAAGAATCAAACCAGGGATTCCAATAATCCATACTTTTCTGTTTATCCGCGTTGGGATGAAATCGATGGATATAACTGGCCGCCCAATACAACCATCACGCTTCAAATCGGCACAAATACTTGGAACGAAACCTCTGATAAATATGGATGG
>CAYPKT010000004.1:0-76087 GCA_964411385.1 uncultured Candidatus Brevefilum sp. | reverse complement strand
ATGGATGGTTTTATGTTTCAACAGGTGGCTTTGATATTAAAGCGGGACAAACCGTAACCGCAACCGGCGGGGGCTATACTCGCACCCATAAAGTCTCTGTCTTGGAAATTACTGAGATAAATGAGACAGCAAATACCATCAGCGGTAAAGCCACGCCTAATAAAGAAGTGTATATATATGGTGGCAATGATTATGAATGGGATGAGCTAACGGTCCCAGTAAACAACCTGGGGAATTGGCTAGCCGATTTCAAGGGTCGGGTTGACCTTATCCCAGGCACCGATGGCTGGGCTGAGGAATATGATGGTCAAGGCAACATGACCAGCATCCCCTGGAATATCCCTAACCCACATTTTGAGGTCGACCTCCTTTTTGAGCAGGTTTTCGGTTATGAATGGCCTCCAAATACCCCTATTACTGTCAACATTGACGGCAGAACTTGGACAAATACCTCAAATAATAATGGTTATGTTAGCTTCGAAAGTGGTTCAATTAGAATACATTTAGGGTCAGTTATTACCATGACTGATGGAATTACTATTCGAACACACACAGTATCGTTAAAAATTACAGAGATTGATCAAAATACAAATACGATATCCGGAATCGCCGCACCTGGAAGCGAGATTTTAGCCCAATATTTTGATAGTTATTGGAATGGTTTTTGGTTGGAGCCGGTTGACGAAACAGGTGAATGGGTAGCAGATTTCACATGGTTGCAAGAGTTTACCCCAGGCCTTGAAGGACGAATTTGTGCTTATGATATCCAAGGAAATTTCTCAACTGGCATCTGGTATGTCGCCGACCCTACCTTCGAAGTTAACCCCCAGGAAGATAGTATTTGGGCGTATAAGTGGCCACTTAACACCACGCTCACCCTATCCATTGAAGGTGAAGATATGCAATGGACAGCACAATCACCTAATTTTATGTATTACACCATTTTTTATATTGATAACTTCGATATCCAACCCGGACAGACGTTGACCATCACTGGCGGCGGTTACACCCGAACCCATACTGTATCTTATTTAAGTATAACCAACATCGATCAAGCCAAAGACACGGTCAGCGGCATCGCCACGCCAAATACCGAAATCAAAGTTATTGCATGGGACACTTTAAATTGGGTATATAAATATCCAATGAGCGATAGTCAAGGTGCTTGGACTGCAAATTTCAAGGGCTCTGTCGACATCAAACCGGGCGTAAATGGATGGGCGTATGAGTTTGATACACAAGGTAATTCAACCGAAATTAGTTGGGTGGTGCCAAACCCAACTATTCAAGTTTATGTTAATGAAGACCGAATCGAAGGTGATATGTGGCCGCCCTATACCGATATCACAATAAACATTGGATCGAATTCATGGACAATAACATCATACTCTTCAGGAGATT
This sequence comes from uncultured Candidatus Brevefilum sp., assembly GCA_964411385.1. Lineage (GTDB taxonomy): Bacteria > Chloroflexota > Anaerolineae > Anaerolineales > Anaerolineaceae > Brevifilum. Next base: position 74,686 of record CAYPKT010000004.1, on the reverse strand, counting down.
TTAGGTTATATTTCAACAACTTTGCGATCCAAAAAGGGCAGAAAGTAACGGTAACAGGCGGCGGGTACACCCGCACCCATACGGTCACTAACCTCGAAGTTACCCAGGTTATCGAAGCTACCAATGTGGTTAAAGGCAAAGCAACGCCCAATAATAACGTAGAAGTCTTGGCCTGTGGTGATAAATGGTGCTATGAGAAAACAACGTCTGTAGATAGTAAAGGAAATTGGAGTGTCAACTTTACCGACACACTTAACTTTAAACCAGGAACTGTTGGCTGGGCCTATGAATATGATGCCACCGGCAATGCCACTGTTTATAATTTTTTCCTTCCTGACCCAATATTTACTATCTACCCACAATTTGATGAAATCTCAGGTCGATATTGGCCTCCAAACGCAGAGGTCACCCTGACCATTGACGATACTCACACCTTCACAGCAACCTCAGATTCGGGTGGAGGAAATGTGTATTTTTATGACCTCGATTTTGACATTCAAACCGGTCAGGTCATTAAACTTACCTCTGGAACTTATAGCAGAACCCATAAGGTCAACCTTGAGTTAACAGAGGTCGATTGGGAAGCAGACAGAGTAACAGGTTTAGCCACACCAAATAGCACAGTTGAAGTTTTTGCTCGCAACCCTCAGGATTATAAACAGCTCAACCCTGTAGCTGACTCTGAAGGCACGTGGCTGGCTGATTTTTCTGGCTTGCTTGACTTTGGTAACGGCACTTACGGGTATGCCGAGGATTACGACACCCAGGGGAATTCAACCCGGGTTTCTTGGGACCTCTCATCACCAGGGATATGGTCCGACGAGGGTGTTACCTTCACCGTCGGTGAACAGGCGGAGTTTACCATCAAAACCTTCGGCGATCCTGCTCCTTCCATAACCTATCAAGGTGCCCTGCCAGGCGGCATCACCTTTACCGACCAGGGCAACGGCACCGCCAAGCTCGCTGGCACGTCCCAGCCCGGCACGGGCGGGGTCTATCCACTGACCATTACCGCTGAAAATGAGTTCGGCGAAGACACGCAAAGCTTCACCCTCACCGTCAACGAGGCACCGACCTTCACCAGCGCAAACAATACAACCTTCTCAGTAGATAACCCTGGCGAATTCACCATCACAACCAGCGGGCAACCCCATCCAGCCATCACATACAAGGGCACTCTGCCAGGCGGCATCACCTTTGCAGACCAGGGCAACGGCACCGCCAAGCTCTCCGGCACCCCTGAGGAAGGCACCAACGGCACCTACAAACTTACGCTCACCGCCAGCAACGGGCTTGAGCCTAAAGCAGTCCAAACCTTCACCCTCACTATTAATGAAGCTCCTGTCTTTACCAGCGCAGATTCAAAGACCTTCCAAATCGGAAAATCAAGCATCTTCCTGGTGACCACATCCGGAAAGCCAGCCCCAGCTTTGACCTATGAGGGCATGCTGCCAGACGGCCTTACCTTTGAGGATAGCGGTACTGGGATGGCGTTCCTTTACGGCACCCCAGCTTCAGCAACGGCGGGCACTTATTACCTCACTTTTATTGCCAACAATGGCATCCACACAGCTGTACAGCAACCTTTCACACTAACTATCCAGGGTTTCGCGGGCTGTGCCACACAAACCTCAATCCCACAAGCAGAATGTGAAGCTATAACAGCTCTCTTCGCATTGAATGGTGCAGGATGGACACAAAAAACAAACTGGCTTGAAACCGATGACCCTGCCGATTGGTATGGGGTTACCGTTGAAAACGGTCATGTCGTTGGTATAAATTTGTCGTCTAATAACTTGGTGGGTGAACTCCCCACTGAAATCGGGAATCTGGTACACCTGCAATCGCTCATCTTGGCTGGCAATAAACTCGAAGGTTCAATCTCTCCTTCGATCTTCGAGCTCACCGATTTGGCTACCTTAGACCTGGGTTCAAACAGGTTCACAGGCACAATTCCACATGCAGTGGGGAACCTGACAAACCTGGTTGAGCTGAAATTAAACAACAACCGACTAACCGGGCAAATCCCACCCGAACTTGGGGCTTTAGAAAACCTCGAAACCCTTAGGCTGGGACGAAATCAACTTTCAGGCGAAATACCGGGCAGCTTTGAAAACCTGATCAACTTGATGGACCTTTTCTTAAACGACAACCAGCTTACCGGCGCCATTCCTGCGTTTCTGGGTGATTTGGCTAATTTAGAAAAGCTCAACCTGCAAAACAACCAGTTCTCTGGCCCGGTACCGGGAAGTCTTGAAGCCCTTGAGCGTTTGACCTTCCTGGCACTGGATTTCAACCGACTTAAAGTGCCCGCAGAGCCTGAAACCCTGGCTGATTTCTTAAGTACTTTAAACCCGGGTTGGGAAGATACCCAGGCTATTGATGAAACCATCGACGAAGATGGCGGCACAATCACCAGTCGAGATGGCGATATCGAGGTCACCATCGATGAAGGCACCTTTGAAGATGAAGTTATGTTCAACCTGGTGCCACAGCCCGAACCCACACAGGATATTGGCAATTTCGGCTTTGCCGGCAACAGCTTCCAGTTGACGGCGAAAAAGGGCGAAGAACCGATCATCGGTCAACTTGATACGCCGTTCACCGTCCGCATCAACTACGCCGAAGAAGAACTCGGCGGCGTCCCTGAAGAGGAAATTATCCTCTACTACTGGAATACGGATGACAAAGAATGGAAAGATGTCCTATCTGCTTGCAGTGAAGGTGATTATCAACGCAATCTGGCTGAAAATTGGTTCCAGGTGCCCATTTGTCACTTGAGTGAATTTTCAACGCTCGGCCCTGTCGCCCCCGTCTTCACCAGTGGAAGCACAGCAACATTCACTGTTGGCAAACCTGGCGAATTCATCATTGAAGCAGGTGGCAAACCTTACCCTGAATTTTCAATTGAAGGTGGGGTGTTCCCCACAGGCATCACCTTACAAGACCATGGCGATGGTACCGCAACACTCGCGGGTTCACCTGCATCAGGTTCCGGTGGGATCTACGAGGTTACCATTAAAGCCAGTAATGACATCGGTGATATTTATCAAACCTTCACCATCATCGTTCAGGAAAAGCCAACGATCACCAGCGACAACACAACGACCTTCACTGAAGGGATCAGCGGCACTTTCACCATTGAGATAAATGGCTACCCCAACGCTCAGGTGGCCTTCGGAGGCAAATTGCCAGAGGGCATTAGCCTTACAGACCACGGCGATGGCACAGCTATCCTCTCAGGCACACCCGCTAAAGGCTCAGCCGGCACTTATCAACTTGCCTTCAAGGCCAATAATAATGCCGGATATTCTGAAATCCAAACCTTTTTACTGGAGATCATGCCCAGTGAAGATACCGGCGTCAAAATCTTCTTACCATTGATCAAACGATAAAATCAATGCTTAGTACAAAAAGGGCTGCGGCAAGGCGCAGCCCTTTGTTTTTTAATCCACAATGGTTTAAATTACCCTTCCAAATAAACCTATTCACCCCTGCACAATGCTAAAACGGGCCGTAATCTAACGCCACCGCCAGCGCTAAAAAGATCAGCGTGGCTGGTAGCACCAGCGCCCACAACCGCAGCACCCACTTCAACCACTTATGGTACGGGATCACCGTCAAACTTAGCGCAATCAGCAACAAGGCATTTGTCGGGTAAACCAGGTTCGAAAATCCGTCACCGAAGGCGAATGCGCTCACCGAAATTTGTCGGTTCACGCCCACTAAATCCCCCAGGGGTACAATCAGCGGGATAATCAACAGTGCTTTGGCCGAGCCCGAGCTGACAAACAGCTCCAACACCAGCGTTAGCCCGTAAATTGCCAGAGCAGCTGCAAACGGGCTGGTGGATGAAAAACTCTGTGACGCATAATACAGGATGGTATCGATGATCCCTCCAGACGAGATGATCAGTTTTACACTGGCTGCCATCATCAACAGCGGAATGGCAGGTGCGATCCCCAAAAAACCCTCCCAGGCTGCCTTCCAGGCTTGCTTTCCAATGCCAGCGATCAAACCTGCTCCAACACCACCCGCTAAAAACAATAACCCCGAAAGCGGCATCGCCAGTGCGTTCAACCCTTCGATCCACGAAAAGGTCATCACAATCACCAAAATCAAACCGAACATCACCGCCATAAAGGTCGCTGCCCGCTTCATATGCAGCTGTTCTTTGCTATTCAGTTCTTCTTGAACTCGACCTACAGGCCGTTCTTTACCTAAATCTTCTTCATAAACAGGTGAAGTTTGCGGGTCTTTTTCCACCCCTTTAGCATAGCGGGTTAAAAAATATGCCGTTAAGGCATACACAGCGCCAAATAACACCAAACGCGGTGCCCAACCCGAAAACAGAGGAAGCCCTGCCAGCTGTTGGGCAATCCCAATCGTGAAGAAGTTAAACACCGCAGTCGAAAAGCCCACGTTAGCTGCCAATATAGAGATACCCAGCCCGGTTAATGAATCCCACCCCAGAGAATATGCCAGGGCAATCATAATCGGCACCAGAGGCACCACTTCTTCCAGCAAACCGAAAAAGCCGCCCAATGCCATAAAGAAAAAAGTCAACACCAGCAGCAGCGTATATTTTCTTTCACCAAAGCGTCTCACAATTGACGATAGAGCAAAGCCTAATATCCCGCTGCGCTCCATCACGGCAAAGGCAACGCCTACCAACAGGATAAAGACAATAATCCCCAAAATGGTAACGCCGTCCGGCGAGAAGAACACCTCCACCGGCGCGGTGAACCAGCGCCACACCGGCAACCCTGGTTGGTCGGTAAAGGTAAAAGAATCCGGCACAATCACCTCGCCACGCCCCGCTTCTTCAACCCGGTCAAATTTCCCCGATGGCAAAACTCGTGTCAAAATTCCAGCCAGCATCATCAACAGGAAGATAATCAACAGGGCTTGAATAAACGCTTTTTTACTAATTTGTATACCTGCCTGAGATTGCGTCATTTTGCCTCCAGCTTATCGTGAAAGACCTTATGGTAATAATAAAATTATAACCAATAACAGGCTTTGATTTTTATCATTTTAACTTGAGATTAGATCACCCTAAGGCGTATTTGATTAAATTAATCTAAATCCACCTGTTCCCAATACGTTTTGAATAGTGAAACACGTTTAATTTGATTCTCATCGAGAAGAAAAGGTGCCACATCTTGCGCCAAAGCGATGAAGTCAAATCCATTAATCGCAGATAATAGGTATTCTTTTAATGCCCCCGCCGTTGATACATTCATCTTTTGCGACAAAAAGTCGTAATCGGGTTTTGTTAAACCCAGTAAGAAAGTAATATCATAAAAATCTCGACCCTTTGGACGCTTACGATGGATAGCAGTGTACAGCTTATGAGAGAGCAATAACGATAGTGGCGCAGTTCTGATCTCTGTGAATACATCAAATTTATTCAATATATACAATTCAGGTTGGTATTCATAGCCTTGCGCATAACTATCCACACGAATTAACAGGTTTTGACTCATCATGGGTGTAATACCCAGCTCATAAAGCAATTGGGGAAAACGCAGATACACGTGGTAAGCCCCCTTTTCAATAGCCCTGGTTTCAACAAGGAAGCCCTCTAATTTTAAAACGCGTGTTACCTCATGCATCATTTTCTCGAAGGCACCCCAGCTTAAATGAAAATTATCTAAATCAATATCTTCAGAAAACCTCGAGCTATTATGAAGAATTCGCAGAGCGGTTCCACCGATAAAAACAATTTGGCTGCCATAAGCGCTTTCAAATAAAGCTTGTAGAACTTTGACTTGCAGGTATTCACGCAAAATTGCGCTTTCATAAACTCTTAAAGATTCTGGATATTGGTTCTTAATTTGATTAAAATCAAGCATCAAGGTACCTCAATAAAACACTGGTTCGCTTGTTCAAAGCCAGCTTATTAAAAACAAATAAATAGCTTTCTAATTTTTCACGAATTAATCGGTCAGCTAATTCAGCTCTGTTCCAACGCAATCCCTCAAAGTCTTCCACGGTTTCGATGTTTGGGTTTAAATAAAGGTAATCTAATACCGCTTTTTCAAGTTTAGCAATGAGGAATTTTCTTTCTTGTTGTTGATCAACAACCTGATATCCAAAGTAATACTCAGACTTTAAGCTTCGGTACGAGAATTGGCCCCAATTGCTTGGTAACTCGCGTGTCCTTCTCGTCGTGATGCTCGTCATCCCCAATACGGTTTCGGGGATAATCTGGTAATAAGCCAAGGCAGATTCAAGGCTAACATAAGAAGGCGAGTAAATTTTATTTGCAGCGGCAAATAAGATGTTTTCATTAACAACAAGGTCAGCCAGCGCATAAACTCCTCCTGACACAGGTTGAATAAAACCTCGCTGTCGCCAGTCTGTTAATTGCGATCGATGAAATCCTTGGTCAATTTTACGAATATCATTCAGATTAAAAATAACCAGGTTTTGTAAAATCTTTTCAGTATCTTTAAAACGCATTATATTTCTTAAAGTTAATACTTCTATTAACAATATGAAATATAATAGCATACATTTTCAATACCGTCAACATTTTGTTTTTTTTCGTTTACTTGCATATCATAGGACAAATAGGCACACAATATCATACCGAATTTTCTTTACCCCCTTGGTTTACCTTTTCTTAACTTCGCTGTCTTTTGATCTTTCTTCGTACGATTGCGATCAACCCCATCAGCTCAGGTATTCTCATCATCCAAAGCAACCCAAAATACACTAAAACCCCAACCCCCAATGCCCCTGCCAGCACCATCACTAAACCCCTGCTTGCTAATAACGTCTGGGCAGCAAGCACCGCAGCAGCCATTAAAGCTGTTCCAATTACACTAACACCTAACCCTCGCCACACAAAAACGCCTTCCAGCCCATTCAGCTTTCGCCGGATTAATATCAGCAACGCCAAGCTTTCTAAACCAGTTGCCACCGAGTTCGCCAGTGCCAGACCACCGTGTGGCATCCAGCCAAGCCGGGCAAACCAGGCTGAAAAAACCAGGCTCAAGCCAATGTTCAATCCCATCGTAATCACGCCAATCGTCACCGGGGTGCGGGTATCATGAAGCGCATAAAACGCCCGGCTGAGGATTTCAACCAACCCATGCCCCAACAAACCCACTGCGTACCACAGCAACGCCCATGCCACCATCTCTGTCGAACGTAAGGTAAATTCACCACGTTGGTAAAGCAGCTGAACCAATGGGTAGCGAAGCAATATCAACCCAATCCCCGCTGGCAGCGAAAGCATGATGATCATTCGTAAAGTCGAAGCCAGGGATTTGCGCATTTCTTCTTGTTTCCCTAATGCCACTTGCGCAGAAAAAGTCGGCAGCGAGGCAATCGCTGCTGATTGTGCCACCGCCATCTGCGGCATCAACATCAAGCTAAAGGCTAAGGCAATCGCTGACACACTCCCTTCAGGTTGCCCCAGGGCAATCACTGTATTGGCAATAAAGTTCAATTGAACCACAGCCACACCCAACAATCGTGGCCCCATCAGTTTAAAAACCTCTATGACCGCCCGATCTTTTAAGCCTAAAATAGCATGATATGCACGGTCAGGCAGGCGCAGTAATAAGGGCAGTTTGACAATCAAATGCAAAAACGCGCCTAACACCGCCCCTATGGCGAGCCGCTCAATACCCCAATCTTTTGGTAATAATAAAACACCAATAATCATCCCCAAGGAGTAAAACGCTGGTGCGATAGAAGGAATAAGAAAGTTTTGGTGTGCATTCAAAATCCCCATCACCAGCCCGCTAATACCAAACAACACTACCGAAGGAAGCATAATGCGAAATAGGCGTATGGTGAGCGCTTCTTGTACCGGGTCAGACCCAGGCACCAGTAAAAACAGCCCGTCTTTGATAATTTGAGGCGCAAAAATCCAGCCCAAAACACTGATGAATATTAAAACTAAAAACACCAGGTTAATAACACCAGAGGCTAACCGCCACGCGCCATCACGATCTTCCTTAGCTAAAAAACTGGTGAACATCGGGATAAAGGCAGAGCCCAAAGCGCCACCCGCCACTAAGTTAAACAGCATTTCTGCAATTCGGTTAGCAGCGTTGAAAGAATCGAGTTCGGCTGAAGTTCCAAAGGCGTAGGTAATTACAATCCCACGTGCTAAACCAACCAGGTTGCTAATGATAAAAGCAACCATCACTGTGCCGGTAGCCCTGGCAATCTGCCGGTTTGCGGTTTGCAGGTTTTTGTCCGATTCTTCCATTAGTTAACTATTTTCTTTATCATCATGGCTTTCAGCGAAAATCCATAGGCGATCAAGTTCTTCTGCCGACAGATCAATCAGTTCCTTACCCCGATCGACAGCTATCGATTCCATTTTACCAAAGCTTGCCCTGAAGTTCGTCAGCGTTTCTCGCAATGCCCCTTCAACATCTATCTCATCTTTAAATGCCCGTGCTGAAACAGCCAGTAATAACCTGCCGAGGGCATCGGTACGTGTAGCTTTATCCTGTGCATGTTGATAAATATTCAAATATTTATCAACAACTTCTGTTGCCCCCATTTGTGCTAATTTATCAAAGCCTACTCTCCCTACCCGTTCGATAATTTTCTCTGCCTGCAGCAAAGCAGGCAGGGCGTTCGGCACACCATCTAATAAACCTTTTCTTATAGTGCTCCCATTAGAATTTCGTTCTTGCGCTTTTATTTGCTCCCAATTATGAATAACACCTTCAACCCCATTAACCTTCGCTCCTGAAAAAATATGGGGGTGACGACGAACAATTTTCGTTGCAATGCCCTCGATAACATCTTGCAAGGTGAAATCGCCATCTTCGATTGCAATTTGGGCGTGCAGCACAATTTGCAGCAAAAGGTCACCCAGCTCTTCTTGAAGGTCGTCCATATCCTCACGATCAAGCGCATCTACTGTTTCATAGGCTTCTTCAAGCAGATAGGGACGTAAACTCAAATGTGTTTGTTTTCGATCCCAGGGACATCCATCCGGCGTTCGTAGTTGGGCGATGACTTCCTGAAAGGCTTCTAATGATGCATATTTCGATAGTGGCGGTACAAACAAAGAGCTCAACAAGCCAAGGTGCGAGCTCTTGTCAATCGCATGTAAGGGGAGTTCCTCAACAACTTGTGCTGCAGTACCCGCAGCGTGAACCAGCCGCACAGGATGCTCATCTGGGTAAGCAGACATCAAAGTTAGTTTAACTTCTGCAGCCATAAAGCGATCATAAATTTGGGCAATTAAAGTAGGCATCGAGGGTGAAAACACAACAACCTGCCGTTTAGAAATTTCAATTGCGTCAGTTATAACCAGGTTTGATAATGGGTCAATATTCAAGGCATGAAATGTAGGTTCCAAAAAACTCAACCCGTCAATCACAAATACCGGAATTCCAGCTGGTTTTGCTAGTTTCATAATTTCGGAACTGGTCGCTTCAGCAACAAAAGGATGCCCAGGCACAGCATAAGTCACCATATATTTACTGCCTAAGTTAAGGATCTTTTCAACAATGGCTTCATAAACCTTCTCGAAATCATCGTAGCGTTCATAATAACCATCGAAACTCAACAGGTCGAGGTGCTCCGGCAGGTTTTCAACAACCGGATGTTTAAGTGTTCGTAAATAAAGCTGATCGATAGTGTTCAACCAATCCCATGCCTGGCGGGTGATCAGTCCAGAGGAACCGGGTCCAAGCCCCAGTAAGGTAATACCTCGTTCTTTATTGTGCTGGCTTGCGTTATCCATAGCTAATCTACAACTCTTTCCACTAACAAATAGAGACGTTATTTAAACGTCTCTATAGAAATATATATCAATTTGTTTGATAGCGTGCCATTGCTTCAGGCAAGTTCCTATCGAACCTGCTTTTTATCAATCCTGACCCAAATTATTGCACCTTAGGGCAGGGGCTTATAACCAAAATAATTAACGTTTGGTGTAAGTAGGTGCCTTACGAGCGCGCTTGAGACCAGGTTTCTTGCGTTCCTTTACGCGTGGGTCTCTCGTCAAGTAACCACTATGACGTAACGCAGGACGTAATTCTTCGTCCATTTTAACCAAAGCACGCGCTAAGCCGAGTTTCACAGCATCTCGTTGACCAGTTACCCCGCCACCTTGAACCAGCACGGAAACATTGAATTTTTCTTTTGAATGGCTTGCAATTTGAAATGCATTAACAATGTCTGTTGCATCACCTAATCGGGTGAAATAAGCATCAACATCTTTGCCATTAACAGTAAATGTTCCTGAACCATCCACAACTCGAACCCTGGCAGAGCTCTGTTTTCGACGACCTACACCTTCATAATATCGATTATCCATAAAGCCAAATACTCCTCTTACTCAACCAACTCAGGTTGTTGTGCATAATGTGGGTGCTGCGGACCTGCATAAACATGCAGGTTTTTATAAATTCGCCGACCCAACTTGTTTTTAGGGATCATGCCCCACACCGCTTTTTCAATCACCCGTTCCGGGAAAACTTCTAACTGTCGTTTTAAGTTGATCTGTTTGATGCCACCAGGATAGCCAGAATGTCGATAATAGATCTTGCCTTCCAGGCGTGTGGGATGCACATCCACCTTCTCAGCATTGATTACAACCACATTTGCACCCATCATTACACCAGGAGTGTAATCCGGGCGATGTTTGCCAATCAACATTTGGGCAATTTTTGTTGCCAAGCGCCCCAGGTTCTGACCTTCAGCATCCACAAGAAACCACTCGCGGTCGATTTGTCCTTTTGGTACGTATGTTTTATTCACTATCAAACTCTCCATCGTTCAAAGATGTCTTTTCTTGGTTTTTATTCCAAGAAAATAATTCATAATTTCTTGCTAATAAATCACTTCTTCCAGCACCAAGCCTGCTGACGGTGCCAAACCAGCTGGGTCGAGCCTGCCGGAAGCCAAGCTTGTAGAGATTGCATGTTCATCCAATCTTCCCAGGCCAACTTGCACCAGCCCAAAGGTGATCCTGCGTGCCATGTGGTATAAAAATGCGTTGGCAGTAATTTCAAATCGCCAGGCATTTCCAGATCCAATCCAGCCAGCGAAGTAAACCTCGCGCATTGTCGATCCGCCTTCAGTCATCGACTTACCAAATGCTCTGAAGTCATGCGCACCAATCAATGCAGCTGATGCAAGGTTCATCCTCTCGATATCAACCAGGGGCCAAACACGCCAGGCAAACCCCTCTCTTAGGGGGTCTCTAATTGACGCACAAAAAATCTGGTACGAATACCGGCGACATTTTGCATCAAAGCGAGGGTGAAAGTCAGGCCTCACCTCTTCGACTGACCGCACAGCTGTGTCAATCGGTAGGTAATAATTTAGCGCATTCAGCAGGTCATCAGTTGAGTGCTGCCACTCTATTCCAAAACTAATCACCTGCCCTCTGGCATGAACGCCAGCATCTGTACGCCCAGCTGCAATGATGCTATCACCATCCCAACCGATTTTGCGCAATGCCGATTCAAACTCAGCCTGTACCGTACGTCCTTGCCTCTGCCTTTGAAAGCCGACAAACTCGGTGCCGTTATATGCAAGAATAATTTTGTAATGTGCTATTGCCATCTGGATTTAAATCCAGGGGCGGTTACTCTTCAACCAGTTCAATCACAGCCATTTCAGCGCCATCGCTGCGACGAGGCCCCAACTTAAGAATGCGGGTATAACCGCCATTGCGATTGGTATAGCGCGGGCCAATATCATTAAATAATTTCTGAACCAATGGGCGACTTCCATTGCCTAATTCTGCCGAAGCTTTACGGCGGGCATTCATCACCTTTATTTCATCTGCATCATGACTGTTACGCGCCAGGGTAATCAGTTTCTCCGTATGTGGTCGAATAGATTTTGCCTTGACAAGTGTCGTTGTGATGCGCTCATGTTCAAGCAATTGCCTTATCATCGTCCTTCGCATGGCGGTGCGATGACCACCGCTACGATTAAGACGAAATCCTTGTACTTTATGTCGCATTTTATAAATTCTCCGTTCGTTCTTCCTCGTCGTCCTTTAGGAAGCCTTTTTCAGTCATCTTTTCTCGTAACTCAACCAGGCTTTTCTCGCCAAAGTTTCTGATTGAAAAGATTGCTTCGTCACCTTTATGCAAAAGATCTAAAACATCGCCAACCGTGGTAATCCCAGTGCGTTTAAGCGAGTTAAATACTCTCACCGTAAGGTCAAGGTTTTCAATCGGCAGCTCATTAGACTCGTTATTGACCGTCGGAACAGTCTCGCCTTTCACTAACGGTTCCGCCATTAATTCCTCGCTAATCCCGGCAATATAACGCAACTGGTCAATCAAAATTCTTGATGCTTTGCTCATTGCTTCTTCGGGTGTGATCGTTCCATCTGTCCAAATCTCTAACGTCACGCTGTCATAATCTGTACTATGACCTACCCTTGCAGAACCTACCGTCCAATTTACTTTTCGTACCGGCGAAAAGATGGCATCGATAGTTAACTCGCCAATGGGCAGATGGTCACCTCGCTCATTTGCAGGTGAATAGCCGCGACCGCGCTCAACTGTCAAATCGATTTCAAGGTGCGCTTTTTTACTATCTACAGCAAACAGGTACAGGTCGGGGTTGATAATCTCAACCTCTGGGGGACAAAGGATATCCGCTGCAGTTACTGTACCTTCACCGCTAACCTCTAAATGAAGGTGAGAAACATCAACATCGTACATTTTCATACGTAATTGTTTCAACTGCAATATCACCTGGATCACATCTTCGCGCACGCCTTCGATATCGCTAAACTCGTGCAAAATATCAGTGATCCTAATGGATGTAATTGCCACGCCTTCCAGTGAGGATAAAAGCACACGTCGCAGCGCATTACCAATTGTGGTCCCAAAACCTCTCTCTAACGGGCTAATGACAAACTTGCCATAGTTTCGGGATTCGTCGATTCGTTCGACTTCCGGTTTTACCATACTCATTCTTCCAATCACCTCATGCCCCTTACCAGTGCCTTTTATACACTATCTCTACCAGCCTTATCGTGAGTAAAACTCAACAATCAGTTGTTCATTCAAATTGCCATCAATTTCAGCTCGTTCGGGCAAGCGAATCATACGACCAGCCAAATTATCTAAGTCTGATTCAACCCATGTTGGCGGCGTTCGCGACTCATTTGCCTGGCGTAGTAATTTAAAATAATCCGTTTTTTTGGATTTTTCATTGACTTCGATTCGATCGCCAGGTTTGACAATCGTTGAAGGAACATCATTACGACGGCCATTGATAACAAAGTGCCCATGATTCACCAATTGCCGTGCCATTGGGCGGCTATCCGCAAATCCTAATCGGAAAACAATATTATCCAAACGACTTTCCAGCGTCTGAAGCATATTCAAACCGGTCAAACCAGGTTGTCGACGGGCGTTATCAAAATAACGAACAAATTGTCTCTCGAGCACGCCGTAAATACGCTTTGCTTTCTGCTTAGCGCGCAGCTGCAAAGAATATTCCGATTGACGACCCCCACGGCCACTAAATCGACCATGTTCGCCAGGTGGGTAAGAGCGTCGCTCAAAAGCACATTTAGGTGTGAAACATCGTTCACCCTTCAAGAATAATTTTTCGCCTTCACGCCGGCACAATTTACATGCCGGACCTGTATATTTTGCCATTTACTTCCTCTCTTTTCCTAAAATAAATTAGACGCGGCGTCTTTTTGGTGGGCGGCAGCCGTTATGAGGAACAGGGGTGATATCATCAATCGAACGAATGGTGATTCCCATACCCTGTACTGCACGAATCGATGCCTCACGGCCAGGGCCAGGTCCCTTTACAATTAAATCTACTTCCTGGACGCCAAAACCCTGGGCAGTTTTCATAACTTGCTCAGTTGCCAGACGTGCAGCAAAAGGTGTACTCTTTCGAGAACCTTTAAAGCCTGCAGAGCCAGCGCTTGCCCAACACACAGTGTTTCCTTGTTGATCGGTCACAGTAACTATTGTGTTGTTAAAGGAAGCGTTGACATGCACCTGGGCAGATGACATCTGTCGCTTAACTCTTCGCGAACCAGCCGTTCGCCGCGATCTTATTGGTTTTTTTGCCATTTTTCCTCGCTAACTCTTTCTGATCTGCTAATTTGTGCCTGCTTTGCCGCGTGGGAGAAAGGAAGGAATCCCTACCAGGCACATTCGATAGCCTCTTTACATTTTTATTTCTTGCCAACACCTCGGCGACGACCACGCCCAGCAACTGTCTTCTTCGGGCCTTTGCGGGTACGGGCATTTGTTCGGGTATGCTGCCCACGGGTGGGCAAGTTTCGACGATGACGTAAACCGCGATAGGAGCCAATTTCCATCAATCGTTTGATGTTCATTTGCACCTGGCGCCGTAAATCGCCTTCTACGGTGTAATTACCGGCAATAAATTCACGCAATTTGAAAACATCATCTTCAACCAGATCTTTCACGCGCACATCTGGGTTGACGCCTGTTGCTTCCAAAATTTCTTTTGCCCGGGTTGGGCCAATACCATAAATGTATCTGAGACCGATTTCAACACGTTTATCACGTGGGAGGTCAACACCTTCAATACGTGCCATATTAATTATTCCTTATCCTTGTCGCTGTTTATGCTTCGGGTTATCACAAATTACATATAAACGACCGCCACGTTTGACGATTTTACACTTAGCACAGCGCTTTTTAATTGATGCTGAAACTTTCATGGTCTTACTCCTTCTATCTTACAGCAAATTCTTTATTGTACTTGTTATTTATTCTTTCGTCTAGTAAACGGTTACAACTTAGTTAATATTAACGGTTCACCATCGGTAACAGCAACGCTGTGTTCAAAATGTGCTGTTAATGAACCGTCGGCCGATGCTACCGTCCATTGATCTGGTTTCACAATAGTATCTTGAGTGCCAACTAATACCATTGGCTCCAGAGCAATGGTCATCCCGGGTCGTAAGCGGATTCCTCTACCCGGTTTCCCATAATTTGGAACCTGGGGACCTTCATGCATCTGCCTGCCAACGCCATGACCTGTATATGTGCGGGTGACAAAATAACCCTCACCTTCAACATAGGTTTGAACAGCATAACCAATATCACCAGTCGTATTGCCAGGTACCATTTGCGCAATTGCAATCTCCAGGGCTCGCTTGGTAACCATCATCAGGCGTTCAGCTTCAGTGCCGATTTTTCCGACACCAACGGTTACTGCCATATCGCCAACAAAACCTTGGTAAGTTGTTCCCGCATCAATACTGATAATGTCGCCTTCTACCAGTTGACGTTTGCCCGGGATACCATGAACCAATTCATCATTGACGCTGGTGCAAATGCTTGCAGGGTATGGGTATGGACCAGGGTAATTTTTAAAGGGCGAAGTAGCATTATATTTTTTATGAACAGCCTCAAAAGCTGCATTTAATTCGCCTGTTGTAACACCCGGTTTTACCAGGGATACCGCTGCTGCCAAAGCTTCGGCGTTGATCCGCCCAGCTTCTTGCATCATAACAACTTCTTCAGCTGATTTGATATTGATCGACCGTTCCCAAGAGATCAAATCACACCTCCGAAACCGCAGCGACCAGGTCTCGCGTTACGTCAAGAATTTCTTGGGTTCCATCAATTTCAACCAGTAAACCTTTTTGCTGATAATAATCAATTAAAGGTGCAGTTTGTTGTTGGTAAACATCAATTCTATGCCGTACAGTTTCAGGCTTGTCGTCGTCCCGCTGGTAAAGTTCAGTACCATCTTCGTCATCGACCCATTTTACTTTAGGTGGATTATAAAGCGCATGGTAAACTCGTCCCGATCTACTCATCCAACGCCCACTCAGGCGTTCTATTAACACCTCGTCTGGAACATTAATGTAAGGGACAACGTTAACTTTGGTATCATATTTGTTTAGCAAAGCATCCAAAGCTTCTGCCTGGGCTGGCGTGCGTGGAAAACCATCCAGCACTGCGCCTTTTTCACAATCAGGTTTCGATAAGCGATCCTCGACCATTTGAATGGTCACATCATCAGGCACTAACTCACCTTTATCCATAAAGCTTTGTGCCAACTGCCCTAACGGGGTTTGGTTGGCAAGGTTTTCTCTAAAAAGGTCGCCCGTTGATATATGCACCAAGCCTAAAGACTGGGCAAGACCCTTTGCCTGGGTACCTTTCCCGGCACCCGGTGGACCTAATAACACAATAAATAATCGGTTCATTTCAAATTCACTCTTAACTGATTAACCGATCGTCATAGCCGTGCATTCTCAACTCCGTCTCAATGATAGAGAAGGTATCACGCACAACACCAACCACAATTAACAACCCTGTAGATGAAACCAAGAAGATTTGTGACTGGTTAAGTCCTTCGGGCAGGAATAAGCCTAAAACAAATGGCAAGACCGCCACAATACCCAAGAAAAGTGCCCCTGGGAGGGTAATTCGACGTTGAACTTTGGTCAGATATCGTTGTGTAGGGCCGCCGCGCGCAACACCAGGAATTTGAGCACCTTGTTTCTTTAAATTGTCGCCATAGCTTTGCTGCGCAAACAAGATATCTGTATAGAAAAAGGTAAACAGCACAACCATCACAAAGAATAAAATCGGATAGACTACGCCTTCACCGCTCAATACTCTTTGCGTGCCTGCTGCCAAATTACGAACCCATTCGGCCTTCGAGTTATTAAAAAAGCTCGCTAAAATCGTTGGGAAAGTCATCAAAGACTGTGCAAAGATAATCGGGATCATGCCAGCCATATTAACCATTAACGGGATGGTGCTTTTTACAGGCATAGACATTCGGCTGCCAACTCGGCGCCCAGGGAACATCACAGGGACGTGCCGACGGCCTTCTTGCACGTAAACAATCGCAAAAATCGTAACCAATAATAACGCAACAACAATGAAAATCAACCACCAGTAGAGTGGGTCGGTGATCAACGCAAACAAATTCCTTGGCAAGCTGGAGACAATTCCCGCAAAGATAATTAATGAAAGGCCCTGGCCGCGTATACCAAACTCCGAAATTAGCTCACCCAACCAGACACCAAATAAAGTACCTGCCATCATCGAAAGAAGGGTAGCCAGCGTAGGGATCAACACATCACCCGAAAACCCGAATCGTGTAGCGACTGATTGCCCTAAGATTGCATTGAAAATATTAATCTGGCCAATTGCCGATAATGCCGCCATAGGGATGGTTAATATCATCGTCCATTTTTCCATCCAAACACGACCCTCTCGTGGGTCTTCCTGCATTTTCTTTTCAAGCGCTGGGATAATCGGGATTAATAGTTGAAGGATAATTTGCGCTGTAATATAGGGGTAGACACCCATCGCAAGCACCGAGAAATTTGAAACCGCACCACCCGAAAGCATATCCAACAGGTTAATCAAACCACCAGCAGCGCCGCCAGTTTGTGTAAGTTGTGCCACCAGTTCCCGATCAATCCCAGGGACTGGGATATGAGAGGCAAAGCGATAGATCGCCAGCAATGCCAGCGAAATCAATAATTTTTGTCGAATATCTTTTGACTTCCAAAGGTAGCGCCAACCAGACCGCTTCATGTTCAGATCTCCTTTATACCTTAGAGATTAATCCTGTGCTGAGATAATAGTAACATTGCCGCCTGCGCTTTCAATTTTTTCTTGTGCGCTGGCAGAAAACTTATGAGCTTTCACAGTCAATGGAACAGTAATTTCGCCGCGACCGAGAACTTTAACAGGCATTTTCAAAGTTTTTACAATGCCAGCCTCATATAAAATTTCAGGGGTAATTTCAGTGTCTGAAGTAAAATCAACCAGCTTTTCCAGGTTCACTTCTTCATAGCGGATTCGGTTGATGGGGTTGAAGCCAACGCCACGTTTAAAGGGGAGCTTTCGATAGAAAGGAAGGTTTCCACCTTGATGATACAGACGAACCCCGCCACCAGAACGTGACTTTTGACCCTTAGAGCCACGACCACCAGTTTTTCCTAACCCGGAACCATAACCGCGGCCCTTGCGTTGACCCGCTTTATGAGCACCTTTATTTGGTTTTAAATCATGCAATTCCATAATAACACAACCTCATACTTCTTCAATAACGACCAGGTGTGATACCTTGTCAAGCATGCCTCGTAAAGCTTCGTTGTCTTTATGAGTCACAGTTTGGTTCATCTTATTTAAGCCCAAAGCTTTCAAGGTTAGCTTTTGTCTTTTCGAATAACCGATAGGGCTTTTTACCAAGGTAACTTGATATTGAGTTTCTTTCTTTTTAGCCACGGTTTCCTCGCTCCCAATAAGGTTTAACATGGTCGATTGGTTTCCCGCGATATGCTGCTTGTTCTTCAGGCGATTTTAACTCGTCCAGGGCATTAAATGTGGCTCGAACGATATTCAATACATTCTTACTCCCTAACGATTTGGTTAAAATATCGTGAATGCCTGCTGCTTCTAGTACTGCACGCACACCACCACCTGCAATAACACCAGTCCCTGGCCCCGCAGGACGCAAGAGGACACGTGCACCGCTTTGCCTGCCGATAACAACATGCGAGATCGACGTTCCGTTTAAATTAATTTTCCTCATATTTCGACGAGCGTTCTCATTTGCCTTACGAATAGCATCGGGAACGGCGTTAGCTTTACCAATGCCTAACCCAACACGACCAGCATTGTCTCCAATTACCATCAGCACTCTGAAAGAGAACCGACGGCCACCTTTGACAACTTTTGCCACTCGTGCGATATCGATTACGCGCTCATCATACAGATTTTCAGTTTGGTAGTCCGACATTTATGCCTCTTTCTTAGAACTCCAAGCCGCCTGCACGGGCAGCTTCAGCCATAACTTTAACACGGCCAATGTATTTATATCCACCGCGGTCAAAAACAACCTGGTTGATTCCAACTTCTTTTGCACGTTCAGCAATAGCCTCGCCAACCTTTTTCGCTTGGTCAATTTTAGAAAGGCCTTCAAGTTCTGCGCGCAAATTTTGATCAATCGTAGAAGCCGATGCCAGGGTATATCCCTGGTGATCATCGATCACCTGTACATAGATCTCTTTCGAGCTGCGAAATACATTCATCCGTGGACGCTCTGGAGTGCCAAAAATTTTCTTTCGGACACGAAAGTGTCGGCGTAAACGTGCTTCATTTCGTGATTTCTTTGCCATAGTATTTCACCTTCTCATTTATTAACCGGTTTTACCGGCTTTACCTGCCTTGCGGCGAACTTGTTCACCCTGGTAACGAATGCCCTTGCCCTTGTATGGCTCGGGTGGTCGCACTTTTCGGATGTTAGCTGCCACTTGGCCTACTGCTTGTTTATCATAACCCGACACTTTAATTTGCCTGGTTCTTGTATCAACCTCAAAACTTATACCAGCAGGCGGTTGAAATTCTACCGGATGTGAATAACCAACATGTAACACCAGGTTATTTCCATTCATCTCAGCCCGATAGCCAACGCCTTCAACCTCTAAAATACGCTCAAAGCCCTGGCTCACACCTACGACCATGTTATGCAACAAGGAACGAGATGTGCCATGCAATGCACGATGGGTTGGTTGGTCGGTTGGACGTTCAACAAGGATCATCCCGTCATCTTTTTTGATGATAATATCCTCTGAAAAACCCCATTCCAATTCGCCTTTCGGCCCTTTAACATGGACATGAGATCCATCAATTTTTATTTCAACACCAGCTGGCACTTCAATTGGTAAATGTCCTATTCGAGACACAATGTACCTCCTCTAGCGCACAGCGCTACCATACCTTACACAAAATTTCGCCGCCAACACCCATCTTACGAGCGCGTTGATCTGTCATCACACCTTTAGGCGTAGATAAAATAGCTACACCAATTCCCGAAAGCACCCAGGGGATGTCTTTCTTGCTTGTATAGACGCGGCAGCCTGGTTTGCTGACGCGTTCAAGCCCGGTTAACAGTGGGCGACGATTTCGTCGTTCGCCAATATATTTCAGGCGGAGACGCAGCACTTTTTGATTAGGTCGAGTGCCTTCAACAACATCGTAATTTTCAACATAGCCTTCATCAACAAGGATTTTAGCAATCTCTACTTTGATGTTGGAACTGGGCATACTCACCAGTGTTCCACCACTCATTGATACGTTACGAATACGGGTTAGCATATCTGCAATTGGATCTGAAAAACTCATCGATAATTCCTCCGCCGATTTACCACGACGATTTAGTCACACCAGGGATTTTCCCTTGGAGAGCTAATTCCCGAAAACAAATCCGGCACAAACCAAATTTTCGAATATAAGCCCTGGGTCGTCCACATTGTCGACAACGATTAACAACCTGGTTCGGATATTTTCGTCGCATTTCGCGATATATCATACATTTCTTAGCCATACTATCCTTTCCTGAACGGCATTCCAATTTTAGTTAATAATGCACGTGCGTGATCATCGGTCGTAGCCGTAGTTACGATACTAATCTCCATGCCTCGTAAAATGCTTACATCATCATAGTTCACTTCAGGGAAGATCAACTGCTCTTGAATACCTAACGTATAGTTACCACGACCATCAAAAGCATCAGCTGAAACTCCGCGGAAGTCACGAACACGAGGCAAAGCCACATTGACCAGGCGATCTAAAAATGCCCACATTCGGTCGCCCCTCAAGGTTACTTTTACGCCAACCGAACGCCCTTCACGTAGCTTAAAGCTGGCAATCGATTTTTTTGCTTTAGTTATCACCGGACGTTGACCAGTGATGGTTGTCATATCTCGTACAGCTTCATCAAGGGCTTTGGGGTTATCCAGTGAATCGCCAACGCCGATATTGACTACGATTTTGTTAACCGTAGGGATTTCCATCTTATTGCCAATTGATAACTCATCCATCAAGGCTGGTGCTATCTCATCGTTGAAAATTTGTTTAAGTCTATTCATCGCTTACTCCAAAAGGCGATCTATTTGTCAAATGGCGTACCAGTACGGGTTGACACACGAACCGGTTTGCCATCTTTGCGTTCTATTCGCACTCGTGTCGCCTTGCCATCTTTAGGATCAATTAACATGACATTAGAATATGAAATCGGCGCTTCGAATTCAAACCTGCCTGCAGGGACAGTTTGCCCTTTCGATTGGGTTTGTGCCTGATGCTTGATTCGTACATTAACACCTTGCACAACAATTCGCGATTCATCCGGAATTACTCGAATAACTTCACCGATTTTTCCTTTTTCTTTGCCGCTAATCACAATCACGCGGTCGCCTTTTCTTATCTTACTTTTCATTACATTACTCCTGTCATCCTGCTAAAGTACTTCAGGCGCCAAAGAAACAATTTTCATAAAACCTTTTTCACGCAGCTCACGAGCAACTGGGCCAAAAATACGTGACCCCTTAGGGTTTACACCGTCAGCATCAAGGATAACAACTGCATTATCATCAAAGCGAATACTCGAACCATCAGAACGACGCCATTCTTTTGCAGCACGAACAATAACTGCTTTTACGATTTCACTCTTCTTCACAGTTGACTGTGGAGTAGCCGATTTAATCGTGCCCACAACGATATCACCTACGTAACCATAATACCGTCGAGAGCCACCAGTGACATGCATCACTAATATTTCGCGAGCGCCGGTATTATCAGCTACTTTTAATCGGGTTTCTTGTTGGATCATCGCTTAGACTCCCAATTCTTCTACTGTATCTTCTACAGATCGTTCTTCAACATACAGGATTTTTTCAACAACCCATCGTTTTGTACGAGAAATTGGCTTGCTTTCAACAATCCTAACCTTATCGCCGACATTTGCACCTAACTCGTCATGAGCCTTATAGGCTTTTACCGAACGAATAACCTTGTGATACAACGGGTGTCGATAGACCCGTTCCACCTCTACCACAGCGGTTTTTTGCATTTTATCGCTAACAACAGTCCCAATCAATCGACGTCGCTTATTCATGCTTCACTCTCCTCAGACTTCTCTGCCGTATGTTTCTCTCTCAAAATGGTTTCCATCCGGGCAATATCGCGACGAACAATGCGAATCCGACTTGTATCATTCACCTGGCCAGTAATGGTTTGAAATCTGAGGTTGAACAATTCATGGCGTGCATCCAAAATATCTTTTTCAATTTGGTCAATAGCCTTTTTTCGAATTTCTGCTGCCTTCATCTTAACCTTCTCCTACCCCATCGCGCGAGACAATTTTTGCTTTTACGGATAATTTGTAATTCGCACGAATAAGGGCGCGTTTTGCAGTCTCAGGGTCGGTTCCACCCACCTCAAACATAATGCGCCCTGGTTTAACAACAGCAACCCAATGATCAACTGCGCCTTTACCTTTACCCATGCGCGTTTCTTGTGCACGCTTTGTGTACGGTTTGTCTGGGAAAATCCTAATCCAAACCTTGCCGCGCCGCTTCATCTCGTGCACAATTGCGCGACGAGCTGCTTCTATTTGTCGTGCGCTAATCCATGCTGGCTCTACGGCTTGCAAACCGTATACACCAAAGGATACCTCTGAGCCGCGATAAGCTTTACCTCTCATACGGCCGCGCATCTGCTTACGATATTTTACTCGTTTTGGCATTAACATAATGACTACCTCATAAATCGCTGAATATTAAACCCGCGATGTTCCACTAACTAACATAAACACCTTCAGTGGATTCAGTAATTTCTTCCACTTCAGGCATAATTTCGCCTTTGTAAATCCACACTTTTACACCAAGTTGACCGTAAGAAGTTAACGCTTCAGCTTGGGCAAAATCAATATCGGCTCGTAAAGTCTGCAGCGGAACACGCCCTTCTCGCAACCACATGCTGCGAGACATTTCTGCCCCACCCAATCGGCCTGACACCATCACTTTTACGCCTTCAGCTCCCGCACGCATCCCTTGCTGGATAGCACGCTGCATCGCCCTTCGGTAACTAATGCGCCGCACCAATTGTTCTACAATGTTTTCTGCTACCAGGTACGCATCCAAATCAGGTGACTTGATTTCTTTGACTTCTAAATCAATTTTCTGACCCGTAAATGTTTCCAAATTTTTGCGTAAAAGTTTAATATTCTCGCCGCTACGACCAATCAAAATGCCTGGTTTTGCAGTGTGAATATAAAATTTGATTTTTCCCGGAAAACGCTCAATTTCAATTGTTGAAATTCCAGCGCGAGGGTTATTTTTACGAATCAGTTCTCTAACAGCCAGATCTTCATGTAACTGGTTTTGGTATTCTTTGCCTTCAGCGTACCAACGGGCTAACCAAGGCTTGTTGATTTTTAGCCGAAATCCAATTGGATGTACTTTACGACCCATATTTACTCCTGGTTCCTATTTATGACACATTTATCAATCATTTTGTCACTCATTTTCTCTCAGTACAACGGTAATGTGCGCGCGTCGTTTTAATATTGGCTTAAAACGACCCCGGGCACCAAACCGCCTCCATTTTCGAGTTGGTGCTTCGTCTGCAAAAATTTGGTACACATAAAGATCATCTCGGGATACACCGAAGTTTTCTTCTGCATTTGCAATTGCAGACAAGATCAACTTTTGAACAGGTTCAGCCGACTTGTTAGGCGTAAAGGCTAAGATGTCTAAAGCTTCTGCGACGTCTTTTCCACGCACAAGGTCGATCACCAGCCTTGCCTTTTGTGCCGAGACACTATAGTTGCTCAATTTTGCACGAATATCCGTAGCCATAATTTCTTATCCTTATTTCCTTTTTCCGCCGCGTCTGTCTGCTTTGCTGGCAACAATATGCCCGCGGAAAAAGCGTGTGGGCGCAAATTCACCCAGGCGATGGCCTACCATCGTTTCGGTGACATAAATCGGCACATGACGGCGCCCATCATGAACAGCAATGGTATGTCCTACCATTTGCGGGAAGATTGTACTGGCGCGACTCCAAGTGCGCAAAACTTTCTTCTCACTCTTTTCGTTCATATCTTCAATTTTTTTCAATAATTTCGGGTCGATGAATGGCCCTTTTTTCAGCGATCGCGACATGATTTCGTCCTCTTCTTCGCAATACTAATGGATTACTTACGACGCCGTTTCGCTTTAGAGCGATGGCGAAGGATATATTTATCGGTTCGTTTATTTTGACGAGTCTTTTTACCCAGTGTTGGTTTACCCCAGGGGCTTTTTGGCCCAGGCATACCAATCGGTGAACGACCCTCTCCACCTCCATGCGGATGATCTCGAGGAGACATTGCAACACCACGTACACCAGGTCTCCAACCCATTTGACGTTTACGGCCAGCTTTGCCAAGTTTAATATTGCCGTGTTCAATGTTGCCAACTTGCCCAATCGTTGCTCGACAATTTTGATTGACTAATCTAACCTCGCCCGAAGGAAGGCGCACATGAACATAACGCCCTTCTTTAGCTAACAGCTGTGCAGATGCACCCGCAGAGCGTACCATCTGCCCACCTTTGCCAGGCTGTAACTCGATGTTGTGGATCGTCGTTCCTACAGGAATATTTGCAAGCGGCATACTGTTTCCAATTCGAAAATCGGTTTCATTAGCAGAAACGATCTTATCGCCAACTTTTAAGCCCACTGGGGCGATAATGTAACGTTTTTCGCCATCGGCATAATGTAATAAAGCAAGCCTCGCAGACCGATTAGGATCGTACTCAATCGCCGCTACTGTTGCGGGAATACCAGTTTTGTCACGTTTGAAGTCTACCAAACGCAGAAATCGTTTGTGACCGCCGCCACGGTGTCGCACCGTAATTCGCCCATACATGTTTCGACCAGATCGTTTCTTTAAAGGAACGATCAAGGAACGTTCAGGGTCTTTTTTAGTAATTTCTTCAAAAGTGTACCCAGTCTTATGACGAGTACCTGGTGATGTTGGTTTATATACTTTTATAGCCATTACTCCACCCCTTCAAATATCGGGATGCGCTCGCCTTCTACCAGGGTCACAATTGCTTTTTTATATGCGCCACTGCGGGTTCGCATTTGGCGATTACGCAAATTTCGTGATTGTTTAGCGGGCACGTTCATTACATTTACACGGTGCACCTTCACATCAAAAATCGTTTCTATCGCTTCTTTAACTGCGGTTTTAGTGGCTTTTCTATCCACTTCAAACACGTATTGATTCAAATAAGAAGATTGATAGTTAGATTTTTCAGTGACAATCGGTCGGCGAATGATATCAAATACTGTTTTCTTCATGAGTTCATTCCTACCTATCCGAGATAACTTTCAATAACATCTAATGCAGCCACTGGGATGATAATTTGCTTATGCCCCAGTAAATCGCGGATGTTTAGATAACTAGCCGATAAATACTTTACGTTCGCAAGGTTGCCACCGGCTCGTTTTACATTCTCATACTCAGGATCATTGCTCGGAATAAGCAATAAAACACGCGCTTCACCTGCAACCGCACGTAACGCATTTGCCATCGTCGACGTTTTAACGTCATCGAGCTTCAATTCATCGACCAAAATAATTTGTCCTTCGGCGGCCTTTACACTCAAAGCTGATCGTAAAGCTGCTCTGCGCATTTTCTTTGGCATTGCTTTTTCATAAGAGCGTGGCTTTGGGGTGAATACACCACCGCCGCCAACCCATTGCGGTGATCGAATCGAACCTTGACGAGCACGCCCTGTGCCCTTCTGACGCCATGGCTTTCGTCCACCACCTCTCACCTCACCACGGGTTTTTGTCGAATGCGTTCCTAAACGGCCATTAGCCATTTGCCTGACATATGCCTGGTGCATGAGATCAACCTTAATTGGGGCTTCAAAAATCGCAGGGGATAAAACCACCTGACCGACCTTCTTTCCCTTCATGTTGACAACATCAACTTCCATGATTACTCAACTCCCATAACTGGTTATCACCCAATCGGGCGTTTATTCTTTCCGCGCAGGTTTGATAGTTACAACCCCGCCCTTGGGGCCTGGCACAGAACCATCAACTGCAACTAAATTACGCTCAGGGTCAACAAGCACAACACTTATATTTGAAGAGGTCACACGCTCGTTGCCCATTCTGCCTGGTCCCTTTTTACCTTTAAAGACTCGGCCGGGTGTACTCCCCGCCCCCATCGATCCAGGCGCACGCTGACGATCTGACTGACCATGGGTTTTAGGCCCACCGCCAAAGTGATAGCGCTTCACCACACCAGCAAAACCTTTACCTTTGCTGATGCCAACAACATCAACCCGATCACCCACAGCAAAAATTTCAGCCGTTAGCTTATCGCCTTCTGTGTGACCAGGATTTTTTGTTCTAAATTCACGTACTATTCTTAGTGGTGGTAAATCGTTACGCTTGAGGTGCCCCAGTTGACCCCGTGTCAGACGTTTGGGTTTTACCTCTTCAAAACCAATTTGAATGGACGAATAGCCATCATTTTCTTTGGTTTTAATCTGGGTAACATAACAAGGCCCAGCTTCGATTAAGGTCACGGGAATCGCAATTCCGTGCTCATCGAAAATCTGGGTCATTCCAACTTTTCGTCCAATTAGCCCTTTAAACATAATTATTATTCTCCTGTATTTATTCCTTGACGAGACTGTCAACCTGGGCAAGGTTGCATCATCTCCGATCGCAGCATAGTCAACATTTCTTGCGCGCTCACATGGTTTTTTTAGAGCTACGTGAAGAGATGTTCTTTCGCTGCCTCAAAAGCTAGGCTTTTAAGCCAAAACTGTGTTATTGTACTACCTCTATTTATTAATGCAAGAGGTATTTTTTTATTGATTCCCTGAAAACAACTTGTTTACAGGCAACCTCTCTAACCGAATTAAATTTTAATTTCGATATCTACGCCAGCAGGCAAATTAAGCCGCATCAACATATCAATTGTTTTCGAATCTGGGTCAATCACATCGATCAACCGGTTATGGGTGCGGATTTCAAAGTGCTCTTGTGAATCTTTATCGACAAACGGCGACCGGACAACAGTAAAGCGCTCGATTTTTGTCGGCAAGGGCACCGGACCAACTACTTGTGCGCCGCTGCGTTCTGCAGTTTCTACAATCCGCTTTGCAGATTGATCGATCACGCGATGGTCATATGCCTTAAGTCGTATTCGAATTTTTTGTTTTGCCATATTATTTCCTAAAGTTTTTAATAAAATTTAATGGTCTCGCTCACCTCGACGGATTAATCCGCCTATATATACAACCAATGTGAGCTCATTTCAATTCCGCTGTGATAAATTCATTCCTGTTCAGGCGCAGCGATAATTTCTATAATGCAAAGTTCGCCTTTTTCTTATTCCTAAAACTTTCAATAATTACTAATTATTAATATCCTAAAACTTTTTTCATAATAGCTTCAGATACAGGCGCATATCGTTCAAATTCCATTGTGAAAACACCACGCCCCTTGGTCGCTGACCGCAGTTCAGTGGCATACCCAAACATTTCAGCCAGGGGTACTTCAGCATGGATTGTCTGGGTATTATCCGATCGCGAATCCATTCCGAGTACGTTTCCATGACGAGTGCTAAGTTGACCTAAAACCTCCCCGGTATGATCTTCAGGGATAACAACCTCAACTTTCATAATAGGCTCAAGCAAAATCGGCTTACCTTTAGGGACACCTTCACGAATGGCAAATATTGTAGCCATTCTAAACGCCATTTCACTCGAATCAACTTCGTGAGACGAACCATCCACCAGGGTGACCTTGAGGTCAGTCATTGGATAACCAGAGATAACACCGCTTTCAACGGCTTCTGTGGCACCTTTTTCAACAGCTGAGATAAATTCCTTAGGGATAGCGCCGCCCCTAATTTGGTTTTCGAACACAAACCCTGAACCATTTTCCAGCGGTTCGATTCGCAACACAACATGCCCATACTGACCGTGCCCACCGGTTTGTTTCACAAACCGGTAAGAAACTTCAGGCACAGCTTGGGTAATTGTCTCATGATAAGCCACACGCGGTGTGCCTACATTTGCTTGAACTTTAAATTCTCGCAACATTCGATCAACAAGAATATCGAGGTGTAGTTCTCCCATTCCCGATATAATTGTTTGCCCAGTATCTTCATCCTGGCGTACTTTAAAGGTTGGATCTTCTTCAGATAATTTTTGTAAGGCAATTGACATCTTATCTTGATCTGCAATTGTCTTAGGCTCAATAGCAACAGAAATAACAGGTTGTGGAAACGCAATCGTTTCAAGAAGAATTGGCTTATTCATGTCGCACAGGGTATCGCCGGTATAACTTTCTTTCAAACCTAATATCGCACCGATATCCCCTGCACGAATTTCATCAACATCCTCGCGATGGTCTGAATACATCCGCAATAAGCGTCCAACACGTTCTTTTTTCCCTTGAAGCGGGTTGAAATAAGTACTGCCCTTTTTAATGGTGCCAGAATAAACTCGGATATAAGCCAGACGCCCAACAAACACGTCTGTCACAATTTTAAATACCAGGGCAGAAGCAGGTGCATCATCCCGTGGTGGTCGAGTGATTTGCTCTTCGGTTTTGGGTTGTGTGCCTGTCACATCGGGTACATCCAGGGGTGAAGGCAAATAATCTATCACCGCATCCAAAAGAGGCTGCACGCCCTTGTTCTTCAATGAAGAACCACAATAAACTGGGGTAACTCGATTTTCTAACACCGCCTGGCGAAGAGCTACTTTCATCTCTTCGATGGTAATTTCTTCCCCATCCAGGTATTTCATCATGATCTCATCGCCTAACTCGGCGATTTGTTCAACAAGCACTGCCCGTCGTTCTTTAACTTCCTCAAGCAATTCGGCTGGGATCTCACCAAGGGCCGTTTTACCATTTACCTGGGCATCAAAGAAGATTGCTTGTTCTGTTAACAAATCAATCACACCGATAAATTTATCTTCCGACCCGATGGGAACTTGCATAGCCAGTGGCTGCGCGCCCAAACGTTCTTTAATCGATTGAATCGTCCGGTCGTAAGATGCGCCGATGCGGTCCATTTTGTTTGCAAAGCAAATCCGCGGCACAGCATAGCGATTTGCCTGTCGCCACACAGTTTCACTTTGGGGTTCTACGCCCTGAACAGCATCAAAAACAACCACGCCGCCATCTAATACGCGCAAAGAACGTTGAACTTCGGCGGTGAAGTCGATATGCCCGGGCGTATCAATGATGTTGATCTGATAGTCTTTCCAGTATGTTGTCACCGCTGCAGACATAATAGTAATGCCACGCTCACGCTCCTGGGCCATCCAGTCTGTGACCGTTGTGCCGTCATCCACACTTCCAATCCGGAATGTACGACCGGTATAAAAAAGAATTCGCTCTGTAGTCGTGGTTTTACCCGCGTCAATATGCGCAATAATCCCAATATTGCGATATCGTTCCAGCGGAAATTCTTGCGGTGTCATCAGTTCTTATCCAAGAAAAATAGAAAAATAATCAGTCTTATACTCTAAAATGTGAAAACGCCCGATTAGCCTCTGCCATTCGATGTGCCTCTTCACGGCGCCGAAAAGCTGCGCCAGCGTTGGTAGCTGCATCCATCAATTCGTTGGCCAGTTTCTCGCCAAACGATTTTCCAGGGCGCTGCCGAGCAGCTGAAATAATCCAGCGCATCGCCAGGTTACGACGGCGATCAGGATCTACCTCCATCGGCACCTGGTAAGTGGCACCACCCACCCGACGGGGACGTACTTCCATCAAAGGCGAGACATTTTTAATAGCAGCGTTAAACGTTTCAAGAGGCTCATTACCAGTACGTTCTTCGATAAGGTCCATCGCATCATAAAAAAGGCTTGCAGCAGTGCTCTTTTTACCTTTTAGCATAATACGGTGGATCATTTCCTGAACAACAGTGCTGTTGTATCGAACATCAGGTAATACCTCTCGTTTTTCTGGTTTAAATCTTCGCGCCATTCTTTCTCCTTACGTAAAAATAATCAAAATAGGGCAAAGCATCAAGACAAATTCTATATTGGTCGAATTAATGCTTCGCCCTAACTTAAATTGTATTTTCGCTGGCTATTTAGGCTTTTTAGTTCCGTACTTCGAACGACCATGTGAACGGTCCTCTACACCAGTCGAATCCAATGTGCCTCGCACAATATGGTAGCGAACACCTGGCAAGTCTTTCACACGGCCACCGCGCACAAGAACCACGGAGTGTTCTTGCAATTGGTGCCCTTCACCAGGAATGTAAGCTGAAACTTCCATATGATTTGTTAAACGCACACGGGCAATCTTCCTTAGGGCTGAATTTGGTTTCTTTGGGGTCATTGTACGCACAGCCGTGCAAACACCACGCTTTTGCGGGGCACCCTTAGGTTGAAGAATACGTTTCTGCTTTTGAGAGTTGTACGTATATTGCAGTGCAGGTGACTTGCTTTTGTTTGCTTTTGTCGATCGACCTTTACGTATCAATTGATTAATCGTTGGCACTTTGCCTCCAAACTAAACTAAATCTATCTTTTTCCAGTAACCGAGGCCATCATCATCTTTCAAAATGGCCTCATTTTTATCAAATTTTTCTACAATAGAATGATTAATTCTACGTCATCATGTAAAGATAACGAAGGGTGATTTTACCATCTGAATGAAGGTGCGTCAAGACATTTCCATCGTTATTGAGCAGCTAAAGGTTAAAAATCCTGTCCAATGCTAATCAAGCCGGTTGGCGCGTTGGGTATTTTTGCCTTATCCTCATCTTTACCAAACTTATTTACTTCACCATCCTCGAACACGGCTTCCACTGCCAGCCCCAGGCTTTGCATTTCTTTTACTAAAACTCTAAAGGCAGCTGGGATACCAGGGTCTTCGATTGGTTCGCCTTTGACAATAGCCTCATAAGCGTTTACACGTCCGGTTACATCATCCGATTTTACCGTCAACATCTCTTGCAATGTGTAAGCTGCACCATAAGCTTCTAACGCCCACACTTCCATTTCACCGAATCGTTGACCACCGAATTGTGCTTTACCGCCTAAAGGTTGTTGCGTTACCAGGCTGTAAGGGCCGGTAGAACGGGCATGAACTTTATCTTCAACAAGGTGGTGAAGTTTCAGTACGGTCATCAAGCCAACTGTAACAGGGTTGTCATAATAATCGCCTGTTTTACCGTCACGCAGTCTTTGCTTACCGATCGTTGGCAGGGGTTCGTTAACTTCTTGCATTACTTCGCGCGCTCTGTCTATCAATTCCTCTTTGGTAAGACCCGGTTCAACTTCGACATGATGAGATTTCATCCATAACGTTAAACAGGCTGCAATCGCTCGGGTGTCTTGACTATGCAATTCTTGCCTGGCGATTTCGTCAGTTTCAAATGCGGTAATTGTATCCGGGTCGTAACCCTCATCACGCAGCCACTCAATCATCGTTGCCCGACGTGCATAACCAGGCTCTTGGAGTTGATACACATCATAACCTTTTTCACCTAAAATATTTTCAAGGTACAGCAAACGAACTTCGTCGTCATCCTCAATCATCTCAGGGTCAAATTCTTGTTGATGCAACCATTCCCAGGCCTTTTGGCCAGTGATCTCCCACGCTCGATCAATTAACCAGGCTCGCGCCAATTCCGCCTCAATCTCGTATTCTGTGGCACCATCAAAAACCGGCGTTACTGCGCGAAACCCCAATCGTTCAGCAGCCCAACCTAAGTGAACCTCTAACAATTGGCCCAGGTTCATACGCCCAGGCACACCCAATGGGTTAAGAATTATCTCAATCGGCCTACCATTATCCAAGAAGGGCATATCCTCAATAGGAACAACCATTGAAACCACGCCTTTATTCCCATGACGTCCAGCCATTTTGTCGCCTTCGGTTACCTTACGTCGTTGGGCGACAGAAACTCGTACCATGGTATCAACACCAGCCTTCAAATCTGGGTTGTCCTCTCGATTGAAAACTTTAACATCTACCACCACGCCTTGCTCACCATGGGGCATCCGTAAAGAAGTGTCCTTTACATCACGAGATTTTTCCCCAAAGATAGCACGCAGCAAGCGTTCTTCCGGTGTCAATTCTTTTTCACCTTTAGGGGTGATCTTGCCAACCAAAATATGGTCTGGGCCTACCTCTGCGCCAATCCGTATAATCCCGTGTTCATCAAGGTTCCGAACTGCGTCTTCACCAATATTGGGGATATCACGGGTGATTTCTTCCGGCCCCAACTTGGTATCACGAGCTTCAACTTCGTGCTTTTCAATATGAACTGAGGTATATCGGTCTTCTTGCACCAACTTTTCAGAAATTAAAATCGCATCTTCAAAGTTGCCACCCTCCCAAGAGACAAAAGCGATTAACGTATTTTGGCCAATTGATAATTCACCATTTACCGATGAAGAAGAATCGCCAATGATTTGTCCCTTTGTGATTTGTTGACCTTTGGTTACTGCAGGGCGTTGGTCAATACACGTCGATTGATTCGAGCGACGATATTTCTGCAAATAGTAGGTACGAATATTACCGTCTTTTTCTCGCACCTGGATTGAACGTCCGGTCACTGAAACAACTTCGCCATCATCTTCTGCGACGACGAGTTGACCAGAATCTATCGCTGAATGTTTTTCCATGCCTGTAGAGACAATCGGATACTCTGGACGCACCAAGGGTACTGCTTGTGCCTGCATGTTTGAACCCATTAAGGCACGGTTGGCATCATCATGCTCAAGAAATGGAATTAATGCCGCACTCACACCAACAACTTGTTGTGGCGCAACATCGATATAATCAATTTGGTCTGACCTTGAATATCTAAAACTGGAGTGATAACGGCAAGACACACGTCGTTCAAATTCCATAAACTTATTTAAAGATGCGTTTGCCTGGGCAATGACGTATTTATCCTCTTTATCTGCTGAAAGGTTTTCATAAATATCTGTCACAAAGGGAGTAATCAAAACGACATCGATATCAAGCTTAGCAATTTTTTCAGCAATTTCTTCGGTAATTCGTTCTCCCTTAGCAATAACAACTTCACCGCTCTCAGGGTCAACAACGTCTTCTCGCACCTGGCGATCTACCAGGTTGTCCGTTGGTTTTAATACTTTAAGCACCTTTCGGTAAGGGGTTTCAATAAACCCATACTCGTTGACGGTTGCATAAGTTGCCATTCTGCCGATCAAACCAATGTTTGGGCCTTCAGGGGTTTCGATGGGGCAAATACGCCCATAATGGGTGTGGTGAACATCACGCACATCAAATCCTGCGCGTTCTCTCCGCAAGCCACCCGGGCCCAGCGCTGATAATGTACGTTTATGGCGAAGCTCTGCCAGGGGATTTGTCTCTTCCATAAATTGAGAAAGTTGACTTGAACCAAAAAATTCCCGCAGCGCCGCCACTACCGGGCGGATATTAACCAGGTTCGAGGGTGAGAACTGACCTTCTTCACTGATTGACATACGCTCGCGGATTACGCGCTCCATGCGTCGCAAACCCACCCGGAGTTTATTCTGAATCAGTTCGCCCACGGTTTTCACACGACGGTTACCCAAATGATCAATATCATCACTCTCGAGAACACCATTATTAATTTGGATCATCCTACGTACAATTTGAACAATATCAGATTTCGTGATCGTCCGATGGTTATGAGGGATGTCTTGGTCTAACTTCTGGTTTAACTTGTAACGCCCAACGCGCTCAAGGTCATATCGTCGCTGGTCAAAAAGTTGTTCTTCTAAGAACTCTTTTGCTTTTTCCAAAGTTGGAGGTTCGCCTGGTCGCAAACGTTTAAAAAACTCAATTAATGCTGCTTCTGCTATTGTTATTTTGCCATCATCAAGGTCCCAAGCGGGCTCTTGATGAATAGAAGATGCAATAAAAGGTCGATCTGGATTATTATCTACGTCTTTGAAGATCTCCATCAACTCTTCATCAGAGCCAGTTTTAATCAGGTTATCTTCTTCACCGAGTCCATCGTCAACAGCCGCAAGCGCCCTCAACAGAACCGTGATAGGTGTCGTTCGTTTACGGTTAAATTTGATGATAATATAATCGTTCTTCCGGGTTTCCATCTCCATCCACGCACCCCGGTCAGGGATTAGCTTAGAGTTAGAGAGAACTCGCCCGGTAGAGCGATCGAGTTCGCTTTCAAAATAAACCCCAGGGGAGCGGATTAATTGGTTTACAACCACTCGCTCGGTACCATTGATAATAAAAGTGCCTTTAGGTGTCATCTCTGGGAAGTCACCTAAAAACAGGGGTTGAATAATTGGGTCGGGTATATCGGCGCCTTTTAGAAGGACGGTCACATATAACGGTGACGCATAAGTTAAGTCACGTTCAAGGCACTCATCGATTGTGTTTTTTGGGTCTTCATACCAAAATTTTAAATCCCATTGTTTTGTAACTTCATCATGACAAGGGAAATATAACTCCATATCGTTATTAAAGGATTCGATAGGAGAAATTTCAGCAAATAGATCATAAAATCCTTCCCTTTTCAAACGCTGGAAGGAATCTAATTGCACTTGGATTAAATTGGGCAGGCCTAAGCCTACTGGGATTCGCTGGTATGATTTGATGGGCAACAATTCTGCCATTTAACACTCCTGGAAAACTAAAAAATTGCCGGGATTATTTTAAAACTAAGTTTATTAAATAGACAACGGCGCGCAAAGCGCAAGTTATCAATATAACACATGGGGATATAAGAGTCAAGTTTTTAACTTTTCTCTGTGACTCGGCAAATTATTTCTGATGCTTATTATTATCTTCTATTTTTCGTTAATGTAAAGACATCAATTTAGATGTTTTCTATCAGAAATCTCATCATAGTATAATAAAGAAGCAATTATCCTGTCGCTGTGGGCTTTCAAAGTCAACCAGAAAGATTGATAATAAATAAAATTTACCAACTATCTAAGGTAACCCTTTTACCAACTTATGGCATGGTAAGCGTAATCCTGGAGAAACAAAAATGATACCCATTCGAGATCAAATCAAAACCCGTCGAGTACCAATTGT
Organism: uncultured Candidatus Brevefilum sp.; assembly: GCA_964411385.1. Classification (GTDB taxonomy): domain Bacteria; phylum Chloroflexota; class Anaerolineae; order Anaerolineales; family Anaerolineaceae; genus Brevifilum. The sequence goes on along the minus strand of CAYPKT010000004.1, from coordinate 39,839 downwards.
TAATACGATATTGATCCTCATCAATATCCTCATGTTTGTTTCTCAATGGTTTTTTACCCACGAACATGATAATACCTTTGTTTATCAACTTGCCTTTATCCCAGCACAATTCTTGGCTGCACCATTTAAACCGGCTACCATTGGTCAAATGTTTACAGCTATGTTCATGCACGCGGGTTTTTTACACTTGGCTGGAAACATGCTTTATCTTTGGATTTTCGGGGATAATGTAGAAGACGCGTGGGGCCATTTTGGATATTTATTTTTCTACCTGGTCGGCGGTATCACAGCAACATTAACTCACGTACTCACAAATCCAACCTCGGTCATCCCTACAGTTGGGGCCAGCGGTGCCATCGCTGCCGTATTAGGTGCCTATTTGATCCTCTATCCACAAAGCCGTATATTAACTTTCATTCCCCTTGGATATTTTACAACTTTAAAAATGGTCCCTGCATCAATTGTGTTAGGTGCCTGGTTCATTTTACAACTCTTCAGCGGTGTGCTCTCTTTAAACGGTCCCGACGTTGGCGGGACTGCCTTTTGGGCTCATATCGGTGGTTTTATCACTGGGGTGGGTTGCGCACTTGTGTTTGGCAAACGTCGTCAACCTAAACCAGAAGTCCGTTGGTAAAGCCATATATTCGTACCTGTAACGAAACTTTCAATACATTTGCGAGCTGCTCAGCATCTTTATCGATAGTTTTTCCTAATCATTAACCTTGCCAATCAATGATGGGGTAAACTTAACTACATAAAATAGATTTGACAGTTGAACGGGGAGCCTGGTAAAACAGGCTGAGAGGAGGACAATCGTCCTCGACCCGCAAGACCTGATCCGGATAATGCCGGCGGAGGGATGAAATTGCTCGATAACCAACACCCTCCCCGTAGTAGAAGACGAGCGTAACACGAGCGGAAGGGTGTTTTCTTATGTCTCAACAACCAAAACGGGTGATCCTATTTGCCAACGGTGAGTTGCCTGCCCCAGGTAAAATACGTCAACAGCTCCACAAAGATGACCTGTTAATCGCGGTTGATGGCGGCCTTCGCCATATAACCAGTTTGGGCTTAAGCCCCAGCATTATCATTGGGGATATGGATTCAATCGACCGTGCCCAACTTGAACAACATCGCGCCCAGGGGATCGATATACGCACTTATCCCAGAGAAAAAAATGAAACCGATCTTGAAATTGCGCTCGAGATTGCACAAAGTTATTCACCTGCAGAAATTATACTGGTCGCTGCCCTGGGCGGGCGCCTTGACCAAACCTTAGCGAATATCTTTCTTTTAACCAGGCAGGATCTCGCTTCATTTAATATCCGTCTGATTGATGGCACAACCGAGGTGTTCTTAATTCGTCGCTCTGCTAAGATTTATGGGTCTCCCGGGGAAACAGTTTCTCTGTTACCCCTTAACGGTCCTGCTATTGGTATCAGTACCACTGGATTAAAATACGCCCTATTAAATGAAACACTCTATCCAGAGCGCACACGTGGGATTAGCAACCAATTATTTGCACCTCAAGCTGAAGTCACCTTAACCAGCGGGATGCTGCTCTGTATTCATGAAACCACTTAGAGTCAAGGAAAGGATGGTTAATCTCATGAACACAACTAAGAAAATCTTATTCTTATTTATTTTGCTTTCAATAATTTTAATAGCAAGTGGATGCGCACCTAAAACAACCCCTTCTGGCGCACAAACGTTGACCGTTATGACTCACGATTCTTTCGCCATCGGTGAAGATGTGATCGCCCAATTTGAAGCAGAACATGGAATAAAAGTTCAATTTGTCCGCAGCGGCGATGCCGGTGCAGCGCTCAACCAGGCAATTTTGACCAAAGAAAACCCCCTGGCAGATATATTTTACGGTGTCGATAACACCTTTCTAACCCGCGCCCTTAATGAAGATCTGTTCGTCCCTTACAATTCCCCAATGCTTGACTATATTCCAGATGATTTCAAATTAGACGGTGGTAACCGTGCCCTTCCAGTTAATTATGGAGATGTCTGCATCAATTACGATAAGCATTTCTTCAAAACAAAAGACCTCCCAGTGCCAGCCACATTAGAAGACCTCACGGATCCGCGTTATGCCAGCTTACTGGTAATACAAAATCCGGCAACTTCTTCTCCGGGTCTGTCCTTTTTAATGGCGACGATCGCTCACTTTGGTGAAGATAGCTACCTTGATTATTGGCGCGCCCTTAAACAAAACGATGTGGTGGTCGTTAGCGATTGGGAAACCGCTTACTATACGAATTTTAGTGGCTCAACCGGACAAGGTCCTCAACCTATGGTTGTCTCTTATGGCTCCAGCCCGGCAGCTGAAGTCATCTTTGCCGAAACAGCAGTGGACGAATCACCTACTGCTTCAATCATCGGTTCAGATACCTGTTTTCGTCAAATTGAGTTTGTAGGCATTCTCAAAAACAGCTCAAATCTTAATTTAGCAAAAAGCTTCATCGATTTCATGCTTAGCGTTCCGTTTCAGGAAGATATCCCTTTACAAATGTTTGTTTTCCCGGTCAATCGTAATGCCCGCTTACCTCAAGCATTTATAAATTACATTCAAATCCCTAATCAACCAGCATCCCTGGCTCCTGAGCTCATCGACGCACATCGAGAAATTTGGATCAACACCTGGCTGGAGGTTATGTTAAATTGAGTCAATTTCCTTCTGGTTTAATCCGATTATACAAAAGCCCTACCTTAAAGGCGCTGCTCTTGTGGGCTTTGCCTGTTATTTACCTGGCTTATTTCTTTTACCAGCCTTTGTTAGCTCTCTTCAACCTGGTCATATCGCCAACTAAAATCCTCAATCTTCCAGCGCTCAATCTCAACCGGCTTTGGCGACCGCTCGTCTTCACTTTTGGTCAAGCCACCTTGTCCACGCTTCTAACGCTGATAATTGGCTTACCTGGTGCCTGGTTATTTGCGCGGTTTAGCTTCCAGGGGAAAAAGTTTCTCAAAATTCTTACTACACTGCCCTTTATCCTTCCGACAGTGGTAGTAGCAGCTGGTTTCAATGCATTTCTTGGCCCACGCGGGTGGGTGAACCTTGGATTAATGTCACTCTTCAACCTCTCATCTCCCCCAATTCATTTTCTAAACACCTTTGGCGCTATCCTTGTTGCCCATATTTTTTATAACGCTTCAATCATCATTCGGGTGGTGAGCAATGCCTGGGCACAACAGGATTTACGCTTACACCATGCAGCGCAGGTACTGGGTGCCAATCCTTGGCGTACTTTTTTTGAGGTGACATTACCATTATTGAAGCCAGCCATCTATGCTGGAACTTTCCTGGTATTTTTATTCAACTTTACCAGTTTTGGTGTCATCCTTATGCTGGGCGGCCCTAAATTTGCCACCCTTGAGGTTGAAATTTACACCCAAGCCCTACACCTGCTAAATTTGCCCCTGGCGAGTATTCTGGCGATCATCCAGTTGGCATGTACCTTGGCGATAACCCTGGCACATAATTGGGCAGCTAATTTAAATAATTGGAACTCCAAAGCTCCTTCACGAACCCTTGGCGAACGCAAGCCCCGTAAAGGTTTAGAACGAATCTCTGTGATCTTGTTGATTCTCATTCTTTTCAGCTTGTTGATTGCCCCCTTAGCCTCTTTATTGATGCGTTCTTTTGTTAAGCTGGAGGCAACGCGCGGTGAACACGGCGAGATACAACGAGGCTTTACCTTGCAGTTCTACCGTGAACTGACAATCAATCGCCGAGGAGACTTATTCTTCGTCCCACCGATTGCTGCTGCGCGCAATTCATTTATCTTTGCATTAATAACCATTGCGATCACTTTATTTTTAGGGGTCCTGGTAGCTTATGGGCTTATGCAAAATACCCGGCTCAATCGTGTATTAGACCCACTGTTAATGCTGCCTTTGGGCGCCTCAGCCATCACCCTGGGATTGGGCTTTATTATTGTTTTTAACCGACCCCCATTCAGCATCATCCGCTTTCCAATTTTAATTCCCATTGCGCATTCGCTTGTTGCCTTGCCTTTTATCGTACGCACGTTAAGCCCAGCATTAAAAAGCATCCCTTCTTCATTGCGCAATGCTGCCATAGTTCTTGGTGCACGCCCTCTTCGTGCGTGGTACGAAGTCGACCTGCCCCTGTTAACTCCTGCTATCCTGGCAAGTGTTATTTTTGCATTAACTATTTCCTTGGGGGAATTCGGGGCCAGCACCTTCCTGGCAAAACCAGAATATCCAACAATGCCAGTTGCGATATACAGGTATATCTCACAACCTGGGGCGCTCAATTACGGCCAGGCACTGGCAATGTCAACCCTGTTAATGGTTGCTTGTGGAGTTGGGATTTTCTTCATTGACCGATTAGGTACACCCGGGAAGGATTTATTTTAATGTTATCCGTGAAAAATATTCAAAAATCTTACGAGGGGCAACCTCTGTTGAACGGGGTGTCCTTTGATATTCATGAAAGTGAAACCATTTGCTTACTGGGGTCATCAGGCAGCGGGAAGAGCACCTTGCTGCGTATCATTGCAGGGCTTGAAGAAGCCGAAGGTGGTCAAATCTTGTGGCAAGGGCAACCCATCAACGATATCCCTGCTCATCAGCGTCAATTCGGGCTTATGTTTCAGGATTATGCCCTCTTCCCGCATCGGAATGTCGCTGAGAATATCGCATTCGGACTGAGAATGCAAAACTTGCCCAAGGATGAAATTAATTCCCGTGTGAACCATGCCTTAAAAACAATCAACATGATTGAATTCGCACAGCGTAAGGTCACCGAGCTTTCAGGCGGAGAACAACAGCGCGTCGCCCTGGCCCGCGCCTTGGCTCCTAACCCGCGCTTGCTAATGCTCGATGAACCCCTGGGAGCGTTGGATCGATCTCTGCGCGAGAACCTCAGCCGCGAGCTGCGTCACATTTTGCATACAACCAAAATGCCCGCCATTTATGTCACCCACGATCAAGAAGAAGCCTTTGCCATTGCCGACCGTTTGCTTTTGCTTCACAATGGGAAAATCTTACAAAACGGGCGCCCTCATGATATTTATTATCATCCGAAAAATGTTTGGGTAGCAAAGTTTTTTGGCTTGGGCAACTTGGTTAATGGAACGGTTATAACCCATTCGCCCTTAATAGTTGACACCCCTCTTGGGCAAATTCAAGCCAGCTGTGACGGTAATTTACCGCCGGTTGGCACCACAACAACTTTGCTCTTCAGACCAAGCCAGGCTTCACAACTATCTGGGGTAAACGCTAACATCATAACCGGTAAAATTATCGACCAGGTTTTTCATGACGGACAATATCGAATTTCTTTATCAATACACCAATATTCTTCAGAATTTAATATTACTCTTCCCGCCCCTTCCTCTATCGGTGAAAACATTCAAATCAGTTATCAACCATCTGCAGTATTATGCCTTAGCAGTGGAGAACTCTCATGAACACAGAGCAAAACCAAATATTTATTATTAAATTGAACCCTCAGGGTGAAGAAACCTGGCGCTACCCCGCAACTATCCTCAGTCAAAATTATAACAGCGTGTTGATCGAAGCGTTTTTCAATCGACCAGATCTGCCTTTTCATGGTATTACCATGCGCGAGAACGACCGTTTTATCGAACGTTATTTTACCGATCGTTGGTATAACATCTTTGAAATTCACGATATTGACGATGACCATTTAAAGGCTTGGTATTGTAATGTGACAACCCCGGCTGTGTTAGAGCCGGGGAAGCTAAGTTATGTAGATTTAGCGCTTGACCTGTTAGTTTATCCCAACGGAAGCTATCTCATCCTTGATGAGGACGAATTTGAGAACTTGCATCTTAACCAGGATGAGCGTCAAAATGCCTTAAGGGCGCTTGATGACCTGGTTGGATTAGCCAAAAGCGGATCTATCAGCGATGTAATGTCGATCCCCACTGATTTAAATTAACCCTAAATATGGTGTCAGCTTATAAAATATTTCAAATTGATCAGTATCGATTTGCGGCAGCAATCCAGCAAGTACCCCAATTACACTAACCAAACAGCAGCACAGTAACACAACCGCAACCACTGCCAGAATAATCCATAAGGTTTTTTTATTCTTTTTTTCTGGCACTGTTTCGATAATTTCTGGCGGTTCAGGGATATAGTTGATTTCTTCAGACATAATAAACTCCTTATTAAATAATTTGAATAAATTGTATTTTTAAAAATTAAATCCGTTCCCAAAAATCCCAAAACATAACGGGATACTAAGGACACCAAAAAACATCATCAAGCCAAGGCATAAGCCAACTAAGGTAAATGCAATATTTACCCAACCCAAAATCGTTCCCCATTGCGCCATTCCAATCCCGGTTAGTGCTCCCCCGCTTTGTGATATTTCTTTTTTTGCATTACTACCAGTAATAATCGCCACAATGGCCCCAAGCAACGGCACAATAAAAAAGCTTGCAATCCCCGCAATCAGGCTAATTACTGCCATTGTTGATGTCTGTTGATAACCAGGCGTTTCATTAAAAAATTGATCAGCCATTAATTTCTCCTTCTTGAAATTCGTTACCGTAAATTATATATCAAATTTGAAATTGCATATTAATAAGCAAATCTAAACGCATTAACTCCGAATTCGCGAACCTGCTGATTGTTCAACGATCCACCAAATTAACAAGCCCAACACAATAAGCAAAATAATTACCACCAATACCGGGATAACAATCGACAACACTGAAAGTATCGTGGCAACGACATCTTCCAATACGCTAACAGGGGCATCGCCTACACCGGCGGTCACAGCGGTTACCGCTGGGCGCACGAGGATAGATTTAGCAGCATGAACGCTCCCCGCTACCAGTACCCCAATCGCGACAGCTAAAATTGGGTTAATTCTTGTTATTGAATTTGTACTGGCAGCAAATAAAATCGCGCCGGCTGTCGGGCGAATAAATGTTTGCAAAACATCGTTGACATGATCAACCGCTGGAATTTTATCTGCAAAAAATTCAATTAAAGATAGGATCGCTAACAGTCCGATAATCCACCAGCTTTCCAGGGTGCTCCAGCTTTCTGAAAGCTCAATTAAATTTGTAAACTTAGCCAAAAGTGAAACGACCAACAACGGAATGTAAGCATTTAAACCTGCACTTGCTGATAGTCCAAAAGCGGCAATAATACCCATTAAAGTTTCCCTTAGAATTGCAAAGCAATTTAATAAAAATGACTTTGAGAATTATAGCTTAAATCCACCCCATGTGCCAGTAAGCAAAAACCTTGCTAAATCAATTAAACCGATTTGTAATAAAGCAATGCAAAACCCACCAATTAGTGGAAACAATAATTCCTTAAATCTCACATAAGTGTTTTCACGTTTAACAACCATCACCAAAGCCGTAGTGTAAACCAAGGTCAGCATCGTCACAATCGAGATAGCGCTTAGCAATGCCAACGGGTAAAGCACCCAGGGGATTTCAAACAATATTAACAATATCAATACCGCGGCACAGCCCATAACACTAACAATTTGCTTCCAACTTTGAAATGGTGAGCTTTCATCCCAACTTTTGTAGACTGTTTGAATAAAAGCTGGCCTCAATATTGCCGAGGTCGCAATGCCCATCCCCGTTCCAGTTACCAGCCTGATCCAATTATGGGTGGTGTAAAAGGGCGGCATAATGGGCGTCATCATCAAAAAAGAATTAATCCCGTCAAATGCCCATGCGAATGCCAATAATCCAAAAAAAATGCTCGCCCCCAAGGAAGGCATCTTCCCTTTACGCCCCTGACATGTCTGAAATACTAATCCTAACAGCGCCCCCAAAAACATACCCGAACAACGTGCACACAGCGGAAAAGGACGCCCGTTAATATGAAATGAACGGACATCGATTTGATGGCAAACAGAATAACCAACTGCATCTGCTTTTCCTAATAAACCTTTCGGGGTTAGGATAAGCCATGTAAGCGTAAGCGCAATTGTAAAACCCACCAGCACCCAGCGCCACCAATTCTTTGTCACCTTAACGTCTAATTCGTTGGTCAAATCCGTATCGATGATATTATCGGGTAACCGCTTTGCCAATTATTTTTTTCCTGTCTATTTTATTCATTATTCATTAATTGAAAATTTCTTCATCGTTTGCAAAAACACTATTCAGCGGGCGACATCGCCAGGGCATCGTGAGCTGTTGCCAACCACTCTATGATTTCGATGTTTTGTGGGCAGACGTCTTCACACTGGCCGCATTCTACACACAGATCAGCTTGCTTACCGCTGACAGCTGGCCCATGATATGCAAAACGCCCGTTTCCCCAAACGTCAAAGGCTACAGCATCATTGTAAATCGCGAAGATTGTGGGGATAGCCACACCGCTTGGGCAAGGCAGGCAATATTCGCATCCCGTACACGGGATCGGTGTCAACGATGCGTATTTTTCTCTCACCTCAGCAATCAACGCCTGGTCTTTCTCCGTCAGCACATCAACCTTAGCTTGTGAGGCAAGCGCCAGGTTTTCATCGACGTGTTCCAAAGTAGACATCCCGCTTAACGCCAGGGCAACTTCAGGTTGGTCCCATACCCAGTTTAACCCCCAAGCTACGACAGACCAATCTCGCTCACTTTTTGCCCACACCTGAGCAACCGGTTTAGGCGGTGGGTCTTTAGCAATCATCCCACCGCGCAGGGGTTCCATCACCACAACAGCCAAACCACGATCTGCTGCCAGCTTCAAACCCTTTCGTCCAGCCTGGTAGTTGATATCGATATAATTATATTGGATTTGTGCCATTGCCCAATGGTCATAACCGGTGACAATTTCTTCAAACACCGCATAATCATCGTGAAAAGAAAAACCCAAGTTGCCGATCAAACCCTCAGCCATCCGTTTTTCTGCCCAGGTAAACACATCCAATTTTTTATAATTATTCCACGAACGAGCATTTAGCGAATGCAGCAAGTACATGTCAATTTTATCGACATCCAAGCGCCTGAGCTGCTCTTCAAAATAACGATCAAAATCCGCCGCTGTTTCAATCAACCAAGACGGCATTTTGGTCGCCAGCCATACCTTTTCACGGTATCCATCTTTGAGCACCTTGCCAACAAAGCGTTCGCTTTGCTCTCGATGATATCCCCAAGCAGTATCCACATAATTAACGCCCTCATCAATAGCACGACGCATCATCTCCCCCGCCAAGGGTTCGTCAATTTTGCCGCTGTCGTTATCCAAAACAGGCAAGCGCATCGCGCCAAACCCTAGCGCTGAAGCTTTCCAATCCAATGATCCAAATTTCCGGTATTGCATAAAACACCTTCCAAAACTAAATTTTAATGTCCCTAATTATACCAGACTCACCTCTCCTCTTTTATCAAAGAAAGCCGTTTGTGTGCTTTTTTATAACCTCATTTTTTCTCTCATTGACAAATATAGTCGGTTGTGTGATACAATAATTCATAACTTGAAGCCAAAAAGCTTCGACCTTTTCTTGCCATCATATGAAGAGAGGAGGTGGTGTACAATGATAGACAGTAGTTACTTACAAAAGGCTGTGACACCCCTCCTCGATAGCATTCGATAACGGAGTGTCACAGCCGAACCTGATCGCCGTCCGATTTCCGGGCGGCTTTCGGTTTAAATTCACGCCCCTTTCAACAACTTAATTCCAATTCCCACCGAAGACAATCGGTATAAAAATTATCCCTCTGCCCGTCCCTGGGATGACGGAAATTTCAAATCTCTTTTCAACCCATAATCCCCCCTGGTCTGTCGACCGAACCCTGATGTTGTATGTATTCTTGATCTCACTTTGAAATATTTGCTTCGTACGTAATCGATCGCGATCGATAGAAAAAGAATCATTATCCGCCCCTCCATCGCCAGGAACCAGGCTGTATGTGTACCTGCCCCCTAAATTTGGATCTTCAGTTGAAAATTTTCCAACAACCCACCCAATTGGCATTTGATCGAAAACAAAATTTTCACTTAAGTAAATACCTTCAGGGGGTAAGTTTTTCGACCCAGGATGCACAATACTAACAGCCCATAACTCCATTCCGTAATAATGACCGCCCCAGGGCATGGCATAAATGTTTTTTGGGTTACTATCCCAGGCATCGCGAACCAGAACAAAGTCGTTTTCATAACCAAAGCCAACCATCGTATGCCCTGCAATATGGATCATCACCGGGTGGCCCCCGTCAATTTCGGCTTTAAAATCTTCAAAAGAAAATCCACCTACTACCTTGTTATCAGTTGCCTGTGTATAACAATCTTTCACTAAATAACCACGGCTCTCATAAAACAGCTTTCTACCATAATTTCCGTCATGGTAAAAATAGCCACTTTCTTCCAGATCAGCGCAAGTTAATTTCTCGGTGCTAAAGGCGTTGTAGTAAAATCTGGTCCATCCATCTCGGTTACCAAACTGAGATTGACTGGTTTTCATATAATCGCCAATTGCTTCCCCCCAGCCGTGTTCTACCCACCCGTTTGCAACAAAAGGGTCGGGGCTATGGCTTTCAATCGATACCCAATAATTTTCTATTGAACCCGGTGCCTGCCTGCCGTCTACCCCAAAATGAGATGCAACCAGGGGGTTTTCAGGGTAGGTATCGCTAATGGAATCTACCCAATTCCCAAAACCGGTATCGGTGGTGGGGTAAATCCCATCATTGGTTGGCCCCGTATAAATGCTGGAATAACCAAACCGGTCGTAATAAGCAGCAATCATTGCGCCTGAGACAGCCGAACTCCCAAAGACCCAATTAAAAGAAGGAAAGTCAGGTAATGCTTTAGCAATTTTAATTAGGCTAATTCCTGCAGCTCGTGTCTCATTTTCGTGTTCGGGCGGTTTAGGAGGGCCTTTGATGATCATTGCATGGATGGGTTTACCACCCTTCAATTGGTAATGGTTGATGGAAAAGTAAGGGTTAATTTCTTCAATAAATATGGGGTTATCAACGTTGGTTTGAGAGCAGGGATTAATCAACAAGCCTGCTTCTGAAGTTAATCCGCCGTTTTCAATTTCTGATAATCGTTGATTCAAAGGCTGCCCATGCCCAGATTGCCTAAAAATTATTCCGGAGGCAAAAATCATTAAGATCACTTTTACAAATAATATTTTATTATTTGTACACATTCCCCAAAGCCTTTCACTTAATTTTTTACTTAATTGTTTTTTGTTAATTTATGTTCCCATTTTACAACCAGTTAATTAATGAATTGTTTGTAAAAAAGGATGGCTTTAAATACCCGAGGAGATTAAAAGTTGTTTACAGAAATTATACACGGATCTTTTATTTACCTTATTTTTTGCCGACCCCCAAAACCAATAAGGCTCATCTTACACAAGTTTTTTAATTCTTATAGCGATGTAAAAGTTATCGCTTTTTTTATTTACGTAAAAAGATTGGGATAAACAACTTCTCATCCCCTATAAAAGGCACCTCTACCCAGCTAAACCTTGAGTTAGCAACATTACATTCGTTGTAACCTAATTTGAAGTAGCCGTTTTCCCTCCATCCTGAACCCCAGCTGTTTTTCACAATCCAGTATCCGCCAGCATCGTTATAACCAACAGCGACCACCGCATGGTCAATCGTACTTACACCACCATCGGGTTTGTCATTCTTGCAGCGTAAAATTCCCCCATCCCAGTAGGCACCTGCAGTCTTTTCTGCTATAGCCAAAGTGATCAGTATAGGCCCATGTCCGACGAGCTTTTCTTTCATTTCCAGTTCTGTATAGGTGTAACTCTTTCGAAATGAAGTCGGAATAAATTTCAGCCGGTTTGCATAATCGCTACAGCGTTCTGAACAATTACTATTTTGTGTCTTATAAGGATAACAAGCCTCATCAGGTACACCATCATCTCGAATATAATCAAGGGCCAAAAATTCAAACCCCCCATTACAATCACCGATCGTGGTACAGGTTGAAACAAGGTATTGTTCAGATAAGTTCAAATTTAAGCTAGGGTTGTCTGCAATAATATTCAACATAGCTTCTGCTGTTCCAACCGCACCAAACGCCCAGCAACTACCACAGCTGCCCTGATTTTTAACTGAGGTGAGCCAATTAGCACCCTTATAATTGCGCCAATCGAAACTTGAAGGAAGATAAGCCGCCTGATATTTATTCGCAACTGGCAATTCTACTGTAGCAGGCTCCAATAAATTGCTGTTGTCTTCCAAGCTGCTCCCAAAGGAAACACCCGATAGCGACCAGTAAGAACCCAGCTCTCGCCCCTCTTTATCTACACATTACCCGTAAACATCATTGAACGGGTCTTGACCGTCACTTCTAACGATCAAGTCCATCCCATTTTGCTCACAAAAAGAATAAGACTCCCCACATGTGCCGGCATAGAAATCCCATTGAGGGCATTCGATATTATCGGGCAAAATGCATACACCATCCTGACCGCCGAATACATCGGTAATTACCTGGTATTCGTAACCCATCACCTGAGAGCAATAAATATAGGCAGGGTTACCCATCCCCGTACACCCCATATCATCGTTTAATTTCGAGTTTACCTGTGAATTTATTTGGTTAGAATTTGAAATAAATATTATAGAAAAGATGATGCCGATGAATATAACTATAAATAATGGCTTTTTCCACATCGTTATAAAATATCTTTTCTAAAATTTAACTTTTTAGTGCCCGAGCATTAGCATCGGAATAAATACATCATTTGTCGGTACACCTTCAACCACGATCATTTGAATTACTTCCTCAAGATATTGTCCACCAATATCTGTAGACCTTATCCGTATAGAAAGTGTGTCTCTTTCTAACATATCAATAATGCCAGATGCCCGTAGTTTATTCCCAGAGATATTAAATAAATGATTATCGTCGTCTCCTTCGCCTTGCACTAAATCGTAAGTATGAGCATCATCAGCATCAAGATCATCCGATTCTAATATTCCCACAACCGTATTAAAATGTCTTCCTTCGGGCACATCTTCCACACTAAGGTACACTGCCTTTGGTGGGCTATACCCTCCCCAAGATATCCGTGAATGTGCAACATTGCATTCGTTATAGCCCAACTTAAAATAACCAGTACCATTCCAAGTAGCCCCCCAACTGTTTTTCACAACCCAGTATCCTTCTTCGTCATTGTAACCAACAGCCACTACGCCATGGTCGATCCTACTGGTGCCGCCGTCTGGGTAGTCATTCCGGCAACGATAGATATCACCATCCCAATAGGCGTTAATGCCATCAATGTATGTGCCTATGGTTAAAACTACCGGCCCAGTGTGGCTAAGAATTATTTTAATATCTTGCTCAGTATAATCAGGCTCATGTAAAAAGTTCGCATAAGATAAATATTCTAAGCGCTCTCGATAGTCACTGCATCGATCAAGACACGAGCTATTACGATTAAGGTAAGGGTAACAATCTTCGTCAGGAAGCCCAGTCTTATAAATTTGATAGAGCGCTAAGTATTCGCTGCCTCCGTTGCAATTCCCAAGGGGGAAACAATCCGAAATCAGATATTGCTCAGAAAGGTCTAAATCCAGGTGGGGGTTTTCGGAAATAATGTTAATTTGTGCTTCAGCGGCTCCAACAGCAGAAAAAGCCCAGCAGCTTCCACAGCTTCTTTGGTTTTTCACAGGCGTCATCCAGTTAAAGCCCGCATGGTCTCGCCAATCAAACCCCCCAGGCACTTCTATGACTTGCCCAAAATCATCAGGAAGGGTAGGCGACCCCGGAACAAATGGTGGATATGTAACATTTGGGTCCGTATTTATGTCGATTAAACCAGCCAAACTCCAATAAGTTCCCAGGTATTTGCCATGGTTATCGACGCAGAAGCCATAACGATTGCTAAACGGATCTTTGCCATCAATTCGTGTTTCCAAACCCATTCCATTTTGGGCGCAATAGGAAAAGGAGCTTCCACATGTGCCGGCATAAAAATCCCATTGAGGGCATAAAACACCGTCAGGCATCATACAAACACCATCTTGCCTGCCATCATCTCCAGTAACTTCCTGGTATTCATAGCCCATAATAGTTGTGCAATACTCATAAGCGGGGTTTCCAATCCCGGTGCATCCATCAGCTATGGTGAGAGGGTCGACCACAGGCTGTTTTTCACCCTTTGGATTAACCATTAAAAAGATAAATAGAATAAAAGCAACTACCACCGTAAACGACAAAAAAGGTTTTCTACACATAAAAATTAATATCCCTTGCAAGGTGATTTACAAGGCGCGATAATAATGCATTCCCCCGATTTTTACCAACAATAAGGTCGCTTTATATTAATACCTTATTAGACTTTAAGGATTTATTTTTATGTCTCCAACCGGTGGACACGCTTATTCAGCCACATTGCTGCTTCTGGCTGATAATGGCGCGCAATCAACATCGAACAGTCGACAGATTCAACCAAAATATCATCCAATTCACCAAATATCGTTTGATACGAAAACATATCACCCCCAGCACCGATCATCAATAAATCATACTCGCCATCCCGAACTTCCTTTTGGATACCATCACTGGCAGATTGGGCTGGTTTTACCTGAATATCCAACCAATCAGGGATCTTACCCAAAGTGTTTTCTATTATCTCCTGGATAAATAAAAACCCATCTTCAGCTGTCTCTTCATCCAAACCTTCAGCAATTAAATGCAATACGGTAACTTTAATCCCAGGTTGATACGCAATGGATGCTGCCAGGTTAAGGCATAAAGGCGTGTTTGGCCCTCCAGAAATTGGTACAAGTATCTTCTGAATATTTTCAATCCCTTTGTTTCGTAGGATTAATACATCGCGACGTGCATTTACCATCACTTCTTTTATAACATTGTGAGGAATCTTCAATTTAGTATCTCGTGACGGCCAGCCCAATAAAATCATCCTTACCGGGTTTGGTGAATGAAGCTCCTGGTAAATTGCACTTTCAACATTATTTGCTACTTTTATTTTGGCAGAAATTGCAACATTACGCTGCTGCGCAATCTGCACAGTTAGGTTTAATAACTCATTTCGAGCAATTTTATTCTTATCAATCAGATCTTTTATTTCCGCATCTGAATCAGCTTTTGGAACTTTAACAACTGACATCAAACTGATCGTTGTATCTTCCTGATGCTCTGCCAAACGAGATGCAAGTTCAACTAAACCTCGTGCCGTATTAGGGTTCGTAGCTGCGATGAGTAACCGTCCCCCGCCAATCGCCTCTTCAAGTTTGGCTCTTAATTGGTTCCGACTGCGGTAAAAACTGGAAATATAATACACAATTGACAAAAGAACTATCACTATGCCTAAAAATAAAAGAGCTTTAGGGTTTGCAAACACGATAATTAATACACCGCTCAACGCTGCTAAAATAGGGGTTAACGGGTAGAAGGGCACTTTAAACGGCCTGTCAATATCGGGGTATTTTCGTCGCAAACTTATCATTGCCAAAGACGCCCAGAATAACACAAACATATATCCCGCACTCGAAATAAAGCTTAAAAAATCCACCAGTCCAATTGCTGTTACCAGACCGCTTAATATCATAACCATTAAAATAGAAACATAAGGCGTGCGCCAGCGGCTAAGGCGCGAAAGACTGCGCGGCCAAACTTGGTCTCTTCCCAGAGTAAACGATTCTCGGGTAGCAGAAAGCATAGCCGAATTGACCGAGGTTAAGGTCGCCACTAATCCTGCAACTGCAACCACCTTCACACCAGTTTTCGGCCAGAAATATGAAGCCGCGTCGGTCAGGGCTGTTTCCGACCCTGCCAAAGCACTGTAAGGAATCACCCCAATTGTAACTAATGAAACCAGGGTGTAAATCAATGTGGTTATTCCCAGACTCACCAAGATTCCAATAGGGATATTTCGATGTGGCTTTTGAATTTCTTCAGCATCGTCAGCAATGACTTCGAAGCCAACATAGGCGCTGTAAATTAATGCAACTGTCGAAAGCATCCGTGCCAAATTTGCCCAAATTGATCGGTTTTCAAATAATTCTCGCCCAGATTCAAAAGTCTCCCAGTTAAATCCACTTGGTCGAGTAAAACCTAAAACCACATACAAGGCGAAGACGATCAATAAAAAGCCGCCTAAAACAATTTGCAGGTTCCCAACCGAGGTAATCCCTCGCATATGCATCATCCCCACCGCGAAAATCGCTAATAATGCTACCGGAATTAACGGTAAAAAAGGAAAGAAAATCTTAAGTGAATAAGCAAAACCCACTGCGGAAAGGGCAGCATAAAATATGCTGGATAAGCTATCCAAAGAACCAACCAGGAACATCACCAGGTTATTACCGAAAGCCTCTTTTACGTATGTCATCGCCCCACCTGTAACCGGGTAGGTCGTTGCCAGTTCACAATAATTCAGGGCAATGCTCAAGGTTAGTACCCCACCAATGATAATTGCTAATACAGCATCCGGCCCTGCAATACCAGCGGCATGCCCGATGAGAACAAATATTTCCGCTGCAATGGTGCCAGCTGTTCCCAGCATAATTACCTGCAGCAAGTTCAATTGACGTTTTAATTTTCTTTTAGCCATGGTTTTTTGTTAAGGGCTCGTGTTAAATGGTAGGTCCAAATAAAGTGGGAGGTTGTTTCAATGTTTTTATTAGGTTTTTTCTACAGGTTTGAAAATATAAATAATTTTAGCACTTGATAACAAATTAAAAACAATATTCATCAATTGTTTTTCTATTTTCATAAATACCGCCCTATTAAAAATAAACCTAAGGTCTAATTTTAGACAAAAAGATGCGTATTTATCTTTGTGGTGCAATCGAAACTGAGCTTCCTCTAATACAGCAGTTTGAAGCCAATAAATAAATTAAATAATGATTTCAAGGGTGCTTTACCCTTCATTCTAACAATCATTTCCATTTAAAACGCCAATTGAAACATAAAAGACAGTTTGAATAAAGATCAAATAATTCTTTATAAAACAGCAAAGGTTTTCTTATTTAATGATTAACGGACAATAAACCTTATGGAAATAAGGTGTAACCGGCGTGCGCGTCAGTGATGGGGTTTGGGTTGCAATTGAAGTCGGTGAAGAAGTTGGGGTAGCCGTTGGCATGCCTGTGGGCATTAGTGTCGGCGTACTTGTAGGTGTCAACGTGTAAGCATTCGTCAACATCGGGGTTACCGTCGGTTCAGAATATGGATCTTCAAGGCGAACGATACTGATAGAATATAAATCCATCCCAGAATAACTTCCTCCCCAGGGCATGCTATAGATATTATTTGGGTTACTATCCCAGGTGTCACGAATAAGCATGTTGGTTCCGTTATAACCAAAGCCAACCATACTATGGCCTTCAAGATTTATTAGCACCGGATGCCCAGCGTCAATCTGTACTTTATAGTCCGCAAAAGAAAAGCCACCCCCAATTTTATTATCTGTCATCTGGCTGTAACATTCGGCCACTTCATAACCACGTTCTTCATAAAAAAGCTTACGCCCATAAGTACCATCGGTATGAGCAACTCCATAATTTTCCATTGCATCACACGTCAATTTATTTGGGCTGGAAGTGAAATTATAAAAAGAAGTGGCTCCGTCCGTGTTGTCATAAGCAGATTGACTGGTTTTCATAAAGTCGCCCATTGCGTCAGACCAAGTGTGCTGAGGCCAACCCTTTGTTATATATGGATCTTTTGCTGAACTGCCATAAGACACCCAATAATCTTCTATTGAACCTCTACCGGCATGCCCATCTACACCCTGGTGCGAGGCAATCAACGGGTTATTAGGATAGCGGTCGAAAACTCCATCAAGCCAAGTTGGCCATAAGGTATCGGTTACTGGGCACACACCACCATGCGTAGGCCCCGTATACAGGTTTGGATAGGCGTTGCGGTCATAATAAGCAGCTATCATCGCAGCTGAGACCGCTGAACAGCCAAATACCCAATTAAATGATGGGAAATCAGGTAACAGTGTGGCGGCTTTTGGAATGTCTATCCAGCCGTCGTGAGCATCGACAAATCCTTCGGGTGGCTTGGATGGACCATTGATAATCGCTACAGACAAATCCACCCCTTTTTGGGTAGAAAAATGTTTAATCGTAAAGTATGGGTTAATCTCTTCAACCCGGTATGGAGAGATGTTAATAGGGTCATATTTAGGGAGGACGATAAATAATTGGTTATTAACCAAAGAACAATCTATACATTCAAGCTGTACTACATTCAGAGAGCGACTATAACCAGTCTGGCTAATAAACGCAGAAAATATAATTACAATAAATATAATTTTTATAAGGTGGGGCAGTTTATGAATTGATGGCATCTTTTACTTTAATCTTCTAAACAAACACTACCATTAATATTTGCAGTTTCTATGTCTATAGGCTTTGCAATTTTAAACCCAAAACCAAATACCCTATCCTTTTAATGGGTACCAAATTGCTGATTCTATAAAATAAACTTCCGTCATCGATCTGGTAGTTTACATTAAGCTGGCATGATTAGATCTTACACAAGCTTTTCGGTTCGACCAGCCAGGTTACGGAGTTGCTCTAATTGCCCTAAATGCAAAATATTATGATAAAGGTCAAAGAACAAAACATAGCCTCGGCGCGCCGGACCTCGAAAAAACTCAATGACATCATCAAAAGCGTCCTCATCAATATGTTCAAGCTTCTTTGAAAAATCGTTCATCAGCTCTGCATAATGGTTAATTAATACATGTAAATCATGCACGCCTTTTTCCTGCTTCCGAACAGGTTCAGACCCATAGCCATAATGAGATAAATCCGGCAAGTCTGATGGAACCTCTCCACCAATTGCAGCCATCATATCGACCATACTCCAAACTAAGTGTCCAACAACCCAATTCAAACAGTTTCCACCGGGTTGTGGTTGGATTAAGCTATCTTCATGGGTCAAACCTTCGGTCTGCGCCTTGAGAACTCCCAACCCTTCAGCCATTATTTCAGCAAATTCATATTTATTGATCATCTTTACACCTAAATTAATCCTTATCTAAGTAAATCGGGTTTGAAATCAAAGCCGGCAAGGGTGGAATGCCCGGCAAAAAGGTGCGCCACACCTCCACCCTGACGAAACCAGGCGCTGTTATAGGGTAAGAAAGCTGACAATTTCCACGTGTCGGTGCCTGGTAAAAATCAATGCTCTCAGTTTGGGTAACGACCCTTACCAGGTCGCCTTTTTCTAAACGGTCAATATTAATATTCACAACCTGCCCTTGGTTCCAAACCAGTGAATCACCCATGATCGCAGACCCTGAAAACATGTTAAGCAGTGGACCTTCAGGAGAGAAGGTAATAAAGCTATGCCCTTGACGAACAGCCCTCAAAACATCCGACTTACTGGTAGACCTTGCATACACACCTACAGTAGGTCCACCTAAAATTTGAAACAAACGATCACGGTGATAATCACTCCCCCCACAGATGGGGATCTTTTTCCCGCTGACAAGCAGCTGCTGCCAAAAACCTATCGCCTTTAAATTAGACTCACGCATTGGCCCATTCCAAACCTCTAACAAATCAAAGGGGATCTGCTCAAGCGCGATTTTGAACGGGCAAATTTCTTCGAAGGGATGATTGACCACAATTAAAGCGCCTCGATCTCGGGCAGAGTCGAAAATTGCCTGGGTAGAAGCAATATCATTTGTATAAAATGGTTTGTCATACGGACGGTCAACCCCCAGGAAGTTAGCATGTCCCTGGTAATGCGTCCACTCTATCCCGGGGATAATTGTCAAGCCGTCGATTTGAGGAAGTGCATCCTGGCTTATCATCTGGTTATGATCCGTAATTGCAATAAAATCCAATCCGTGCCTGCGTGCGTGTCTTCCTAATTCTTCAGCTGTCAACACGCCATCCGATGCAAGCGTGTGGGTGTGTAAATCACCCAGGTATAGCTGCCTGGCTTTTAATTTAAATTCCAGGTGGTAAGTGACGCGTACGCCTTCAGGCGCTATTTTATACGCACCTGCCAGTATTTTCCATTCACCTGGGGTCAATTCAACCGCGTTATAACCAGGGGTGGACCGAGCTTCGCTAACCAGGATCTCCAACTTGTCCGAACCCGACGCGCCCACTTGCTTACCATTTGGTGCAATCAGTCCCAGGTCGACAATATTTTTACCTTCAAGGTTTGTAAATATTCCATGGTCAAAACGAGTCTCATCGTTTTTTTGCCGTTCGTATTCATAACACAAAGTCATTGTTTCTGTGCCAAAAGGCATCGTGAACGGCAGAGTTAAATATTGACCTTGTTGGGTATGTTCAATAAACAGCTCTAAGCTGGTTTTAATGGTCTCTTGCACCATATGCTTATCCTTTGTTACTCTTCTACTTCTGCAAAGCGCGGTTTACGGTCGTTAAAATTAATAAAGAAAGAAAACGCCAAGCTAATTAACATAAGAACAAAAGGGAACACCGTCAATAAGAAACGAGCGGCATTACCGGGTTGCAAACCAGGGTTATCTCCACTTTCAAATCCAAAGAACACAAACAACAAATAAAAAGCTGCACTGGTGAACAAGCCACTCAAGCGATTCATAAAACCAAGGGCACTGGAGATTATCCCTTCTCGTCGAACATTATGTTTCTCGGTGTCTTCATCCATAACCCGGGCGCCAATTAAATCCATAGTCGTAATCACGCCAGCAAATCCAAACCCAACAAATGCCGCACTGATAATCGCCGTCACCAGTGAATTGGCAAAGAATAAGGGGACGTAAGCAATAGCCAGGGTCGCCAAGGCAAAGCGCCACACGACCATCAAATCATATTTACGTACGAACATCGCCCAAATTGCCACGCTGCCTATCGCAATTAACAACACCGAAGCGAACAAGATTGTCGATTGCGCATCAGGAATTTGAAGCCGATATTTCACAAAAAATGGTAACCCTGCCATCACCAACGCCATTGCAGCACTATAAAAAGCATTAGCCAGCCCAGCCACCCAAAATTTTGCATTGGAAAATAAACTTTTTAAGCTATCCCAAAGCTCCACTTTTGCTTCTTCTGGTTCAATTTCCTTTTCTTTACTGGTCAAAGACATATAAAGAATAACCACACCGCCCAACACGCCATACACGACCGAAGTCCAACCATAACCGATCAGGTTGGTTACCAGGGGGGTAAGCGCAATACTGATGATCATTGCCACCAGCTGAAACGCCTGGCGCATAGCATTTGCCTTTGCTCGACTGGCATCATCCGGAAAGATCTCAGGGAATAAAGCTCCATAATTGGCGTTAATTACCGAATCAATAGTGCCTGTAAAAAAGTAAAACGCCATGGCGTAGATAAATAAAGCTTGCCCTTCTAAAGTAGCGGGAGTATTAAAGAAAAATATCAAACCTAAAACTAACAAAGGCGTACTAATCACCAACCAGGGTTTCCTTCTGCCCCATTTTGTCCGTGTTCGGTCCGACAAAAATCCGTATACAGGGTTATCAATAGCGTCGAGAAATGTATAGTAAAACAAAATAATTGCCCATTGGGGCGTGGTTAACCCTAATTGGTCTACATAGTAGATTGCGGCATAAGTTTTAAGCATATTAATGGGAATCGACGTGCCAAACATGCCAATTGCATAATTAAATGCTTTAAATCGTTCTTTCTTCATGAAAATAACCTCCTATGTTTATATAAAAAATTTGCCAAGCCCAAGCCAAAGATGTCTTCTAAATTATTAGAAAAATATTCCATCAATTTAATTACACCTGTTTTTATCAATGGATCTTCCATCAAACCCCAAAACGATATTCCTTATATGTTTTCAATATATCCTAACCTTCACCAAGCTTTTAATTAAGTCCAATTAAAAGAAATGCAATGTTCACCATTAGAAAACCCTTCCACAATCAAAAGATATAAGGTTAACTGCCCTCTAAAGAATTAGTCCCCTTCAACCTTTGATACGTTTGAAGATTGCAACAAAATCGCGCGTTCTTCCGGAATTTTGATTCGTAGTCAAGGCATTAACCAATTCCCAGCCTTCTTGAGCATGGGAATTCAATAGCTCTTCGACGCGAGAGGTATCAATAGCGCCACCTAAGAATCCTTTAATCTCAATCTTTTCAACTTTATATTCCCATTTCATAATCAGGCACCTTCTTAATCGTTAGTTCATAGCATTTTGTCATCGTCTTTAATCTACCCAAGCCAACCGGGCAATAAAATGCCGTAATAACTCTGGTGCCCAGGTTACTTTCAAGCCACGGATTGAATCAGCAGTATTAACTACCTGTTTAGCGACTTCCGCAGTGTAATCCAGGTGACTGCGGGTGTAGACGCGCCGAGGGATGGCAAAGCGTACCAACTCATTTGCGGCGGGGATGATCGTGCCCGTAACAGGGTCAGGGTGAGAGAACATCAAACTACCGATTTCCACAGTCCTAACTCCCCCCTCAATATAAAGCATATTCGCCAATGCCACACCGGGAAATTGCTCAGCTGAAATATGAGGCAAAGTTTTTGCTGCATCAACGTAAACTGCGTGTCCACCAGTAGGCAAGTAAATATTCAACCCAGCTAACTGCAGCATCTCGCCCAGGTAGCGGGTATGCCGTTCACGATAGTCAAGGTAATCTTCATCAACGCCTTCCAATAAGCCAACCGCTACTGCCTCGAGGTCGCGTCCAGCCAGACCGCCATAGGTGATGAACCCCTCCTGGATGATTATGCGTTCAGCCAATTTGAATTTCAAGTCTTCGTCACGGCAAGCTAAAAATCCGCCAATATTGACAATTGCATCCTTTTTCGCACTCATGGTGCAGCCATCTGCATACGAAAACATTTCTCGGGCAATTTCTTTAATAGATATCTCTCCGTAACCTGGTTCACGTTTTTTAATAAACCAGGCATTTTCAGCGAATCGACAGGCATCGATAAAAAACGGAATTCCGTAGTTGCGATAAATATCAGAAGTTGCTTTGATATTCGCCATAGAAACCGGTTGTCCAGCAGCAGAGTTATTAGTAATCGTTAACATCCCCAGGGGGATATTTTCTACGCCAACCCCGAGAATAAAGTTTTCTAACTTTTCCAGGTCCATATTCCCTTTAAAGGGCAAGTCACTGGTTGCATCTTTAGATTCGTCGACTGCCAAGTCAACCGGGTGGGCACCCAGCGCCAAAACATTCGCCATGGTCGTATCAAAGTGGTTATTATTTGGAATAAATTGTCCCGCCTTAACCAAGGTCTTTAAAAGAATACCTTCGGCACCCCGACCTTGATGGGTTGGCAGCACGTATGGAAATCCCAACACATCCTTAACCGTAGATTCAAAATGGTCAAAGCTGCGTGCTCCAGCATAGGATTCATCCCCTGCCATCATTGCAGACCATTGTTTGTCGCTCATGGCGTTGGTGCCAGAATCGGTTAAATAATCGATAAAGACCATTTCCGATGGCACACCAAACAGGTTATTGTGAGCGTTCGCCAACGCTCTCAGGCGTTCATCACGTGAGGTCTGTTTAATTGGCTCAACAACTTTTATGCGAAAGGGTTCAACAAAGGGAATGCTCATCAATACCTCCTGTTGTGCTAAGTTCTTTACCGTTATCTTTTACTCCAACGGCGTTAATGTTGAATCAATTATAACTGCAACGGAGTTTCTTTACGCAAGTTTTTTATATCCCTATTCGTCTTTCATCTTCGTTTGACCCCTTGCTCTCGCTAAGGTCTGCCTGATATTATAGAAAACAAGCCCAAGGGCAATCGGTGCGCTTCCAATCAGGATGATTAAAGTCCAACGGGGAACCGTGTTATGGCTTATATCAATCCATAAGCCAATTCCAATCGCTATACTCGCGATGGTTACCGTAAGACAGCCAGCTTTAATTGGGAGCCACGCAATTTTCTCTTTTCCTGTTCTCCCCAGTCTCTGGTTGTTTTGATTATCCTTATCCATAATATTCCACTGGTTTTATTAATAATTTCCTTATGTCAGCGTAACGTATTTCGCTATTGACGCTTCAGAACGGTTATCATCGCTAATAATAAAAATATTCCCCAAAATAAGAGGGCGATAAACCCTATCCATAGCGCTGCTCCTGAGGTCAACCCCCACAAATCCGTTACCTTGATTTCAAAATCTATCACAGCTGCAGGCACTTTGATAAAGTTTTGATTGCTTTCGTCGTAAAAATTGAAGTAAAAATAAATCTTTCCTGGATAAGACCCAATTTTATCTCCCGATATTTCCCATTCTAAATATAAATTTTGCTCATCGCCCATATGAACCTGCAAGCTTCCCTGGGGATTGATGTTAAGAGGATGTGCAATCGGTTCAATAGAAACAATCTGAACAATCTGGGCATGATCGCCAGCTGAAGATTGGTGATCCAAATCGATAAGAGATAATTTAATAATGTCTTTTTCGCCACGGCGAATCCATCGCGGCCATGAAACAGTTATTTGATAGTCAGATATCGTTGCAAAGTGCTCGCCATCGGGGGCTGCTGGCAAATCACCTTTTGGAATAATCACATCATTCGCGTCAATTGGGGGTGGCCAAAGCCGCCATGCCAGCAAGAACAACCCGAATATGAGCCACACCAGGCTAATCGACGATAAAACAGGGTTCATATTTCGGGAAATCTTGCTGCGTTTGTCCTTCATCCCAGCCACACTAAAAATATCATGCTAAAAACAAATAAAATTGCAGTTAAAGCAATGATAACTTGTTGCTCTATTTGTAGTGCACCGTATAAAAAAAATGGCAAAACAATTTGGATTACAAGCAGCCATCCCCGCACCTGTGAATTATTCAATTTATTTTTAAGCGACTCGGGCTTCATTTCATTCATATTTGCTCCTACCCCAACAAATGAATTAACCAGGCAGCCAGGGCGATACAAGCAATCGGGATTAACCCATAACCGATAATTTTACGCATTACATTTGCCTCTTGCCCTGCTAAGCCAACCGTACTGCAACCAACAATTACCTTAGCTGGAGCCAACACACTACCAGCCGATCCGCCTGCTGTTTGGGCAGCCAGAATTAACGGCACACTCAAGTTTAACAACTGGGCCGAGTTCATTTGAAGGGCACCAAATAAAACATTAGAATTCGTATTGCTTCCCGTGATAAAAGAACCTAAAGCCCCAATGAATGGCGCCACTAAAGGATAAAAGTTGCGATTAATACTCTCACTCAATCCTTCGGCAAGCAAATATGTCATCCCGGTATGGAGCATCACCGAGGCTAAACCCACCATCGTTAGAATGCCCAGGCTGGAATTTATTCCACTTCGAACAACTTTATTCGTAATACGTTTCAGGGCACCCGGTTGGAGAAGCCCAGCAGCTTTGTAAATGATGATAGAAAGTACACATGTATACAGAAGAATCGCTCCCGGGTGACCAAAAACATTAATCGCCGCGCCCTGCCCGGCAGGGGTAACCCAACCATATCGGGTTGTTACCTCTGGGAAGTCTAATGAAAAGCGCACCTTTCCCAAAAACATGCTTACGGATTTGATCATATTCGTCCCAAAAGCCAATACGACCAGCAGCCCATAGCTAATTAGTGGCAGCCAGTTTACTTGTTCCTTACTAATTTCATCACGAATTTCAGCATTCAGTTTTTCAGGCGCCCTCTGCTCATCTTGGTTTAAATTTCGATAAACTGGCAAACGAAGCAATAAAAAGCCTGTAACCAAACCCGCAAGCCCAGCTCCTGTGGCTCCCAGGGTCCACAACCCATTGGTTACCAGCAGGTACTGGACGGTGCTCATCACAATTGAAAGCAAAAAGACAGGAAGGAGTGCCTTTTTAAAGCTCTTCCAGCCATTGCCAATGATTGCCACCAACATACCACTGGGAAAACTCGCGACACCTAACAAAACAGCAGATAATGGCGCAAGAGTTTCTGCGGGCAAACCAGTGATGGCCATCATGCTCTTGAATGATGCACCCAAAGAGCCAAAAGTGACTGCCCAGGTATCGCCCAGCGAAGTCATCGCTACCGCCTGTACTGGGGTAAACCCAATTGCCACCAACATCGGTGCACAAACCGCAACCGGTACCCCAAAGCCACCTGTGCCTTGGATAAAAGTAACCATAACCCAACCGATCAATAAAGATTGCATAATACGGTTTTGGGTTAAATTCGGCAAAACCTGCCCGATAAGACGAACCGCCCCTGCTTCATCTGCAATGTGAAATAAAAATAATGCCGTCCAAACAATAAATAAAACATCCAAGCTAAGGAGAATTGCCTTAATTTGCGAGACTGCTAAAAGATTAAAGCCCGACCCAAAAAATAATATCGCTACTAAAACCGCAGTAAACCATCCGATCCCACCAGCACGAGAACCGCTTGCTTTAAATACCAGCATCATAATTAAAACTGCCAGCATCGGCGATAATGCCAACACCCAGTTCCACAGTGAAAGTTCAAGCGTCATTTTTCTCCTATCTTGCTCGCATAAATATACTAACGATGCTCATAAAGCCAAAATAATTTTTATTCACACAAATGATGGGCTCTTTTAAATGACGAAAGCATCGGTTTGTTCGCGAGATTATTAATTTAAAAATCTTCACTATCACTTTACTTCCTTATAGCTCATAGTGAAGATTATTATTTGCGCGTTTATTTTTTACGATGTTTCTGTTTAATCTCTTTTATCCAACTCGCCAGGGTGTCATAATCGATTAATTTTGCTTGCCAATTGTAACCATTTTTTATTTGGGCAACCATCTCTTTATAAACCCATTTCGGTTCTCTTTCGATTTGTTGCACCCATTTTGGTTTGAGAAAGTTTGGTGGTTTCAGGGGCAACGTCACCCCTATCACCAAAAACAAAATGATCAAACCGTCGACCATCCACTTTCTTTGGTCAAACAACAAAATCAAGGGTTCTTGAAATGCTGCAACAAACAAAGCAAAAGCAAGACCGATATACCCGTAAACAATTCCTGTCTGAGAATCCCAGAACCATTTCCTCCAAAAGCCAAAAATAGCCCCAATCCAGAGTATAAGAAAAACTGCGCCAATTGTGCCGAATACAACCGGAAAGTTAATAAAAAATTTTGCGTTATCCAAAATTTATTCCTCTGCAAATAGCCTTGATTGGACTTGGATTGAAGAAACACCTGCATCAAAAGCCAAATTCACAAGTTGCGCAAAAGATTGACCAGGGCGGTTTGTCAGGACTTCGAGAAGCATACCTAGGTTAAAACCAGTCACAATATCCACAGGGAAGTCATAATCGGGAGTGGTGATGCTGCTGGCATTAAAAGGGCTTCCGCCTAATAAATCAACTAAAATCAAAACACCTTCACCCTGGTTTAATTGATTAACCTCTTTTGCAACTTTCTTCTGCAAATCGTCAATGCCATCTTCTGGGAAAAGTCCAATCGTACCCATGCCATCTTGTTTGCCAATAATCATTTCAACAGCTGAAAGCATACTCGCTGCCAATTGACCGTGTGAAACCAGTAATAAGCCGACCATCTTTATTCCTTTAGTATACAGGTATAGAACTTATCGCCATGAGCGCATGAAAAGACGGGCATCCATAAATTTTTGATCACCATAAGGGCCACGATCAGGGATTAATCCGCCTTGTTTCAAGGTGTGATAGTAGATAAATTGGTATACTGGCAAAATTGAATACAATGAAAACACAAGTTCATTACCAGTTTCTGGGATAATTGTCGTAAAATCAGCACCTTCGACCCCGGCAGCATTATCCGTAATCACCCAAATTTCAGCGCCAATTTTCTTCATGCCGCCTACTAAAATTTGTGATTTCTCGAAGCTGGGCCCTTTAGGTGCAAAGACAATTAACAGCTCGCCCTCTTTGTGACTAACCCAATTACCATGAACTGCTTCTTCTATTTCCAGAGCAACAGCATGAAGCAGCATGGTCTCAACAATTTTAAGTGCTCCTTCAAGTGCGTTAGGGTAGGAAGGGCCAGCACCAACCAATGTTAAGGCATTGTTTGGTTTCGTAACACGAGATTCAGCAAACGCCTTGACATTTTGTTCGTTTTCTTCTAAAACTTGCCTCGCAATTGTTGGGCTTTCATTCAGTTGAGCTCGGAGTGCCGATAAATCTTTATCTTTCTTTCCTAATTCAATCGATAAAAGCAAAAAGCGTAAAAGAGAGCCGACATAGCTTTTGGTTTTTGGCCCATTTAGTTCAATAATTTCACTTGAAATAAATTTGTCGACAGACCGGATTAAAGCAGAATCAAGATAATCGCTCACTCCGATGGTTAAAATTCCTTTTGATTTGGCAAAATCAACCGCATCGACTGTGGCAGGCGAGGTTCCAGAATGTGAGATCCCAATAACAGCGTTTTCATGGTCTAAACCAGCGGGAGGGTAGGCAAGAAAGCCATAAGCAGGGTACCCTACTGCAAACTTTTCACCCGGGTTGTTTAATGCCAGGGCGCCATACAACGCGTTAAAGTATGAGGTCCCATTTCCAACGAGGTTGATGCGTTTCTTATCAGCTAAAACATCGGCCACATCACTTATCATTGAAAGGCTCTCATCCGAAAGGATTAACGCTAAAGCTTCGGGGGTGGTATTCAACGATTCATACATATAAAAAGGATGTTCAGTCCTCAGTGTAGCTGTATGCATATTATCTTTCTTTTTTTCTGTCATTTTTTTCCTTTCTTATTTTCATGCAACTCTTTTATTAAAATCAGATTTCTTTGAATTTGATTCCCACTGTAACTCTAAAACAATCCCTAATTCATTTAGCCGCTTCCAGGCAATCATTTCTTCTTCTGTGGCTTTAACTTCATTGGTAATCTTGATGTTAGCGCCTTCATTAACAACGCCTCCAACATTAACTTTATCAATCTTCAAGCCATTTTCAATTAATTTAACTAAATCAATTGGAGATTTAACCAAAACCAGCACCTTTTTTGATCGATTAGCATCATTTTCTAAAACGGTGAGAGCGTCGTCAATCGTCACCACTTCGAGACGAACGCTTTTCGGGATCGCCATTTTCATAATGTTCTTTTGAAAGGGATTTTTAGCTGCAGCGTCATTAATCACCATAATTACTTCCGCACCTTCACGCTGCGAAAATCCTGCAATAACCTGTCCGTGAATTAACCGCCCATCAATCCTCAGTAAAACTATCATTTATCGCCTCCATTTACTTTCAGAATTTTAATAAAATTAGGGGCGTGATTGAAACACATCACGCCCCTGCATTTATTTTAACCCAAAATCTTAAGGGCACCAAGCACTAAAGCAGCTGCTACGGCGATAAGCATTAATTTTGTAGCTGAAACACCCTTCCTTGCAAAGTGATACAGCAATAGAACGACTGCCAGAGGCAGCATCCTGGGGAAAATTTTATCCAGTAATGACTGTACGGTCACCTGAACGCCCTCTGCAGAGGTATAGCTAATAGGGGTGGTGATATTGATCCACGTTCCTACCAGGGCACCAATGGCAACCATACCTGCGGTTGTTACTGCTTCCATCAATTTCGAAAGCGAATCGGGGTCTAAGCGTTCAAACAACGTGCTGCCCAATTTGAAGCCCCAATCTAAGGTCACTTTTGAGGTATAGATGTGCAAAATCAGCATTACGACAAAGAATAAAACTGGCCCAAGTGCGTTACCAGTGAAGGCAAGAGAAGCCGCGATACCAGCCATGACTGGCCTGATGGTACCATGGAACAACGGGTCGCCAATTCCTGCCAGGGGACCCATTAATGAACCCTTTATACCTTGAATAGCTGCCTCATCAATGGATTCGTCGCCCTGTGCATGGCGGGCTTCCATATCCGCAACCAATGCGTAAACCGGTGATGCCACCCAGGGGTGGGTATTGAAAAAGGTGGTATGACGCAAAATAGCTTCGGTTAACTTCGGTGTATCGCCATAAATATGCTTCAACCACGGTAACAAGCCCCAGGTAAAACCCAGACCCTGCATACGGTCAAAACTAAAGGCAGATTGCAAAGCAAATGAACGCCAATAAATCTGCTTTTGATATTCAGGTGGTACCAGGGAACCATGGCTTTCGGTTTCCTCCTTACTGATGAGTGTAAAGCCGCCATCTCGCAAGACAAACAGCGAGGCAATGATAACACCTACAATCGCCGCGCCGAGTACATCAAACTTCAAATACGCAGCTAAAATGAAACCAATGAAAAACCAGGGCATGGATACTTTTGTAGCAATGGTATTCAACAACAAAGCAAAACCTAATGCCGGTAAAACCTGCCCAATCACCTTAACACCGGCGTTAAGCCACGCTGGAATTGATGCCGCCAAGCTTTCAACACCCGATTGCCCTAACAAAAGAGCCAGGAAGGTGGGCAAGAAAAAAGCAAGACCGTGGAAAATATTGCCTGTGTGCACCATCGTTGAAAAGCCCTTTGTGTTTCTCGTTTGGGCAAATTTCTCAGCTCGAGCAACAAAGAAGGTGGCAAAGGTTTTTGCAAGAATTTCAAAGAAAGAACCAATAACAGATGCAGGGATGGCAATCAATAAAGCTTCTTCCACTGAAAGCCCAGAAGAAATTGCAAATGCGGTTCCTAATACTGTTCCAATCGGCATATTGATGTTTGCACCACCGCCAATTTCAGTGACTCCCATAAAGGCTAACTCAAGAGTGGCACCCATGATAAGACCGGTCTTAAGATCTCCCATAATTAAACCAACCAATGGACCTAAAACGATGGCTCGCTCCAGGTAGAGTTCTCCCATAAAGCGTCGTGTAAAGTATGCGAAACCAGCAATAAATGCAAGTAAAAATGCAAGACCAACTGAAATTTCCATTTTAAAACGACCTTTCTATAAATTAAATAATGTTAAGGATGGATAAGATTTTTGCTTACAATCGATGTTTGCTTATAAACTCACCTCCTTTTTAGGAACGTTAAATCATTTCCTATACGAATAAATTTATAGGTTTTATTGTTGGGAAGTTAATTTTTGTTAATTAAGCCGCGTTTCTCATTACCAATTTTTTGATGATCACATTAAAAGTACATTTGTGACTTTTACCAACTCTTTTTTGCGTTGTGTCCAAATTACCAATGTTTTTATCACCTTATTAACATTTCATTAACTACTATTAATATAAAGGAATTATTCATATTTATCAAACACCTATCACCTTTGACAGTTACGATTTAATAGATAATTGATCATAAATAAGACCCATTTTATTATATTATTAAAATAATTATAATTCAATTTGTGATCAAAATAAAAATGATCATAAATTCATGTATGTAACACCTTCCCAAGTTGGCGACAAAGGGTAAAATAAGTACTGAACTTGGGGCAGTGGCGGAATGGCAGACGCAACGGACTTAAAATCCGTCGGTAGAGATACCGTATGGGTTCGACTCCCATCTGCCCTATAGGTTCTTTTTTCTGCGGGGAATACCCAAACTGAATTAAGTGTCTACCAGGCGATTGCTAATTGTTCCAATCTTTGCATCATTTGTAAGGGCTTATCGTTAAAGGAAGTACTATGAATGCATATGTTAATGCAATCCAGGCTCATTACAAACCTCACGCAAACTCAGACTCTGCTCAGCCAATGAAGGCGTATATGCGCAACCAGTTTGACTTTTTAGGGATTAAAACACCACAACGGAGGGCATTATTAAAAGAATTCATCAGCCAGCAAGGGTTACCAAAATTAGAAGAATTACCATCAATTTCATTTGATCTTTGGCAGCTGCCCGAAAGGGATTATCAATATATCGTTGTTGACCTCTTAGGTTATTTCGCAAACAACCTATCACAGAACTTTATTGATCCAGTTGAGACCTTATTGACCACAAAATCATGGTGGGACACTGTGGATAGCCTGGCGATTAATACAGTGGGCTCCCTCTTTAAGCGCTTTCCTGATGTTAAGCAGTTAAAATTACCGCAATGGCGCTCTTCAGAAAATTTCTGGCTTAGGCGAACCTGCATCTTGTTTCAAAATCGATACAAAACCAACACCAATTTTGCCTTGTTAAAAGATATCATCCAAGAGAACTTGGGGACTGATGAATTTTTTATCAATAAAGCCATAGGATGGGCACTGCGCGAATATTCCAAATCCTGCCCAGATGGTGTCCGCTTATTTGTGACAAAAACGCCTTTAGCCCCTCTTAGCGCGCGGGAAGCTTTAAAATGGATGAATAACCAGGCAAGTAAAATAAATTCTGCTTAAATATAGGATTTTAACAGGCTTGGATAGTTTATTAAATTTAATATGATATACTACAAAATCGAGTAATTTTTGGAAAGATAAAATCTTTCCGATAGCTATGAAATGATAATTTTATCATTACGGTTTAAAAGCTTGACAAATTTATTAATAAGGAGAAATAAATGTCAAAAAAAACTTACAAAATTTTAACACTCATTGCCCTGTTCCCCTTAATCGTTGGTTTGGCGTGCTTAAAAAGTAAGCCCGACCCAACAGCTACGCCCGAACCACCCATAGAAGAAGTTGTTGTACCCGTCCCGGTTGAAACCGAAGAAGAAGTTGTGATTGAAGAACCAGCCCCAACCCCCGAACCTGCAACATCTTCGTCAGAAGGCTTGGTCTTATTGGATAATGGCGCTTGGGCCCAAGACAAAACCCGGACTTATGCGTTTCAGGTTGTTGAAAACCGTTCAAACAATCTCATGTATGAAGATGTCGTCTTCACCACTTCTTTTTATGATGCTTTCGGTGGTCTTGTGGATGAAGAAACACAAATTGTCTCAAAGGTCTTTCCTGGTCAAAAAGTTGGCGTAGTCGCTGATTTCTGGCCATCTGACGATGATGAAGAAGTTGATAACGTCGAAGTAACATGGACATTTAAACGCACCTCATCAGCCAGTCTTTCCGACGATCCCTTTTCTGTGGAAAGAGCAAAATTCTGGGAAGATGACAGTTTCCCAATGGTGACCGGCGAAATCTACAATAGCGATCCCGTTGCCTACACAGACATTAGGGTTAGTTTTATCTGTTATAACCACACTGGTGATATTGTCGGCGGAGGCATGGAGTACCTCGATTTTATTCACGATGAAGATTATATGGGTTTTGCCAGCACTGTTAATATTTTTGATGATGTTGAAGCAGTAGATGTTTTCCCCTATATGGGTTGGGATGCCCAAGAGGTAGAAGCACAAGACCCACTTTCAAAGATCAGCATTGAAGATATGGGATATGGCTTAGATGATTTCGATGATATTTCAGGTGGATTTGTAATTAAAAATCTCACTAACGATACATTTAAATATTCGTATTTCCAAGTTACCTTCTTCGATGAAGATGATTACGTAACCGCTACGGGAACTACATATCTTAATTTGCTTCTTCCCGGTGATACAATAGGGCTTTCACCCATTATTTCTTTCCAGCCCGCAGGTGCAATCACCGACAATTTTGCTATTTCTCCGTTCGCGGGCAACATCGCTAACGATTTTAATTTAGACAAAAACCCCTTTGAAGTTCTTGAGGTCTCTTTTATTGATGAGTACAGTAAAGATATCTTAATTAAGCTAACCAATACTTACAATAAATCAATCTCCCATGTAGATATTTATGTTTTAGCCTACGATGAAGATGGTAATATCCTCGGCGGTACCAGTGATTGGATCACAGACCCTATAGGGGCCGGCGAAACAATCGAACACGAAATGTGGCTTTTCGTCAGCATGCAGGATGAAATTGCAGAGTTAAAAGGATGGGCCGTCCCTAGCTACTATTCCGATTTTGATTAATTAGGTTCAATTAAATTTAAAGAGGTTGGTTGGTCGTAACTAACCAACCTCTTTTTAGATTTCAAGTTTTATGAATTCTAAAGTCAGTGTTACCCCGTCCATTGGTCGTTGACCAACCCTACCAGGTACCAGGTGCCGTTTTCATCAAGGAAGATTAATCGTAAACTTACCCAATCCATTCCACCATAGTCTTCATCAAATCCGCTAAAATGGTATTCAACAAAAGATGAACCGGGATAAAAACCCGCGATATTGTTAATCGTATTGCCTGAACCAACAACTTTATTGATAGCCATTTTATCTGGTTTTGAAAAGTCGGAAGAAAAAAGGAACCGTTCATAATACCCATTGAAGGTCAATTCTATCGGATCGCCAGATCCATCAAAAACCCCCCAGTTGAATACCTCTTCAGAGTCAACCAGTTTTGGCAACTCATCCGCAGAGAAAGCCAGGTGAGTGTCCTCAACAAAGGTGTAAGGTGAAAACCGCACGCCCTTTTCTGGGTGTACGTACTTGGCAACTGTTTCCATGTCTTCACTTGCTATCGCGTTGATAATTATTTTAGCTGTTCCTTCGAGAGAAAGTCGGCTTTGCGTGACAAAAACAGTTGGGTCATTTTGAGTTACCGGGGTTGCTGGTGGTGTGTGAATATCTTGAGGTATTGCCGTTGGCGACATTACGCTTAATGCACACGCCGAGAGTAATAAACCACCGAAAATTAGTGCTAAATAATTTATTTTTTTCATTGTTTTCCTTTTTATATTTTTCATGTTGTTCGCTTTAATTTTACATATTCAGAAGCTATCATTTAACGTTTGGATTGATGGTACACTATGAGAAATATTTATGATTTAATAAAAATTATATAGAAAGATGTTTCTAATGGGTGAGGACATTTTCCAACAAAAATTAAAATCTGACCATCGTCAAATCCTAAATATTATTCTTCCAGTTGTTGTCATCATCGCGTTGATAGTTTTTTTAATCGTAACCGCAAAAGCGCCGATCGAAGAACAAACGACATTAATTCCTGGTGAGCATATTTTCTCGCAAGTGATGGGGTATGCAATTCTTATCGTGGAAGCAGCCCATGCGTTGATCATCTTTTCAGCCCTGTTATATGCAGCCATTAGTTATGCTCGCACCTTGTTTTCATCCCTCGAAGATCACATCTCAGCGAATAAACGCATCCGCAGACACTTGGGGCATAAGCTTATCCTGGCGATTGAATTTGCCATCGGCGGTGAACTCCTTCACCTCGCTCTTGCACCAAGCACAAAATCCATTACTATTTTATTTACTAAAGTTTTATTGCGCTTTTTGCTGGGTTCCATCCTCGAACATGATGTGAAAACCAGTAAAGATTAAGCCCGATTTTACAGGTTCAGCCACAGTTGAGTAGTTTTTGGCAAATCCCCTAATAAGCCTTGCCGATAAGTACAACCAGGTAACGATTCGATAAACCAACGCCCATATTGTTTGGTTATCACCCGTTTATCCAGAACCACAACCACGCCACGATCCGTTTGGGTACGAATCAGGCGTCCAAACCCTTGCCTGAATCGTAATATCGCTTCGGGCAATTGATATTGATAAAACGGATCCTCAAAAGTCTCAGAGCGGGCAGCAATAACCGGGTCTGAGGGCACGTCAAAGGGTAATTTGACAATCATCAGCACCGAAAGGGCTTCTCCTGGTATGTCAACACCCTCCCAAAAGGCGCGTGTTCCTAATAACACAGCTCGATCAGCATCGCGGAAGGTATCTAACAAGGTACTTGTTGACGCGCCCTCCCCCTGTTCATATACCTGAATATCCGCCTGGGCTAAAACAGGGGAAACCCTGCTCGAAGTACGCCGCAGCTGCTCATAAGATGTAAACAAAGCCAGCATCCTTCCACCTGTGGCTTTTGCTACATTGATAATTGCCGATTCAACCGTCCGTTGATGTCCATTATAATTTGAAGGCTCTGGGGCATCCGACACTAAATACACCAGCGCCGATTTTTCATAATCAAAGGGTGAACCTACGACCAATTCATCAGCATCTTCAGCGTTCAACCGTCGACGTAAATAGTCAAATTCCCCATTAGCCGTGAGGGTCGCCGAGGTCAAAATCACACTTTCTTTTTGATACCAAAGGTATTTTTCCATCATATTCCCAATGTGCAGGGGCGCTGCATTCAAGGTAACCCGCATATCTTTGGGGTTGATTTCCACCCAGTAGATCATGTCTGCATCAGGTTCCAACGTCAAGCCGTTTAGGTTGCCTTGAGTCTCCTCCAGGCGAGCAACCATATTCCCCATACTGCCCAACATATCCTCAGCGTCTTCATTTTCTTCCTCTGCCAGTTCACGTAACGGGGTCCTCAGGTCGCGCAAAATAGCCAGCAAGCCTTTCAAGGTTTGGTTTGCCTCTTCCCACGAGATCTCGACATCTAACCAAATTGGCAGGGTGCGCGTTGAAGGTAAAACTCGTTCCTGTTGGGGGTAAGTACCCATCGGACGTCCCTCGCGTACATCTTCCATAAAGCTATTTAAAGCTTGGTAGTAAAGTGCCATTTCAGTATCAAAGCGATCTGCCAACTCAGCCGCTTTACTGGTCAATGCGCTTAACGCAGCCATTTGAGCAGGCTTCAGTAGGTCTTGGCATAAGTCCATAAATCTGCCAAGCAAACCAAATTTTTGTCCGCCTAATTCTCGCGTAAGGCGGGCGATATCAACCGCCCGAACCTTGAACGACATCGCGCTGGTGGTTGCAGATTCCAAGTGATGCGCCTCATCTACAATCAGGTAATCATAAGCTGGCAGTACCCGATTTTCAGTTGCAGTATCCGCGAGTAACAAGGCATGGTTGACAATCAACAAGTGTGCATTTTCTGCAGCTATTTTTGCCCGATAGAACGGGCAGCGCCCGCCGGTGCGCTTTAGGCACACTTCAGGCCGACAGCCTTCATCTTCTGCTGAAAGGCGCCGCCAAACCATGTCTTCAACATAACCATTCAAGTTGATTTCCATCCGGTCGCCGGTACGGCTATCAAGCAACCATACCAACACCTTCGCCAGCACTCGTGCCTCTTCAATAGATTCCGGTTTACGATGCCGCATCACATCCAGGCGGCGCGGGCACAGGTAGTTAGCCCGCCCTTTAAGGACTGCTGCACGTACCGGCAAATTCAACGCGTGTTGTAAATCAGGGATGTCTTTATTCAGTAGTTGATCTTGCAAGTTTATCGTATTGGTTGAAATCATCACCCGGGTATTGTTGGCAACCGCCCAATAAGCTGCCGGGATCAAATAACCTAAAGATTTACCTGTTCCGGTTCCAGCTTCGATAAGCATATGTTTAGAGTGGTTAAACGCTTCAGCAACCGATCGTAGCACATCCACCTGCTGTTGGCGATATTCAAATTGCCCCAGGTAATTTGCAAACGGTCCGCCCCTATCTAATGTCGCAGCGACATCATCGACATTGAGCTTCTTTTCACCTTTTTCTGCCCCTACCCTAAAGTTTTCATTATCAGTTGGTTTATCAAAAAGGGGTCCAGCGTCTGTTCGTGAGTCTCTCCTGGCTGGGCGAGGTTCCATTGCGCGTTGACGTAACACCTGCTGAAAGGCCCAATTTGCTTTCCAATCTAAACTCTCGCCCATTCGAACGATTTCTGCCAGCAAGGGCAAGGGAAGTTGAGCAGCTTTTTCTATCAGTTCAATAAAAACAGCATGGGTCGCTTTAGCATCATCCAAAGCACGGTGAGTTGCCGGGAGTAAAATGTTTAACTGTTGCGCCAAGGCCGAAAGCCCGTACCTGCTGGCTGTCGGCATTAATACAGCAGCCAGCTCGTAGGTATCAATTGCTTCATTAGTCGTTAATGCACCGCATTTTTGTAAAAAGTTGAGGTCAAAACGCACATTATGCCCTACAACAGGTGCGTTACCAACAAAGCCGATTAAGTCCCCAATGACATCAATGATAAAGGGTGCATGACGCACCATGTTATTTGTAATGCCAGTTAGTTGAGTAATTTGGCCAGGTATCGGGCGGCGCGGATTAACCAGGGTTGACCAAGTATCCACCACCCGACGCCCGGTGAATTTGACAGCCCCAATTTCAATAATCGCATCTTCACCGGGTAATAGGCCGGTGGTTTCAATATCAACAGAGACAATAACTGGTAAGTCTGGCATAGGGTAGATTATACCCGCATAATAATCTCGTTTTATTCAATGATAAAACAAAAAGATCATCCAACCAGGTTTTTTAGGGTCGTCAAGGGTTTAAGGCGATCTCCAAGCCTGCGCCTTGGCGATGCGGGCATTCAGTGGGGGGTGATTATAAAACAAAAGCACCACCCACGGTTCAGGGTCGATATCGCTCAGGTTTTGATTTGCTAACCGGGTAAAAGCAGAAGCATAGGCTTCAGGTTTGCCGGTGGTGTTTAGGGCGTAGTCATCTGCTTTACCCTCTCGCCAACGTGAAAAAGCGTTTTCCAACGGCATGGTAACCAATTGATACAGTGAAAGTAAAATCATCAAAGCCGGCATGCCAGCTGGGTCTGCAACATTTGTAAACACGAAGGCAGAAATTGCCCATGTCATCGCCAGCGAGACCAGGTAAAACCCGCCCGCCGTGATGAGTGTGCCAAACCCCATTAACCAGGGTACATCGTGGTGCACATGATGCCCCAATTCGTGTGCCAACACAGTTTCGATTTCATCTGAGGTGAAATTTTCGATTAAAGTATCGCCGAGTACGATGCGCCGGGTGCTGCCAATGCCCGTCAGGAACGCGTTAGCCTGTCTGGTGCGACGGGACATATCCATCTTAAACACCCCCTGCACATGGGTATTTGCTTTTTCTGCCAGATGCAGCAGGCGAGCTGCCAGGTCAGCATGCTCTTCATCTAAAGGGGTGAACTTGTTGAAGATCGGCATCAACAAAACCGGTGCCAGGTTAGCCAACACGACGCTGATCAACAGCATCGCCCCAGTAAGCCATAACCACCATGCCTCTTCACTAAGTCGCAAAATCATATACACCAGCTGAATTAAGCCTAAACCCAACACAGCACTTAAAGCCAGACTTTTAAGCTGATCAATCAGCCAATCTCTAAGAGTTTGCGTGGAAAGTTCAAAACGATGCGGTAAAAGGTAGCCCGAATAAAAACCCAACGGCAAATTAAGTAGAAAATAAACTCCACCGAAAATCGCCGCGAAGCCCGCTACAACGAACCAATCGTTGCTGTTGAGCCTGATAAGCCAGGTACGCAGGTTTATTGCCCAGCCCGTTACCAGCCAAAGCGCGGCATATATCAGAGAAGCGGCTTCATCCACCAGCCATAGACGGCGTTTAATACGAGCGTAGTTCTTAGCGTCTTCCTGACGCAAAGTATCCAGTTGGGTCATATCAGTTTTCCTTTTTTATCTGTTTATTCAACAGCCCCATTCCAAGGCTGGTAAATATCGTTCTCAATACCAACCCGAGCCAGCATTCTGCCTATAGTGGCACATATCAGGTCATCAATTGTAGTGGGGCTGTCATAAAAGGTAGGGACAGGTGGAAAAATGATCGCCCCCGCTTGGGCAGCCTTACCCATCAAGGTCAGGTGCCCGGGGTGCAAAGGGGTTTCGCGCACCGCCAGCAGCAGTGGCCGTCCTTCTTTTAAGCACACATCAGCAGCACGCTGGATCAGGTTTTCGGTATAGCTGTTTGCGACACCAGAAAGGGTCTTAATCGAACAGGGGATGATTAACATCCCATCTGTACGGAAGGAGCCCGAAGCAATTGGCGCAGCCAAGTCTTGCGCGTTGTAAAGGCGCGTGACCAGGGGCGCAACGTCTGTAGATGTTTTGCGGGTTTCAGACTGCAGCACCTGCTCGCCCATCGCGCTAAGAACGAGGTGGGTTTCAATGCCCAGTGTGTGCAGAGTTTCCAACGCTCGCAGGCCGTAAATCGCACCGCTTGCACCGGTGATGGCGAGGATAATTCTTTTAGGTGTGTTCATTGGGGTTAATTATAGTCGGTTAAAAACGGGAGAGAGCATAGGGGTTATGGATTGTGGATTAGGAATTAGGAATTAGGAATTAGGGATTAGAATATTGAAAAGCCGTAGGGTGGGCACCGATCTCGTGCCCACCATTTTTATTTT